>JADLEL010000033.1 GCA_020846145.1 Pirellulales bacterium | reverse complement strand
TGCTTAATCGCCGCGAAAATGGGACTGTCCCCCTCGCGCCGCGGGAAGGGGACAGGTCCATGTTTTCGGCCTACCGTTTGTCCACAAAATACGTTTTCCCGCCGAAAAATGGACCAGTCCCCGACCGTGGCGTGAACGCTTACTGTCGTTTTTTACTTCTCAAAAGGGAATCTCGTCCCCGCCGGGCATGTCCGGCGGGGGATCGCCGAAATCGTCTGGCGGGGCGGGCTGGCTGTATGCATCGGCTTGATCGCTCTGATGCGCTCGATTGTACTGATTGCCCGCGCCGGCGGGACGCGCCATCGGCGGCCGGGAACCGGGGCCGCCCTGCCCCCCTTGGCCTTTCGCGCCGATCAATTGCATTTTTTCGCAAACTACTTTCAACTTCGATCGTTTTTGGCCGTCGGTTTCCCAGGTGTCGAGCTTCAGCCGGCCTTCGATAAAAACCGGCGAACCTTTGGTCAAATATTCCCCGGCGACTTCGGCCGTGCGGCCCCACACCGTTACATCCACAAAGGTCGTCTCGTCGATCCATTCTCCGGCGGCATTTTTCCGCTTATCGTTCACCGCCAAACCGAGGTCAACGACCGCCATCCCGCTCTGGAGATAGCGCAATTCCGGATCGCGGGTCAAATTGCCGATCAGAATCACTCGGTTGTGACTGGCCATGAGGATTGCTCCGGTTTGGGAAATAGGGGATTGGGGAACTGGGTTCTTGTTACTTCGAAATTGGTTCGTATCTTTTCCAATCCCTAATCCCTAATCTCCAATCCCTAATAATCTTACTCAACCGCATCCAAATTGACGTTCAACTCTTCCGGACTAAGCTGCACGACGGCGGCAACAACTTTGGCGGGAGGGGGAGCGGCTTCCGCGGGCTGCGGGGCCAACACCGGCGCCGTGCGGGCGTGGTTGACCAACGCATCGACGATCCGCGGCTCGACCTTCAAAAACAACACGCGGAGGATGTTCTCGTTGATCGAGCAGGGCTGCTTGAGTTCGGGCAGTTTCGTGCTTTCCAGGCGGAAGTACGTCAACCAGTAAGTGCCCTTGCGCTGCCCGTTGATGGGGAACGCCAAGCGGCGCTCGTCCCACAACCGGCTCACGAGCACCTCGCCGCCGAGTTTTTCGATCAGCTCGTTGACTTGGCCCGGCACCCCGTCCTGGTCGCGGCCGTAGCGCGTCGAGTCGAAAATAAACAATCCTTCATAAACGGTTTGAGCCAAGGCGATGCTCCTCGAAAGGGTTCAGGGTTCAGGATTCGGGGTTCGGGGGCAAGGATGCAAGCGATTCCGTTTTCCAATCCCCAATCCCTAATCTCCAATCCCTTTATTAAAATGATTCATGCAGTATTCGATGCCTTCGCGCGCCCAGGCTTCCACGGCCTCGGCGGCGCGAACGATGGATTCTTCGATCGTCGGCTGCTCGTCCCTGGCGAACTTGCTCAGCACGAAATCGGCCCAGTCCCAGTTCTCCGGCGGATTGCCGATGCCCACGCGGAGGCGGGGGAATTCCTCGGTGCCCAGCCGGCGGATGATATCCTCCAGCCCTTTTTGCCCGCCCGAGGCCCCTTGGACCCGAATCCGCAGTTTACCCAGCGGCAGGTTCAGGTCGTCGCAAATAACGAGCAAATCCTGCGCGGGTATTTTATAAAAACTTTTCGCTTCCGCCACGCTCAGGCCGCTTAAGTTCATGAAGGTCAGCGGCGTCATCAGCAACGCTTTTTCACCGCCGATTTCCGCGTCCATCACTTCCGCGCGGAACTTTTCCTTCACGGGCGGCCGGCCGAACTTGCGGGCCAAGCCGGCTAAAATCATATAGCCGACGTTGTGCCGGGTTCCTTCGTACTTCCGACCCGGATTACCCAGTCCGACCACCAGTTTCATCCACTTATTTCTCCGCCGCTTCCTCTTCTTCCTTCTTCGCGCCGATGACTTCCGGCTCGCCCTCGACGGCTGCGGCCGCTTCTTCTTCGGGCAGTTCGGCCGGCACCACGCATTGCACAATCACCGCCTCCAGATCATCTGCGAGCAAGCGGGCGCCTTGCGGAATCTCCAATTGAGATAAAAGAATCTTATCTTCCAACTTCAAGTGGTTGATGTTGACCTTGAGTTTTTCGGGAATGGAACCGGCGGGGCAGGCGATTTCCACCTGATGGATTAAATGCTCGACCACGCCTCCCGCGCGCACGCCGGGGGCCTCGCCGCGGAGTTCGATGGCGATCGTTACTTCGACCTCTTCGTCGGCTGAAATCCGCGTGAAATCGACGTGCAGCACCTGCGTACCCCAGGTGTTCCATTGCAAATCGCGGATGAAGGCCGATTCGTTGACCCCGCCCGCCAAATCGACCAACCGGCTGCCGTGCCGAAGGGCCAGCGAAAGGGCATCTTCGGACACCGAAAGCTTGACATTTTCCAAGCCGTGGCCGTAGAGCACCGCCGGCACATGGCCGCCGCGGCGCAAGCGGCGGTTGTTCAGTTTTCCCTGATTTTCGCGCAATTCAACCGATAATTGTTCTGCCATTACCGCCTCCTCAAGACCCGCCCTGATGGTGGGGTCCGTGGCTCTGATATATGATGTAAGTTATTTAATCGCCGGGGGTTAGCAATCGCGCCCTGCGAAGGATTTAATGATCTGATTTCGACAATTTCTCTCCTATCGCCCAAAGAGAATCACTCAGTTTGACGAATTTTTAGAGAATTGCAAGGGCAAGCGAAGAAATTTTCCATCCCCAAGAGGATGTTTTTTAACGCTAGCCCGCTTTTATTGGAAAATTATGCGTTTGGGGGAGTTGCTACACGATAACCGACTTCCAGCAACCACCCATCGGAACTATGTATTTTCAATGCCTTCATTTCCCGCTATTTTCCTGGAAACTCTTCGTTTATGAAAAATCCAGGCGCGCGGATCGGGCATTCGTTTGAAGGATGATTTGTTCCAGTCCGACAAGCCGAAATATAATAATAACGGTACGATTCCCAAGCCCGCCCATTCATAGGACAGATTTCCAAACTGTCCTTTTATTCCACGCGGGACATGAAACGGCGTCGGGGCTGCTCGATTGCAGCCCAATTGGCCCGAACCCACCATGCCCCCAGCGAAAGCTCGATATGCAAGCAGCTAAAAACACCCTCGTCCGCAAAAATGCGGTAACTTCGGCGATTTTGTTTATCGGCCTTGGATGTGCTTCGTCGATGCTCCGCGGCGATGACGCCGCCGACGCTTTCGAGCGCGGCGCGCGGGCCTTGACGCGAAAGCGCTTCGATCGAGCGATTATCGACTTCACCGAGGCCGTCAAACTCCAGCCGAAAGAGGCGAAGTATCAGGGCATGTTGTCCGTGGCCTTGCTGGATAACGGCGATTACGAAAAGGGCGCGGCCGCGCTCAAGTCCGCCGTCGAGTTGCATCCCGGCGACGTGGGCGGGGACTACAAGCCGACGACCGACAAGCCGCTTCCGCCCGCGGCGTTGGAACACGGCCGCCAACAAGTGCGCAAGATGCTCGCCGACCGCCCGGCAATGGCGGAATACGCCGCGGAGTCGGGGTTCTTGCGCGATTGGGCGGCGCGGAAATTCGCCGGCGAGGACCTCGGCTCGCTCATCGATTGGGACCCCGAACCGCCGACCGACTCCGACGCCGAGCACACCGCGCCCGGCGAAACCGAGCACGGCTCGATCCAAGTGCATCCCGAATATACGCACGGCCGCCGCGTCGGCCGCCCGCGCAACTTCGAGGAGCTTTGGGCCGGCGCAGTCTATGAACTGCACAACATCAACAACGCCAGGCATTTCGTCAAATTGCACGAACGGGCCGCGGCGGGCAAGGTCTCGAAGGAGGCGTTCGTCGGCGGAATCGTCAAGCACGAAGTCGTCGCCGCGCAGCAGACGCGGGCGTTCTACTTGAAAGTGTTTCTCCCCTTCGCCGCGAAGCAGCAACTCTCAACCCAGCCGACGCTCTGGTTCGCCCAGTGGTGGGACCAGCCCGACGAGGCGCTGAAAGGCTTCACCGATAAGTCGGCCTATCCCTGGCAGCCTTACGCCCGGCAGTACGATTGGCTCACCGTCGAGCATCTGTTCGATATTTCCGAGTTCGATAAGGCGGCGCGGTTGCTCGCCGCGATGTGCGGCGAAACCGACGGGCAATACGACCACGCCGACGTCCATCTCTGGCTCGGCCGCTGCCACCTGAAACTGAACCGGCCCAAGGAAGCCGTCGAAGAATTCGGCACTGCCCTAAAAATGCTCCCCGACTACGCCGAAATCTACCAATACCGGGCCCAAGCCTACGAACGACTCGGCGAAAAGGAAAAAGCGGCGGCGGACGAGAAGAAATTCAAAGAGTTGAACCGGGGCGCATGAAAAGGGGACATTACTGATTAATGGATTTGGCAGGTGGTCGGCCGGGGCCGCGAAGGCTGTACTCAAGCCCCAGGCGGGCGGCAGTCTCCCGTACCCAGGTTTCATGCCCGAAGGGGCGGTCTCGCCGCACGCAGGTTCGGAGCGTTCCCCCGGTTGAGAACGTGATAGACCATTCCTCCTTCAGTAGATCGAGCGGTTCGTGGCATGAAGGCATATTAGTATCTCGTTGCGGACTCGTCATAATTAGTAATGTCCCCTTTTCGTGCCCCAAAATACAAAAACCCACGGAGCAATCCATGGGTCGCGCGCGCCGACGGTTGGATGGCATCCGCCGGGATGGGTTAATCCGCGATGCGAGGATCGAGCGTTCGATTTCCGGGAAAAATCGGGCCGCGCGAACTACCGGCGATGGCCATTCGGCCGCCCGCCGATCGTTCGTAATCCTGCCGCATCGGCAATCGATTGAATTGAAGGAATTGTACCGGGCTATTGTTAGGGATTTACGCGTCCTTCGCTAAAATTCCGCGAGAATTCCGTTTTATTTTCATGGCGACGGCTCGCGCCGGGCGATTTGCCGCAGCCAACTTCGCGAATCGCAAATCGATGGCGTGGAGCCATCCGTGGCGGCAATGCTGCTGGGCGCATCCGCGAATGCACCCGTGTATTATTGCACAAATCCGTTCTCGACGAAATCTTTCCCGTCGCGGGTGAACAGCGAGCAAAAGGCCTCCATGTCGATGTCGTTGGAATGGAAGCGGACCGCGCCGTCGCCGTAGAGGAAATTGCAGCCCTTTTTATGGAAACTGTAGATTTCGTTGTTGTTGTGGCAGTTGAAGACCTGGGTCGTGCCGGCGCAGGTGTCGTGGATGATGAATTCGTTCGCGCGGTCCGCCCATCGCGCGCCGGAAACGCCGGCGCCGACGAGCGAATTCCCCGCATACATGGAGGGACGCCCGCCGTCTTCGGTGAGCATGATGGTGTGCGAAAGGCCATCCTTGACTTCTTTGATCCTTACGACTTTTCGGTCGTAAACCGCCAGCAACCCATCGTAATTGTCCCGCCGTTTGATCGCGCGGGCGGCGGTCAGCACGCCGATCGCGCCCGAGGAGTACGTCAAGCAAGGGCCGTAGTCGTTGATGAAATGCCGGCCGGAAGGGGCGCTGGGACATACGAAAACGGCGATGTCGTTATCCACCGCCGCCTTGTTGGCGGCATCGTTCCAATTTTTTTTCAGGTCGATCATCTTGTAAATGGAGTTGTTTTCCATGTATTGCTGGATGAGCGTGAACATGCTGTGATTCGCCGGAGTCGTAACGTACGGCTTGGGAAAGTGCTTGTACGCGTCCTCGTAACTCAAGGTCGCCAAGCCGATCTGGCGCATGTTGTTGGAACATTGCATGCGCCGGGCGGCTTCGCGGGTGGCTTGGATGGCCGGCAGCAAAAGCGCGATCAGGATGCCGATAATCGCAATCACCACCAGCAGCTCGACCAGGGTAAAGCCCCGCGGGGCCAATCCACGACCGTTTTTTCTCGATAATTTCATCTCATGCTCCTTTGAAATAATGCTATTTTAGTTCGAGGGGAGGAAGCTCGTTGTTCGAATCGGACACCGTTGCTTTCAGGCCGGATTTTTCGGGATCGCCGTAACGTCCTCGCAGCCGGTCGGGGCCGCCATGAGACGCTTCGGAATCGCCGGGCGCCGCGTTGGGCAGAGGGCCGGGCCATACCACGCCGATGCGATATTCCCCCGCCGGCGCGCCGTCGCCCGCTCGATACGTGCCCAACGCGAATTTGCCGAACTCGTCCGCGCGGCCGTTGGGACGAAGTCTGGTTCCCTTCGCGGGGCCGGAGAGGGGATGGAATATCACTTCCGCGCCGGCGGCGGGCTTTCCTTGAAACCGCACCCCTCCGGCAACCGGATAAACCGGCAAGTCCTCGTTTCCACAACCGGTCATTAAGGGCATAACATTGAGCAATAGGATCGCAATAAATACGGGATGCTTTTTCCCTTTTACGACGTTGATTCCGTAATTCGGCATGATATGCGGCAACCGGCTTGGGTGGAGGAATTTCAAATCCGGCACAACTTTTCTTTGTCCAATATGCAATTTCTCAATCGATGGCAGTTCTTTAGAACAAAAGTCCATGAGAAAAGTATTAGCGCACCATTACGATGGTGATAAAAGTTTTATTTTTTTGAATAATATATTTCGGGCGCGTGCCCATATCGCGATTCGTGCCGCCCATTTTCTTCGTTTTGAACTGAACTCAACTTAACCGGGATTATTCATCAACATCGTGGATGCGGCATCCTGCCGCATTTTAGGCAAAAGCGGCAAGATGCCGCTTCTACAAATCGCTTTGATGAAGAATGCGGGGTAACTCATTTTCCGAATAATCTTCTCGTTGCTCGCATTTGGCGATTGAGTGTTGCGGACGTCGGTTAATGCAACGGTCTTAGCAAGGTTTTCACGGATAAAAAATTGAACTCTCATTTCCCGCTTATCAAGCTCTAACACGCCTTCTGTAGAATCCGGACCTGTGTTGCATACTCGTTTCAAGTTCCATTTTATGAGGAGGGAAAGATGAGCAGGTTCAAGTACTTAGGGGGCGCGATCGTGATGTTGGGCGTTTCGGCGCTCTTCTCGCTGTGTGAAAATATCGGGGCAGCCGTGGTTCACGCCAGAATCGATGTCGTGCAAAACGACGCCGGCAACAACACAACGAGCGTTACGGTAACCAAGGCCGGAGGCAGTCCGGAATTTATGATTCGTGATGGGAGCAACCGCGGCGACTACAATATTTGGGTCGCTCCGAGCGGCGTCAACGCCTCGCTCAACGGCGTTTTAATGACCTGCGTGCGCGAAAACGGCCGCGACAACTCCGCGACCGGAGATCCCCTGGGGACGTTCTACGCGACGAGCACGATGGAGATTAGCGGGAACACTTATTACGTTCCCATTTTCCAATCGGGCGTGGCAGGCGCGGAGAAAAACATCAACGTCGCCGCCGCCTGGTTCCGTTACTCCTACGGAGCCTACGGTTGGCTGGGCGCGGATGTCGAAAATTCCGCCAATAACGGCGAAATGACGACGGTCATCGGTCATCCGAGCATCTCTCTCGGAGTGCAGTTCGGGGACCTCGCGACTCCCGCGGGTTATTACTCCGTCGATCTCACGGGGCTAACGGCGGGAGATCAAGCCAACGGATCGAGCCAAAACGGCATCCTCTTGGTCACGGGCGCGAAGAACGAGGACAATTTCGGCATGTCCAAACCCAACGCCGACGGCACTTTCAGCCTCTATGCCCATCATAGCGCCACGAGCGGCGGCGGCGGCGAAAACGATCCCATCGCCTTCGTCTATATGCCCTTGGGTTCGCGATTCATTCCCACGGGTCAAAAGGATCCCATTTTGTTGCCGATGGGCCGCATCAAGGGGGACGGCAGCACGAATATTGGACAGGGAAATTTCACCGTCGTCAAATCGACGACGATCGAGGGAACCTATACCTTGACGATTCCCGGTTACAACGAGTCGATGGGCACCTTGATGATCAGCATGGAAGGCGGGACGACGAATAACAACGACAACATCGTTTCGTACCAAGCGAGTGGGAATACGTGGATCATTCAATCCCGCGATTTGAACGCCTGCACGCTCGAATCGCCCGGCCTCACCGAAATGGCCTTCAGCTTCGCCTTCCTGCCGGACAATGCCGATATCATCGACCGAAACCTGCGCTACGATTCCGGCGAATGGTCGCCCGCGAACGGCGGCATCTGGTATAACGCCGCGAATTGGACTTCGAACGCGATTCCCAACGCCGACGGCGTCGAAGCGAAGTTCGGCGGAAATCTGCTCCTCTCCGACACCGTCGCCCTCGATGAAGGCGGCACGATGATGGCCGGCAAACTGACCTTCGACAACGCCCTCGCGAGCTACGCGATCGGCACGGCGGGAACGACATCCTCGATCCTCTTGAAAAACACCGGCGGTACGCCGGCCATCGAGGTCCTCGCGGGTTCGCACGTCATCAACGCCGGCTTGAATTTGACTGCCGACGCCGCGGTCGGCATCGCCAACGGCTCCAGCCTGACTCTCGCCGGAGCCGTTTCGGGATCCGCGACGACGAACCTGGCCATCGGCGGTTTAGGCTCCGTCAAATTGGGCGCGAACGCGATACTCCCCTCCGGTCCGAATTTTGGAAACTTGACGATCAACGGCACGTTGGACCTCAACGGCTACAATGCCGCCGTCAACGGGCTGTCGGGCAACGGCACGATCGACAACAAGGCGGGATCCGACTCCTATACCCTCATCGTCGGAGGAAACGATCAATCCAGCGAATTTTCCGGCGTTCTCCGCAACACCAGCGGATCGTTGGGGATCAATAAGATTGGCACGGGATTGCTTACCCTTTCGGGTGCGAATCTGCATTCCGGTCCCACGACCGTGGAAGCCGGAACCTTGAAAATCGCCGCCACCGGATCCATCGCTAGCAGTTCGACGATTACCGTCGGCATCAGCGCCGCCGTTCCCGCGACTTTCGATCTCACGGCTCTATCCGGCTTCGTCGTCGGACCTATGCAGACCCTGCGCGGCATCGGCACGGTGGACGGCACGGCGGGAATCGCGCTTACCGTTCGCGGCGCGGTCGCTCCCGGCGCCGTGGCGGCCGGTGTTTTGAATGTCGAAGAGTTGAACTTCGACAACACCGCGGGGGATACCTATCTCACGATCCGGATCGGCGGCGCGGGCACGGCTACCAGCGACCTGCTGAACGTCAGCACGGCGGGCGGATTAACGGTCTCTGGAGCGAACAAGACCCTGGTCAATATTCAAAATATGGGATATTGGAATCCGCTGGATACGAACATTCCCCTTATCGGCTATAGCGGAACATTGGGCGGCGCGGGATTGGCTGGTTTTCAACTCAATACCAGCTACAACCGCTTCGTCGGCTTTTTGTCCGACACGGGAACCTCCATCAATTTCAATATCACGCAAGACAATACGCCGCGGTGGATCGGTCAAGTCGCGGACAACAATTGGGACGCCACGACGACGAATTGGAAAGAAAAGGACTCGGGCACGGCGACGACCTACCGCGAAACGCCGCAGCGCGATCAAGTAATCTTCGACGACGGCGCCGACGTTCTTCAAACCACCATCAACATTCCCGCCAACGTGATGCCCTTGAATGTGTTCGTGAATAACTCCGCGCGCGACTACACGTTCTCGGGTACGGGAAAAATCACCGGATCGGGGGCGCTCGTCAAGCAAGGCTCCGGTACTCTGACCGTGGAAACGTTCAACGATTTCACCGGCGGCACGACCATCTCCGGCGGTACGCTCGTCTTGACGGCCGGAGCGGCACCGAAGCTCGCCTCCGACGTTACCGTGAACGCCGGCGGACGATTGGCCGTCGCCGATACCATCAGCTTGGGAACGCGGACCGTGAACCTCGAAGGCGGGGAACTGCAATTCCTGGCAACCGACGGATTCGACTTCATCAATCCCCTCACCGTCAGCCCTCTCGGCGGCTCCCTCGACACGAATGGCAATAACATTGTCTTGAACGCTACCATTACCGCCGATCCGGGCAATACCTTCACGAAAAAAGGCGCGGGTACGCTCGTATTGGCGAAAGGTCAAGGAGGATTTTTCAACCAGTCCATCGAGGCCGGCACGCTCCGCAACTTGACCGCTTCCACGCAATCGGATTCGACGCTCGTTACGGTCGCCGCCGGCGCGATTTTCGACGATTCCTACGGAAATGGCGAAGATTTCGGCGGACTGGCCGGCGCGGGCATCGCCATCATCCACTCGGGCGACTCTTTTACATTGTACGGGAATACCACGGATGTCTTTTCCGGGAAAATCACCGTAGGCGTGAATGGAGCAACCGTACCCGGAGACGTCGGAAACTTCGTTCGCGCTGGGACCGGCACGACGACTTTGACGGGCGTCGATAGCGACTATGGCGGATTTACCGCAATCCGCAGCGGTACGCTCCTCGTCGGCACCGACGTTTTTGAAGGAGCGAACGGACCGTTGGGCAACGCCACGGGCGCGAATGCCCTCATTCTCTTGGGCAACACGAGCGGCGCCGCCGACGCGGGATTTTACATCAATACCGCGGGCGTCACCGTGGACCGCGACGTCAACGTGCAACTGGGCAACACGGGTATTTCCACCGTCGGCGGCGCCAACGCCTCCGGCACGACTACATTCTCGGGAGATTTGATCCTCGGTTCCGGTAGCGGCGCGGCCAAGGGCGCGGCCCTCTCTGCCGCCGATGGCGGGACGGTGGTCTTCTCCGGCGTCATTCGAGTCGGTAGCGGCGTGGGCACCGCTTTCGATATCACCAAGATAGGACTCGGCAAAGTCGTTCTCAGCGGCGCGAATACTTATCCCGGCATTACCACCGTCAAGCAAGGCGTCTTGAGCGTCTCGACCGACGGCAATCTGGGCGCCGCTCCCGCTGCGCTCGCCCCGGCTCATTTGGTGCTTGATGGCGGCTCGCTGCAAGCCTCCGCTTCCTTCAGCACTAATGCAAATCGTGGGATCAAGCTCGCCGGAACGGGCGGCGCCATCGACGTGCCGAACGCTATCGACACGTTGACGGTTCCCGCGGTTATATCGGGCAATGCCGGACTGACCAAGAAAGGCCTCGGCGATTTGCTGTTGACTGCCGCTCCAACCTACACCGGCGCAACGATCATCGAGGGCGGAACCATGTCCTTGCAGTTAAGCGGCGGTTCGGCGGCCTTGAGTGCCATTAGCGGCAACGGAACGCTGCACGTCGGCGATTCCTCGACGTTGACGGCTTCCTCGATCGCCGTCGGATCGCTGGTCATTGGCGGCGCGACGCCCGTCGCTGCCGTGCCCGAACCGAGCAGCCTGGCGCTCTTGACCATCGCCGCGATTGGAACAATTTGGACCATCCGCCGTCGATCTGTTCGGAATGCCTGAGTTTCCCACAGGTCGGGTAGAGGTTTGTTGCGATCGCCCTCCTTTCCGGTCAGTCCGGAAATGGAGGGCGTTGTTTATCCTGCCAAAGCATTTTAATGGTTTGACTTCGTGTTGAGGTAACAGTTTAGTTTTTTGTCGTATTTATGGAGGCAATGGTGGTAGTTGGCCGGTGGTCAAATAGGTTTTCAGGGCTTGTACGATGGAATCCAAGAGGCATGAAAAGGGGACATTACTGATAAATGGATTTGGCAGGTGGCCGGCCGGGACCGCGAAGGCTGTACTCAAGCCCCAGGCGGGCGGCAGTCTCCCGTACCCAGGTTTCATGCCCGAAGGGGCGGTCTCGCCGCACGCAGGTTCGGAGCGTTTCCAATTGCTCGTCGTTCAGATCGCGATTGACCCACGCGATCCAGTTCCGCGATCTTTCCACCGGCCAGGAACTCAACGCCAATTCACCCTCCCCGCCCGAACCTTGCGCACGTCGCCAAAGCCCGCTCCATTGCCATTGTTCCGCCCGATCCACCAGGCCGGCCCGCAGCGGATTGGCCTCGACGTAGCGGCACAAGGCCAGAAAATAATCGTCCTCCGCCACGGGAAAACTCTTGAACCGTCCTTGATAGACATGCCCGCCGCCGCGGCTATGGTAGTGCTCGTGGTGGCGACGGACGTGCGTGACGCCCACCCAACGCATCCACTGTCCCAGCGCCTCATCGGTCTTCGGCCGAAGCACGAGGTGCCAGTGGTTGGGCATCAGGCAATACGTGAACAATTCCACGGGATAGCGCTCCAAGCCTTCCGCCAGCACGCGCTCGAACGCCGCGAAATCATTCGCCTTGTGAAAAATCCGCATCCGACCGTTCCCCCGGTTGAGAACGTGATAGACCATTCCTCCTTCAGTAGATCGAGCGGTTCGTGGCATGAGGGTATATTAGCATCTCGTTGCGGACTCGTCAATATCAGTAATGTCCCCTTTTTATGCCACCGCCCCTCGCCCCCCGCCCCCTTTTCTGGTATCATCGATGGCATGAAAGATGCCGCCAATCTCCCGAAAAAACCGGAAACGCACCTCGATCCGCCCGCCGAGGTGCTGATTATCGACAACGATCGGGACCACGCCGAGACCGTGGCCGAAAGCCTCGAGCGGATCGGCTGCCGTTGCCAAGTGGCCGCCTCGGGTCGGAAGGGCGCGGAAGTCATCAAGGAAACCCCGTTCGACGTGATCGTTACCGATTTAGTAATGAGCGATGTCGATGGCTTCGGCATCCTCGATCTGGCGAAATCGGAACAGCCCGACGCCGAGGTCATCCTCTTGACGGGCCACGGCACGATCCCCTCGGCGGTCGAGGCGATGCAGCGCGGGGCGTTCAATTATCTCCTGAAGCCCATCGATATCGCCCAACTTCGGGCGAGCACCGAAAAGGCCGCCGAAAGCGCCCGGCTGCGGCGGACGAATTTCGAGTTGAACCGCCGGCTGGACGAAAAGTTCGGCTTCGAGGGGGTGGTGGGCGACAGCTCGCAGATGCGCGAGGTCATCGAGAAGCTCAAACGCATCGCCCCCACGCACGCCAGCGTACTCATCCAAGGCGCGACCGGCACGGGCAAGGAACTCGTCGCGCAGTCGATCCACCAGAACAGCCCGCGAAAGAGCAAGCCCTTCGTCGCGCTCAACTGCGCCGCGCTTTCGGAGAACATTTTGGAGAGCGAGCTGTTCGGCCACGTGAAAGGGGCGTTCACCGACGCCTCGACCGACCGCGTCGGCAAGTTCGAGTACGCGCACGGCGGCACGATGTTCCTCGACGAGGTCGGCGACATGCCCCTGGCCACGCAGATCAAGCTGCTGCGAGTCATCGAGAACGGCGAGATCACCCGCGTCGGCTCGAACTCGCCGATCAAGGTCACGGTTCGCATCCTCTCGGCGACGAATCGCAACCTCGAAGAGGCGATCCAAGAGGGCGCGTTCCGCAGCGACTTGTACCATCGGCTGAAGGTCGTCACCGTCCGCCTGCCCACGCTCCGCGAGCGGAGCCAGGACATTCCGATTTTGATCGACTACTTCATCAAGCAGTTCTCCGCCGCGCACGGCAAGCAAGTCAAAGGCATGTCGGCGGCCGCGCGGAAGAAGCTGTTGGCGTTCGATTGGCCGGGCAACGTCCGGCAGCTTCGCAACGTGGTGGAGAGCATGGTGGTGGTCGATTACGACGGCCTGCTGGACGTGGACGACCTGCCCGAGGAACTCGGCGACGGCCTGCCTCCACCCGCCGACGGCGCGCCGGCCTCCCTTGCCGCGCTGGTCGGCAAGCCGCTCGACGAACTCGAAAAAATGTTCATCGCCGAAACGCTCCGCTTCACCGCCGGCAACCGCGAAGAAGCGGCGAAGATGCTGGGAATCGGGGAGCGGACGCTGTATCGGAAGATCAAAGAATACGGCGAATAAAAGCCGGAAGCGCATCCGGTTCTTGGGAGAGGCTCTTAGTGCCTATCCTAAAACCATCTCGGTTGGGGTGGCAGTTGTACTGCCACCCCTGCTATCCGGCGATTCACGGGGTGGCGGTACAACTGCCACCCCAACGAATTGAGGTTTTAGGATAAGCTCTTAATATCTTTTCGTAAAGCTGAAGGCGGCGCAATGCACCTTCGCGCTTTGCGTGCTTTGGCCGAACTCGTTGCCGGCCAAATCGCTGACGGCGACGTATCGATCGGGGGCGAAGCCGAGCATGTAGCCGAGGTCGAGGTCCCAGCCGCGCCAGTTCAGCCCGTAGCCGAGCGAAAACGAATGCTCGACCGTCGCTTGAATGAACGGCGTAAGCGTGCCGTTCGGAATGGGATTCCGGTGATAGACGTAACCGCAGCGAACGACGTGCCCGTTATCGAGGGTCCATTCGTAGCCCAGGCGGGTCGAGACGGTGTCGCGCCAGCGGAGCGGGAAGCTTTCGACGATCGGCGGAAAACCGGGAGTCGTCGGATCGGTCAGCGCGATGCTCAATTCGTCGAAGGCATTCGCCCAATTGTACCAGATCACATCGACGGAAAAGATTCGATGCGGGCAAATTTCGTGGCGCAGGCCGACGCCCACCGACTGCGGCCAGGTGATATCGAGTTGCGTATCGTATCCGCTGGTGCCCATGCCGGGAACGGTTACCGTGGTGGGACCGTTGCATTGAAGGCGGCTTTCGCTTTGGTAGGTTAGGCCGAGCGACGTGGCGTCGGACATTTTATATTGCATCCCCAGCGACCAGCAGAGGGCGGCTCCCGTGGCCTGCAGATCGAGCAAAGTCGGCGTGCCGCGAAACACTCCCGGTCCTTGCAGCGTATATGGCCCTTCGAGTTCGTCGTGGCTGATGGCGACGCCGAGCGTTCCGCCGACGCTGAGCTTATCGTTGACGCGATAGGCCAAGGCGGGCAGGATTTTTCCCAAACTGCCGAACGACATGTACTTTTGCGGTCCGACAAATGGAACCGGTCCTTCCAAACTATATCTCTCCGAAAAACCCGCTGGCGCGAACACGCCCAAACCGTAAGCCCAATTTCCATTCGTGCTTTTTCTGATGAATCCGACTTCCGGCAGCGGAGTGAACTCGCTCGAATTTCCGTAGCGGAGCGGATCGGCATAGCCGAAATCGGTGAACATCATGTTCACGCCGACTTCGAACAGCCTGTCGCCTTGGATATTGACCGCGCCGGCCGGATTATCCAAGAGGATTCCGGCGGTGTCGGCATGCGCGATATCGGTTCCGCCGCGTCCGATCGAACGCGGCGAAGTGCCGTTGAGGACCACGCCATCGGCATAAGTCATGCTTGCGATGAGAAGCCATGCTGCCAGGGAAAACTGCGGCATCCGTTTCCGCCACATAAAATACTCCGTTGTCAAAGAAGGTCCTTGATTGCGATCATTTCAAGCTTTTAGATTATTCGGCAAGATTCGCCTCGATGCGACAATAATAGAAAAGCAGGCGATAAAAAGGTCTTGAGCGTTGTAACGGGTTTAACGATTAGGCAAAATGGCGAATTTATGCCGGGCGGGAATTTGCTTTTCCGCCGCCTAATGCCCAAAAATTTCAAAAGAATTTCGATTGCCGCCGCAAGGTTTATAAAATCGCGATGGCCTCGGCGCAAAGATTCGATTCGGTCTCGCATTCGAGCGTGTTTTCCTGGAATTGCTGGTGGGTTGAAATAAAGTCTTTCTCGCAACGGAGAAAAGCATCCACGATGTTGGGATCGAAATGCTCGCCCCTACCGTCGAGGATGATCGATCGGGAGGTTTCGTGGCTATAGGCCGCTTTGTAAACCCGCTCGCTGGTCAAGGCGTCGTAAACGTCGGCCAACGCGAGAATGCGTCCCGCCAGGGGAATGTCCTCGCCGGCCAATCCGTAGGGATAACCGGTTCCGTTATACCGTTCGTGGTGGGTCAGGGCGATATCCCGGGCCATGGTTAAAAATTGCGCTTCCGGGTGGGCTTTGGCGGCCACCTGCAGGGTATTGCCGCCGATGATCGTATGCTGTTGCATGAGCGCGAATTCTTCCCGCGTCAGGCGGCCGGGCTTCAAGAGCACTTCATCGGGGATGCCCACCTTGCCGATGTCGTGCAGCGGACTGGTAAGATAAAGGAGTTGGACGTAATCGCCATCGACGATATTGCGATACTTCTCCCGCGAAGAAAGGTCCTCCGCCAGGAGGCGGCAATATTCGCGCATGCGGTCGAGATGCATGCCGGTGGCCTTGTCCCTCGTTTCCGCGAGTTTCGCCATGGCGAAGATCATCATGTCGCGGCTTTCCAGGGAAATAATCCTTTCGCCGGTGCGCAACCGCACGCGAAGCTCTTCGGGCTGATAAGGCTTCGTCAGGTAGTCGTCGGCGCCGGCGTCGAAGCCTTGAACGACGTTATGCACGCCCCCGTGCGTCGTCAAGAGAATAATATAGACGTATCCGCTCCCCTTTCGCTGCCTAATCAGGCGGCAAAGGTCGGGACCGTTGATGTTCGGCATCTCCCAGTCGGAAACGACCAATTGAAAGCGGCCGGTGCGGATCATCTCGAAGGCTTCCTGCCCGTCGCGCGCCACGGCGACCTCGTAGCCGAATTTCTCGAGCATGTTCGAGAGGATTTCCGCGGAGACGCAATCATCTTCGGCCAATAGCACTCGCATGACGATCTCCAATCTTTCCGTTCCGCAAATCCTTATCGCTCGGCGTCTTCAGCATTGGTTTCCGGCCGAGAAGGACAACGCGGCTTCGTTGAGGCGCGACCATTGATTTCGCAATTGGGAAATTTGCGCCGGCATTTCCTGCAAGAGATTCTCCCGCGCCGAATTCTCGATTTGGGCGGCGCAGCGTTGCAGGTCGTGGGCGGCGATATTGGAGGCCGCTCCGTTCAGGCGATGCGCGACGCTTGCCGCAAGCTTGCCGTTCTTTTCCGCCAACGCGCGTTCCAATTCGACCAGGTCCGCCTCGAATTGCGATTGCAGCTTGGAGAGTACGCGTTGCGCTAAATCGAGATTCCCCATGCATCGATTGAGAAGTTCCTGCAGGTCGATGGGGGACGATCCCGGCGTCGAGATTTCGCGAAGCATGGCAAGAACCTATTGCAACCGATGGTTTGTTGCCCGCTCGATTTTCGTGCCATCCGCGGAAATGAACGAGCGTCGATTTTCAACGCCTTCGCTCCATTCGGCCCCGGCGATGGTCCGATTCGCCTGCCCGTCGTTTCCCCGGGATGTTCTTCTTCAAAGCCGCACAACTCTAGGTCTTTCGATTATCCGCGTCAAGGAATTTCGGGCGATCCGCAACGAAGCCGGTCCCGAGAAACCAAACCGCTGCGGATGACGGTCCGGTTATAACGAAGATAGCGGTTCCACGGAGTGTCGGCGATCGCGCGGTCTTGCCCCCGCGGTTTTTTCAACTTAAGCCCGGGTTTTCAATCATCGAGTCGCGCCTCGTTCCTTAAGCAATCGTCGCAGTTTCTATAGTCGATAAATTTTTCCATCAATCAAGAAATTCGGAAGCGAAAATATCATGCCGGAAAGCAGGAGTGCATTGACAATTGGAAGCCGCTTTGGTATCGTGGATCGAGATGGAAACTCATCCGCATTTCCCCTGCAAGTTCTCTCGGAAAAACGTTTGCGCGCCATGATAGCAGAATCTTCCAACTCAAAACTTTTCAAGGATTATCGAATTCCCACGGATGACGGAAATTATCTTCACGCGAAAGCGCTCTATCCCAAGCCGCCGGTTCAACCGCGCAGGATCGTGTTCATCTCTCCCTTGGTCGGCGCGGGCGCGGCGCAATCGCTGATCATCTCCCGCAGCTTCACGCGGCGCGGCGCCATCCTGCTCTCGTTCGAATATCGCGGCCACACGCGCTCCAGCGGAATTTTCGATCTCGAAAAGACGATCGTCGATGTCCGCCACGCCCTCGCTTGGACGGAGGTTTTCGCGCACGGAATGGGGCTGCCGCTTCACGGCTTTGCGACGTGTTACGGCGCCGTGCCCCTGTTTGCTCAATTCAACGGCCGCGGCAACGGATGCTTGATGCGTTCGTTGAGCGTGGTTTCCGGCTTATTTCGCCTGAATCAGATACTTTCGATCGAAGACTTCGCGAAGGTATATTCCCGGCATTCCCGCCGAGACCTCGGTGCGCGGGAGTTTTTGGACGCAGTTGTCCGCAACGAGATCGACTGGAACGGAGATACCTTTAGGAATGCCCTGTACGACTACTTGAAGGGCCTCTTTCCGGAACTCCGGATCGGCCTGGATTATTTCGAGGAACTTCGCTACGAACGAGCCGATATTCATCGCGCGCTTCTCCAGCTTTCCGACGCGCATTTTTTGGGGGGAATTCACGTTCCCCCGGGAATGCCGTGCAATGTATTCATGGGCATCGACGATGAAGTGATGGGATTGAAGACCGCGGCCGGCCGACAGGCTTATGCCCGGCGCGTCCAGTCCCTCGTTCCGCATGCCGTAATTCACGAGCATGAAATCGACCACTTCGGGAGGGGCGCCGATCACGATGCGGTAACCGCGCGCCTGGCCGAAATCTTCGAACGTTACGACGCCTCGCCGGTTGCGCCGCCCCACGGATCGTTCGCTCGGCGGAGGAGCGTTCCCCAATGAATCCTTTGAATCATTTTTGGCGCGAAAAGATCGGTTTGGACCGGCCGCTGGAAATCGATGCGTGGTGGCGGCGAATGCTCAATCGGCACTTCGTCGCGGCGTTGATGAACGCCTTTCCGCACGCGGCAACCAAGGTTTTCTCGTTCAGCAAGGGAGAACTCGCCCGGCGGTTGTTCGTCGATCGCGAGGGCGGGTCGTTTCTCGTCCTTCGCGCGATGTACGAACACGCGGATCCGCGCAAACGCGGGGACTTGATCAATCGATTGTTGATGCAGTCTCCCGCGGTCAAGGCGGCGCGGAACCGCCGGATCATCGCGCAGCGGATGCTCTCGCTGGCGCTGCAAAATATGCCGCAAGACGCGCCGTCCCTGATTCTGGCCATCGGCGGCGGCGATGGGAGCCTCGAAGCCGAAGTCATCGCGCGGAACGGAAATCCCCACGTCTATTTGTGCATCGTGGATAAAGACGAAAGGGCCGTCCGCGAGAACGAAATCGTCTTGGAAAAACACAATCTTCTCGGAAGAGGCGCGGTCTTCGTCGGCGCCGCGGCGGGGAAAAAAGATTTAGAGGCGATTCTGGAATGGGCCGAACGGCGTTTCGGCCTCCCATTCGACGGGATTGGCATCGCCGTCTGCCAAGGCATCGCCGAATACTTGGATCTGGGCGCGGAAGACAATCGGGCGTTCGCCGAATTGCTTGCCGGACTTTATCGCTGCACGCGCATGGAAGGAATCCTGCTTCTGAGCCAGACGGATTATCACGACCGAGTAACGTATTTGAATCGGGGATTATCTTGGCGCATGCGCTTGCGGGGACGGGACGAAATTTCGGAGGAAATCGAGAAGGCGGGATGGAAAATCTCGGTCTGCGAACCGGAACCCATGCGGTTGATCACCATGTGCGCGGCAATCAAAACGGACCGCGAGCATACGCGCATCGATGGCCCGAGTCGAATCCGAAAATCTCCCGAAAAAATACCCTCGCTAGCGTTTCCGGGCAAGCGCAGTCGAATCGACGCCCGCCGATAAGGTAATCGCCTCTCCGGAAGCAACCGCACGGGGAAGCGGATTCTCGAATTCATCGGCGGACCGCAAAAACGACTTCCCGATTTTCGGAGTTTTACCGCTTCCATTCGCGGCATCGCGATTCGCGGCATGTAATTCTCGTCACAATCGCTCCGGGCGGCACAACCTTCCTATCCTCTCGGCCGCAATCCTTCCGCGGTCCGACTCCAGCCATCCGAGGCCGATCTCTCGCAATATATAGCGCAATAAAAGGCTATATTTCTCCATGATCGGGAAAACGATAAACGCAGATGCCTCTATCTTGGGGGGCGCGGAGGCCGCGACGGAGAGACTATGCGGCAGACGCTTTCGGATTCGCGGGTTGTTGAAAAGGGATCGAACGGGGGAGCATCTGTCAGCCACCGATCTTTCGGACGGAAAGCCCGTCGTAGTGCGGTTGTTTCCGATTTCCGCCATTTCGCCCGGTGCGCTCCTGCGCCTGGAATATGAAGCGAAAATCCTGGGCGAAGTAAAGTCGCCATCGATCGGCCCGATTTCGCATATTTCCCGCGATGCCGAATGGTTCGCCGTCGTTCGGCCCTTCGTTCCGGGAATTGCGCTGCGCGAGCGGCTCCTCAAGGCAAAACTCGAATTTCGGGAAACGATTGCGTTAGGCCGGTGCATCTTCTCCGCGCTGAAGTCGGTGCACGAACGCGGAGTATTTCATCACAACATCCGGCCGACGAATATCATCCTCGACGACGGCGTCCCCCTCGGCACCGCCGTGCTGATCGATTTCAGTTTGGGATCGCACTTCATTTCCGAGGATATGACGGGCGAGGAAGCCCTTGAAACCGCCATCTACCTTTCTCCCGAAAGTTCGGGAGCGTTGAATTACGATATCGGCGAAACCTCGGATCTCTATTCGGCGGGAATCGTGCTGTTCGAGTGCCTCGCGGGGCAGCCGCCGTTTCGAGGCGATAAAGCGGGAACGATTTTGTTCCAGCACATGACCGCTTCCGCCCCGGAATTGCGGAGCATGGGAGTGGACCTGCCGCCGGCTCTGGAAGAAGTGATCCAGCGCTTGCTGCGCAAAGATCCCCGCGACCGCTATCAGACGGCAGAGGCCGTGCTGATGGATTTGGAAGCGATTGACGAATCGTTGCGCGGCGGTACGGAGATTGCCCATGTCGTCGGCTCCCGCGACCGCCGCCCCACGCTTGCCGAGCCTGCTCTCGTGGGCCGCGAGGCCGAGTTGAACCGGATCGAAGAACAGATGCGGCTGGTCTTGAGCGGACATTCGCGGCTCGTGTATTTGGAAGCGGAATCGGGCGGCGGCAAGACGCGGCTCTTGGAGGAAATCGTTCGGCGCGGCGCCAAGGCGGGGATGTGGGTCTTGCGGGGCCAGGGAATGGAGATGGCGGGGCAACAACCGTTTCAAATTTTCAACGGCATCGTCGAGCAGGTGGCCGCGAAGGCGCGCGCGGATCGGGCTTTCGCCGATGCGCTGAAGAATCGCCTGGGAGAGCACCTCGATGCCGTCGGCGCCGCCTTGCCGGAACTGGCGCGATTGCTGGACTGGAAAACTACCGGAATATCGGGACCGGAGGCCTTCGCCGAAAACCGCACGATTCAGGCGCTGGCCGCGCTGCTCTCGGCATTGGAAGCCGCCGATCGGCCCGTGCTCATCATCCTCGACGACTGCCAATGGGCCGACGAACTCACCTGCAAGTTGATCCGCTGGCGGCAGGCGCAATCGAACGCCGAACCGTGCCGCGTCATGCTGATCGCGGCCTTCCGTTCGGAGGAAGTCGCGGAGGACCATCTGTTGCGCGGCATCGAGCCTTCGGTCGATATTTGCCTGCCGGTCCTCGCGGCGGCGGAAATCGGGCAACTGCTCGAATCGATGGCCGGCAGACTGCCCGAAGTCGCGGTCAATCTGATCGCGCAGTTCGCCGAAGGAAATCCCTTCATGGCTTCGGCGGTTTTGCGGAGCTTGGTCGAATCGGGCGCCTTGATCGCCGAGTCCGACGGTTGGCGGGTCGAGCCGTCGGCCATGGCCGACTTGAGTTCTTCGAGTCAAGCTGCCGCGTTCCTCGCCCGCCGCATGGATTTATTGCCTGCCGAAACCATTCGACTGCTTTCGACGGGCGCGATACTCGGCAAGGAATTCGATCTGGATACCGCCGCGAAACTTTCCGGGCATCCGTCGTCGCAAGCCGTCGCGGCCATTGAGGAAGCGCGGCAACGGCATCTCGTATGGGGCCGCTCCGACGGCTCGAAATGGATTTTCGTTCACGACAAGATCCGTTCCGCCCTGCTCGATCGCGTGACGGCGGAGCGGCGGCGCGAAATTCATCGCGGCGCCGCGTTGCATCTCCGGCAAAACGCCCCGCATCGCGCATCGGATATCTCGTACCATTTCGACGCCGCGGACGACAGCCGCTCGGCGCTGCCTTACGCAATTCAAGCCGCGGAGCAAGCCCGCGCGCAATACGCTCTGGAGATCGCCGAACAACAGTATCGAATCGCGCTGCGGGGCGATTCTTCGGCGGACCGGGCGGAGCGGTTCCGCATTGCCGAAGGGCTTGGCGACGTCTTGATGTTGCGGGGGAATTACGGCTCGGCCGGCGAGTTATTCGAATCGGCGGCCGGCTTTGCCCAATCCGCCACCGCAAGGGCGCAAATCTGCGGAAAAATCGGCGAATTGGCCCTCAAGCGCGGCGACATGGGAAGCGCCGCACGCGCCCTGGAAGAAGCCTTGCGGCTGCTCGGCAAAGCGATTCCCCAGATTTTTTGGCTTTGTTGCGCGATGTTGATTTGGCAATTCCTGATTTATTTGACGCATTCCTTTGCGAGCGTCTGGTTCAAGCACGGAAAAAGAAAAATACCCGAGCTGGAAGATACGCTGCGAATGCGATTGTTGGCCAAGCTCGGATATACTTACTGGTACTCTCGTGGAAAGGTGCAGGCATTTTTGGTGCATTTCTTGGGAATGAATCTCGCCGAACGCCACGCCCCGACCGTGGAAATGGCGCAGATTTACGCGGAACACGCCGTCGCCATGACCTTGTTCGGCTGGTATCGTCGCGGGATCGCCTTCGCCGAGAAATCCTTGGATATCCGAAAGACGCTGGGCGACGCGTGGGGGCAGGGACAATCCTTGAGTTTTTACGGCGTCGTATTCTACGCGGCATCCCGGTTCCCCGAATGCATCGCCAAATGCCGGGAAGCCGTCCGGCTACTGGAACGCACCGGAGACCGCTGGGAAGAGCATATCGCGCGCTACCAGATCGCGGCGGCGCTCTATCGCATGGGCGATTTGAAGAACGCCCTCGAAGAAGCCCGGCGATTGCACGAATCGGGCCGCGAAATGGGCGACGAACTGGCGTCGGGAATCAGCCTCGACGTTTGGGCGCTGGCTTCCGGAGGGGATGTCCCGCGGGAAGTGCTGAAGCGTGAAGTCGAGAAAAAGCGAACCGATGCCCAAACCGCGGCGCAGGTCCTCTTGGCTCAAGCCGTGCAACTGATCGAAGCCGGAAATGCCCGGGAAGCGGGTTCCGCGTTGGAAAAGGCTTTGGCGGAAAGCAAGCGCTTGGGCCTGATGAACGCCTACGTCGCGCCCGTTCTGTCTTGGCTGGCCACGGCGCTGCGAATCCAAGCGGGCAGTCCGATGATTCGGTCGGCCTCGCGGCGCGCCGCTTTGCTCGCCAAAGCGGAGGCCGTCGCGCGCCGCGCCGTGCGCGTCGCGCGGCGATTGCGGAACGATCTCCCTCGCGCGTTGCGCGAATATGCGTTGATTCTCGCGATGTCCGGCAAGACCGGCTCGGTTCGAAGTCTGCTCGATGCCAGTCTTGCCGAGGCGAAAAAACAAGATGCGAAATTCGAATATGCGCAAACGCTCTTGGTGCATGGGGAATTGGGGCTCGAGTGGGGATGGCCGGACGCGGAATCGTCGTTCGCCAATGCACAAACGTTGCTCATGCGATCGCGGATCTCGTCTCGAGCGAACGAAGGAGAGCACGCGAATCGTGCGAAAACCGCAAGCCTCTCGTTGTACGACCGATTCGACACGGTATTGGAAGCGGGCCGGAAAATCGCGTCGGCGCTGACGCGGGAGGCCATTTTCGAGGAAACCCGCGGCGCGGCGGTAAGACTGTTGCGCGCGGAACGCTGTCTGGTGCTCGAAATCCGGCAGGATGCGGACGATTTCCGATTTTTACCCGTCGCCGGCGGAATTGAAGGAACGATCGACGAAATGTTGGCGCGCAAGGCCTTGCAAACCGGAAGGGCCGTCATTCGCGACGAGGAATCGCCGCGGCAGTCCGGCAATCGCCCCGGCAGCGGCGCCAAGCAATCGACGCTCTGCGTGCCGCTCTACGTGCGCGGCCGCGCGGTTGCCTGCCTTTATGTCGTTCATCGGCATATCCAAAAACTTTTTGGACCGGATGAAGAACGGTTGGCCGACTTCATCGCGGCGATTGCCGGCGCCGCCTTGGAAAACGCCGAAGGCTTCAAGCTCTTGCAGCAGTTGAATGCGACCTTGGAGCAGCGCGTCGTCGAACGCACGGCCTCCGCCGAAGCGCGCGCCCGCGAATTGACGCTGTCCAACCGCGAGCTCGAAAGAGTCGCTTCCGAACTCTTGAAGACGCAAGAACAACTGCGCGTCGCCATGCAAGCCGCCAATGACGCCAATCTGGCGAAAAGCCGCTTTCTCGCCACCATGAGCCATGAAATCCGCACGCCCATGAACGGCATCATCGGGATGACGGAACTGGCGCTCAGCACTTCCCTAACCGGCCAGCAACGCAACTACTTGACCACCCTGAAAGATTCGGCCGGTCTCCTGTTGGAGATTATCAGCGACATTCTCGACTTTTCGAAAATCGAGTCGGGGAAAATGGAGTTGGAAACCATTCCCTGCGATATTCGTAAAGTCGTGGAGGATGTCGCCCGCTTGTTGGCGGTCTCGGCCGCCAAGAAAAACCTGGAACTCGTTTGCCGCATCGCCGCGAACGTTCCCGCCGAAGTCCTCGGCGATCCCAAGCGATTGCGCCAAGTCATCGTGAATCTCGTGGGCAACGCCATAAAATTCACCGAAAGCGGCGAGGTATTGGTGCGCGTCAACGTCGAGGATGCCGCCGAGGGAAAAACGCGGCTGCGCTTCAGCGTGCAAGATACGGGAATCGGCATCCCCGCCGATAAAACCGAACATATTTTCGAAGCTTTTCGCCAGAGCGACAGCTCGGTGACGCGCCGCTTCGGCGGCACCGGCCTGGGGCTTGCCATTTCCGCGCAATTGGTCGAACTGATGGGCGGCCGCATCGGGGTCGAGAGCGAACTCGGCCGGGGAAGCACTTTCCATTTCTCGTCGTCGTTCGCGATTCCCCCCATTTCCGAATCGCCTTCGGCGGCGCCGCATTTCGAAAATTGCCTCGCGTTAATCGTAAGCGGAAATCAAAATGTTCGAGAAAACTGCGGTGAAATCCTCGCAAACGCGGGGATGCGAGTCCAGACGGAGCAGGATCGAGATGCCGCGCTTCAAGCGTTGGCCGCGATTCGCGCAAACGACCCCGAAAGCAATGCTCCCGCACTGTTGGTAATCGATGCCGGCACGAATCGCGGCGCCGGTTTCGAATTTTTGGAATCCTTTGGCGCCGGAGAACGCGCGGGCTGGCGAATCATCGTGCTGACTCCCGCCGGTTCGATGGGCGGCTTCGAGCGATTCCAAAAATCGGGCATTCGACAATGCATTCAAAAACCGGTAATCGGCTCCGAACTTTTAGACGCGGCCCAAGCAACCTTGAAACCTCTGCCGGCAGAGCCCCTGGCGCTTCCTTCCATTCCCCAGCGAAAAAACTCCGTTTTGCATGTGCTCGTCGCCGACGACAGCTCCGTCAATCGGGAAGTTACTTCGGGGCTGTTGGAACTGCGCGGACACGCGGTTCAGATTGCCGGCAACGGCCGCGAGGCGGTGGAAGCATTTCAACGGCAGACTTTCGACGTGATTCTGATGGACGTCGAAATGCCGGAAATCGACGGCCTGACCGCCGCCAGGATGATCCGCGATTTGGAAAAGGACGCCAATCGCCGCGTGCCCATCCTGGCAATGACGGCCCACGTCTTGAATAGCATCAAAGAGCAATGCCTTGAAGCCGGAATGGACGGCTATATTTCGAAGCCGATCCAGCCGGAATATCTTTACCGAGCGTTGGAATCCTACTGCCCGCATCCGGTCTCCGAACAGTCCTGCCGTTAGACGATCTCGATCGAAAACGTCTTCATCGCGGCTCCCCGGCAAGGGGCAGATTTTTCCATCGCGAGGATTGCCGGATTTCTTCTTTCCCTGCTTGCTCGGGAATGTGGATGAGATATGCCGCCGCTCCGGGAATTTTCTCCAGCATTGGCAGTCCTTTCTCCGGTCCCATAATGCAGATCGAAGAAGCCAATCCGTCGGCAAGCGTACCGCGCGGAACCACTACCGTAGCTTGGCGTTGGCCGGTTATTCCCAAACCGGTTTTCGGATCGATGAGGTGGGAATAGCGTTTTCCGCCGATCTCGACGAATTGGAAGCGATCGCCGGAGGTCGCGATTTCCACGTTGGAAAGCCAAAGATGAAACCGCGGCGGTTTTTCCGGGTCGATCTGACCAACGCCGATGCGCCAGCCCGGTTTTCCGGGCGGAGAGTCGCCCAATACCATATCGCCCCCCGCGCGAAGCATGACCCTGCCGATGCCGCGCGATTTGACGATTTTATAGGCTTCCCCGAGTGCGAAACCTTTGGCGATGCCTCCCAAATCCAGAAGCATATTCGGTTTGAGCAACTCCACCGCATGCCGGTCCGGGTGCAGCCGTATCGCGCGATAATCCACCCGGGCAAGAGCCGACTTCAATGCCTCGGCCGATGGCAATTCCTTAGTCCGCCGCGCCCGCCGCCATTGCCTTGACAGCGGACCGATGGTCGCGTCAAAAGCCCCCTCGGTTCGAGCGGATAATTCCAAAGCCTGATTTAATACTCGCCACAAATCGTCGCTGACGGAAAACGCATTCCCCTCGGAAGAGTGGATGCAAAGTTGCCTCAACTCGCTTTCCTCGGCGTAATCGCTCAAAATATCGTTGAGTTGGTGGATGCGGTCGAATGCCGCCTGGGCGGCATCAGCGGCGGTTGCATCGTCGGGGGCATACATTATAATGTTAAACTGAACCGCCATTTCCGTCCGGTCAAACTCGAATCGCTTCAAGTCCACGTTATCGCCCGGCGGTCCCCCCATCATTCCCACCATCAGCCAGGCGGCGATAATCAATCCCATTTTGTTTCCTTCGTATTTTAGATAAAAGGGTAATTGTCTTATGTTTAGCGTATCGCGTCGGCGCCATGCTTGGCAATCGGTATTCCCATGTTTTCTCGTTTTCGCCTTCGTTCTGAACGGTTGCAATCCTGCCCAATCGCCGAAGAAAGAGACTCCGAAGCCATCCGTGGATAATTCCTCCGACAAAGCGGCGGCGGAGACGCCTTCCGTCGAAGGCCCGGTCAAAGAGGTGAAAGATCCGCTGCCGAATGCGGAAACCGCGGGGGAAGGAAATGCAAATGAGTCTTCCACCCCCCCCATATCGGCACCAGAACCACCTGCTCCACCGAAGAACCACTCGCCAGAAGAATCGACTGAAAAATTACCAAGCGACAATTCATCCACAGAACCTCCCAGCACTATGGCTTGGCCATCGGAAATGCCGCTGGTCGAATCGTTTGTTGCCATTGGCGTGGCGGCGAGCGCCTATCCAGCCTCGCCCGAGGCATATCTCGCCGAAACGATCACCGCCGAAGCGGCGGGCAATGCCGATCTTACGGGAGTTCCCACTCTGAAGTGGCTTCCCAAGCCGGCCGAAAATCCCGCGGCCGAAGCGGCCGATCAATCCGGCATGAAACCCTATACCGAAAAAATCCCCGGAACCGAGGTTTCGATGGACTTTGTTCCGATTCCCGGCGGAACCTTCAAAATGGGAAGCCCCGCGAGCGAAGCCGGGCATCGCGATGACGAAGGCCCGCAAAACGAAGTGAAGATTTCGCCCTTTTGGATGGGCAAATGCGAGGTTACCTGGCAGCAATACGAACTGTGGGGGCTGAAATTGGATCGCAAGCGGCGCGCGGCCCTCAAGGACGCTTCCGCCACCCAATGGGACAAGACCGCCGACGCCTTGGCGAATCCCACCGCGCCCTATAGCGACATGTCGTTCGGCATGGGCAAGGAAGGCTATCCCGCCATTTGCATGACGCAATTTGCCGCCAAAATGTACTGCAAATGGCTCTCGGCAAAAACCGGTCATTACTACCGGCTGCCGACCGAGGCCGAATGGGAATACGCCTGCCGCGCCGGGAAGGATACCGCCTATTCCTTCGGCGACGAGCCGGAAAAACTGAAAAATTACGGCTGGTACGGCGACAGCGAAGACGGCTCCGAAACGGGCAATAGCAACGAAAAATATCACAAAGTCGGCCTCAAGAAGCCCAATCCCTGGGGATTGTACGACATGCACGGCAACGTGGCCGAGTGGTGCCTCGACCAGTACGCGCCGGATACGTATAAAAATCGCGCGGGCGCGTTGCTCGACAATCCCCTGGTTCCCTCGGCCAAGCCTTACCCGCACGTCGTCCGCGGCGGTTCCTGGATCGATCCGCCAGAGAGCAGCCGCAGCGCGGCGCGCTGCCAATCGACGCGCGATTGGAAGATGCAGGATCCGCAAATCCCGCAAAGCATCTGGTATCATACCGATGCCAATTTCGTCGGCTTCCGCGTCGTCCGTCCGCTGCATCCGCCCGCCGCCGAAGAATCCGCCAAGTACGACATCGATCCGCTCGAAAAGGAACTCTTCGAACGCTACAAGGAAGCGCAAGCGGGCAAACAATAGCGCCGTTTAAGCCCCGCGCGTGGACGCGGGGGCTTAACGCGATTCGCTTTACGAGCATCCTTCAACCTCCTACGGAGCATTCCCATGAGCGAAAAACAGACCGACACGCGGCGCGATTTTCTCAAGAAATCCTCGTTGTTCACGGCGGGAATCGCCCTGGCAGGCGGAGTGAATTTCGCGCGCTCGGCGCATGCCGCCGGGAGCGATGAGCTGAAAGCCTGCCTCATCGGCTGCGGCAGCCGCGGGATGGGCGCCGCGCACAATATCTTGGATGCCGTCGAGGGCGTGAAAATCGTCGCCGTGGCCGACGCCTTCGAGAATCGCGCCCAAGGCGCCGCCCGCGATTTGCGGGAGAATTACAAGGATAAAATCGATCTGCCCGACGACCGCGTATTCACCGGTTTCGACGCCTATCGCAAGGCCATCGACTGCGGCGTCGATCTGGTGATGCTGGCCACTCCGCCGGGCTTCCGGCCCGCACACTATGCCGCCGCCATCCAGGCCGGCAAGCACGTCTTCATGGAAAAACCCTGCTGCGTCGATGCCCCCGGCTTCCGTTCGCTCCAAGAGACCAATAGGCTGGCCGACGAAAAGAACTTGAGGGTCGTCGTCGGCCTGCAGCGCCGCCATCAAAAACCTTATCTGCAAGGAATCAAGAAAATTCACGACGGCGCGTTGGGCGACATCACCTTCATGCGGGCGTATTGGAACGGCAACGCCATCTGGGTCCGCCCCCGCCGGCCCGGCATGACCGAAATGGAATACCAGATGAACAACTGGTATCATTTCGTCTGGCTCTGCGGCGATCACATCGTCGAGCAGCACGTCCATAACTTGGATGTCTGCAACTGGGCCATTTCGCGCAAACTGGGAGTCAAGGACGCCCATCCGGTAACGGCCCAGGGCATGGGAAGCTGCCATTGCCGCAACAATCGCGGCATCGGCCAAATTTACGATAACCACTACGTCGAATACACCTACGCCGACGGCACCAAGCTCTTCAGCCAATGCCGTCAACAGGACAACACTTGGAGTCCCGTTTCCGAGCACATCCACTGCACTAAGGGCGAGAGCAACGCTCAAGCAGGCCGCGGCGGCCGCAACCCTTACGAGCAAGAGCAAGTCGATCTGGTCGCGGCAATCCGCAAAAACGAGCCGCTCAACGACGGCTGGCACGCCGCGGCGAGCACGTTCACGGCCATTTTGGGACGCATGGCGACCTATTCCGGCCAGGTCGTCCGATGGGACGATGCCGTGCAATACGGCCCCGCCGAAATTCCCGCGGATTTGGCTTTTGCATGGGCCGCGAATCCGCCCGTCGTGCCCGACAAAGACGGCAACTATCCAATGGCCGTACCCGGTCAATATAAGCCGTATATTCTTCCCGAGCCCAAGAAATAAATCGGAAACCGAACGGACCGATCGAATAATCGCTTCGCTTCCGCGCAACAAACCGGAAATAAATCCCGTTCCCTCTACCGATCGATGATCCTCCTGGAAGTTGAAGCCGTACGGAAACATTTCGGGCCGGAACCCGTGCTGGACGGCGTTACATTCGAGGTCCGTCCCGGCGACCGCATCGGATTGGTCGGTCCGAACGGCTGCGGCAAGACGACCTTGCTCAAGATTCTCGCCCGGCGGGAAGACGCCGACGGCGGCACCTTTCGCCTGCACGACAGCGTGCATCTCGGCTACTTGGAGCAGCAGCCCAAGTTCGATCCCGCGCAAACCCTGCACGACGAAGCGAAACACGCGCTGGCCGATCTCATGGCCTTGGAGCCGGAGGCCATCGCGGTCGCCGAAGAGATGGCCCGCGCGACCGATCCGGCCGAACATCGCCGGCTTGCCGCCCGCTTCGATCACTTGCAGCACGAACTGCACCGGCTCGACGCCTACAATTTGGATCATAAGATCGAGCGCGTGCTCGCGGGCCTCCGCTTCCGGCCGGAATCGTTCGACCAGCCGGTCGCGTCGCTTTCCGGCGGCGAGCAGAACCGCCTGATGCTCGCCAAGCTGCTGTTGGCCGAGCCGAACTTGATGATTCTCGACGAACCGTCGAACCACCTCGACATCGAGGCCACCGAATGGCTCGAGGAATTTCTGTTGGAAAGTTCCTCGGCGATGATCGTCGTCAGCCACGACCGCTACTTTCTCGATAAAGTCACCAATCGGACCCTGGAATTGTACCACGGCACGGTCGATTCGTATCCCGGCAATTTCACGGCCTACTGGGGGCAAAAGGCCGAACGGCTCTTGGTTCAGTCGCGGACCTACGAAAAGCAGCAGATCGAACTCGAAAAGACCAGGGACTTCATCCGCCGCAACCATTACGGCCAAAAGCACGCCCAGGCCGAGGACCGCCGAAAAAAGCTGGAGAAGATGGAGCAGGAGTTGGTTGCGCCGCCGCGGGAGATCGGCGTGCCGCCGATGAAATTTCCCGCCGCGTCGCGGAGCGGCGACATCGTGGTCCGCGCCGAGGGCCTGGCGAAGCGCTACGACCGCCCGCTGTTCCGCGACGTTACCTTGAACGTTTGCCGCGGCCAGCGTTGGGGGCTGTTAGGCCCCAACGGCTGCGGAAAAACGACCTTGCTCAAGTGTTTTCTGGGACAGGTCGAGCCGGATGCCGGGAAAGCCGTCTTGGGGCAGGGGATGGAACTCGGCTACTTCGATCAGCAATTGGCGAACCTAGCGGACGACGCGCAAGCGGTCGATTCCATCCGCCCGAAGAAAAAACAACTCAACGAGCAGCAGCGGCGCGATTTGCTGGCCCGATTCGGCATCACCGGCGACACGGCGCTGCAAAAGGTCGGCAGCCTAAGCGGCGGCGAGCGGTGCCGCGCGGCGCTGGCCCGCCTGGCGGCCGAAGAGGCGAATTTTCTGGTGCTCGACGAGCCGACGAACCATCTCGATCTCTGGGCGCGCGACTCACTGGAAAAGGCGCTCGTCGAGTTCGACGGCACGGTGATCTTCGTGAGCCACGACCGCTACTTCGTCAACCGGGTGGCCGATCATCTCTTGATCGTCGAGCCGGACCGCGTTCGCGCGATCGAAGGCAATTACGAAACATACCAGATGCTCCAAGGCCGCAAAACGGAAGCGGATAAGCAGACAGAATCGCTTTCCGGTCCGAATAAACCGGGCGGCAACGGGAAAAAGCAACGGCAAGGCGGTCATCTTCCCTCGTCCGGCGGCGGTAACAAGGCGGCGAATCCGATCGAAAATCGATACAAGGCTGCCAAGTCGAAGCGGAAAAATCAGCAGCCCAGGCCGGGCCGCGGCAAAGGCAGCGTGGAAGCGGACGATCGTGACCTGGACCAAGACAAGGTCCAAGCCATGAAAGAAGGAAATAACCGGGATGACTTCGCGCGCACGGTCGATAAGCCGATCGGGCAGAAGCCGGTCCGAAAGCGGCGTTATCCTTTCCGCAAAGCCGCCGAAATCGAAAAGGAAATTCACGCCCGCGAAGCGGCCGTCGAATTCTTTCAGCAACAACTCCTCCTGCCCGAAAATCTTCGCAAGGGCGAACGCGCGCGGACGCTCAAAATGCAGATCGCCGAGGAACGGGAAGCCTTGAAAACGCTCTACGAACACTGGGAAGAAGCGCTGGAGTTGAATTGGTGAAAAAACTCCCGTAATTGCTCAATAATCCCTGGGAATCGAGCTTTACATGGAAGGGCGTTTTAGTGTTTTCGTAAGCGTTCACGCCCCGGTCGGGGACTGGTCCATTTTTCGGCGCGAAAACGTATTTTGTGGACAAACGGTAGGCCGAAAACATGGACCTGTCCCCTTCCCGCGGCGCGAGGGGGACAGTCCCATTTTCGCGGCGATTAAGCACTTTTACGGCACCATCATCTTTTGCGCCGCGAAAATC
>JADLEL010000032.1 GCA_020846145.1 Pirellulales bacterium | reverse complement strand
GGTGCAGACGTTATCAAACCTTACTAGTCTGCGCAAAATCCCCATTTGCGGGGAGGCCAATTTTTTATTGCCGCTATTTCGCTCCTTTCAAAAGGCGGACGATCTCTGAAGGGGCTGGCGGGGAAAAAATATGGGATCGATCCTCTTCCCAGGCGTGAACGCCTGGGCTACATAAAAGGTGCGCAGTGGTTGCGGCTACGCCGCGCTCGGAATAATCCGGGCTAGGGGCCGAACTATGCGGCACACAAGAGGCCACGCTCGACGTGGCGGCGAATCAACCGGTGCGCGGCTTTTCCATTCGTTGGCAGGAAAAGCTGTCGCCGGCGCATTTTGTCAAGCTTGAACAGCACAATCGCGAGGGTAAATTGCTCTCCGAGAACTTCTACTGGCGGGGCGTGAAGAACGAGGACCTCCAGCAACTCGGCCGGTTGCCGCGCTTAGAACTGGACGGCCAGGCAAAACTTAGCCGCGATGCGAACCGTGCTTTGGTCACGGTCGATCCGAAGAATTCCACGGCCGCGGTTGCCTTGATGGAAAAGCCACGCTTCGCAAGGGTGTTGCGCGGGCGAAGGTATTGCCCGCCATAGCGGATCGAGAGATCGGCGATTCGAGGGTATTGCCGGCATTTGCGAGTGACAATTACGTTTCGCTGCTGCCAGGAGAGGAGAAGCAACTGACCATCGAATGCGCCGCCGAAGACCTCGGGAACGAACCGCCTATCGTGACGCTCGATGGATGGATCATTGCGCGGCAATGCTCTCGGTGAAGAAGGGAAACGGTCGTCCTTGACGCGGGCCGCGGATGACCTTGATTGGGAAGCCGGGCCATGCTCAGGGAGTTAGAGAATTCGAAATCGCAGGCCAGACCAGCGGTTCCATGAGACTTGGCACAGGTGTTCGGATGTTCGGGGCAATCGCTTGAAGGTGCCGACCGAGCGAACACGGATCCGCGGAATTCAAGCGGAACATGTCGTGGTGATGAGGCAGGGCGATCCGCGGCCGTGCCTTGGCGGCGACCCGGGCCGCTTGCGCGACGTCCAGATTGCCCGCCTTGCCGTTGATGCACACCAAGGCCACCTCGGCTTGCGGCACGGCATCGAGCAGGACTTCGGAAAAACCGGTGTCCGAACTGTGGTAAACGCTGCGGCCGTTGGCGAAACTCAGGCGGTAACCGGCCGTATCGAGGACGGCCGGTTCGTTGGGCACCGCATAGATGCCGGCGATTTCCATGCCTTGCACAATGCGCGCCATGCCGGAATCGACGACGAGGAGATTTCTTTCGGGAACGCCCAAGGAGAGGAGTTTTCGCGCCGCCAAGCGCGGGCTGACGAAGGTCGTCCGGTCTTTGAAGCGATAAGGCCCGATGGTGTCGGGATCGAGGTGGTCGAGGTGGTCGTGCGTGACGATGAAGACGTCGGCCTCGAGTTCCTCCGGGGGAATTGGCGGCGGATACAAGCGGATGAAGTCAGGGACCAAGCGGCTCACGCTGTCGCTGAGATAGGGATCGATGACGACCGTCGTGCCCGCTGTGCGGAAGATATAGCCCGATTGTCCGATAAACCAAATCGCCGCCTGGTCAGGCGCCAGATCCAAACTGAAGACGTCTTTCATGCCGGCGGTTCTCATCGGTCTTTTCAAAAGTCCTTGGTCAAACAATGGCCTCGCGCACGGCGTCAGAACATTTTAGCTTGTCCGACTTGTAGAACAAGTAGTCGCTCGATATGATTGGTGCTGATAACTTGCCTTATCGTTTTCGGAGGTCGATGATGTCAAACAGTCTCTTCAGCTTGTCCGGCAAGGCGGCGATCGTGACCGGCGCGAGTCGTGGATTGGGCCGATACCTGGCCTCGGCCCTCGCCGAAGCCGGCGCCGACCTGGCAATTACCAGCCGGCGGCGGGAATCGCTCGCCGATTTTCAGGCGGAACTTCAGTCGCGGGGCCGCAGAGTCCTCGCCCTGGAATTGGATGTCCGGGATTTCGAGAGCATTCAGCGCGCGGTGCGGGAAGTGGCCGACGCCTGGGGGCGGATCGATATTCTCGTCAACAACGCCGGCTGCAATGTGCGGAAGCCCGCCTTGGAAGTCGGCTGGGACGATTGGAACCTGGTATTGGACACCAATTTGCGAGGAACATTCTTCATGTCGCAGGCCGCGGCGCGGGAAATGATCAAACGCCGCTACGGGCGGATCATCAATATCGGTTCGGTGACCTGCGTGGCCGGTTGCGCCGGTCTCGGTCCTTACGGCGCGAGCCGCGGCGGCGTCAAGCAACTCACCATGAGCCTGGCCGATGACTGGGGACCGTTCGGCATTACCGTAAACTGTTTGGCGCCGGGTTGGTTTAAGACGGCCCAAAACGCCGTGCTCTATGAAGACCAGTCTTGGGTCGAATATCTTTGCGACCGCATTCCGCTGAAACGCCCGGGACAACCCCACGATCTTGACGGCGCCGCAGTTTTCCTGGCTTCCGATGCCGGCGCCTATGTGACCGGTCAAACGCTGCTGGTCGATGGAGGCATCAGCACCGGGGCCACGAGGGCGTTGCCGAAAAAGGCATTTGCACCCGGCGCGGATTAGGGCGCATGGCGAGGTGATAACAAAGCAATGCCGTTCGAAAATACCTCGCCAACCGCTTCGGAAAACGCGGAGAACTTTCGCCGGACGAAAGGCAGCGGTGCGGTCCGTGAAACGGTTCATTCGAGGCGGGGAAATGTGCCTTCGGGATTGTTCAAGGCATCGTGCAGCGCCGTCATGAAGCGGCGGAAGTTGTCAAAGGTGCAGAAAGGCTGCAAGGTGTGATCCAAATTGGGAAAGAACCTTCCGCGCCGCAACAGTGGTTCGATCCTGCCGATTTCCTTGTCGATGGCGCTTTCGTTGCCGGCGTTGACGACCTCTTTTTCCAATCCGCCCAAAAGAACGAACCGTGGATGGGCCGCGGCGAAAGCGGCGACTGTCTGGTTCGCCTTGGCTTCGAGCGGATAGAGCGCGTTGGCGCCCAGCGCTTCGAGGCAGGGAATCAATTGCCCGACGTTGCCATCCGAATCGACCGCAAACATCTCGACGCCCACGCCCGTTCTCAACTCGGCAATCTCGCGATACGCCGTGCCGCACATTTCGACGAAGCAGCGCGGGCCGATCATCATGCCGTGGTTGTAGCAGCAATCTTCGTGCAGGGCCACGATCTCGGGCCGCAGATATTCCACCAAGGGGAAGAGATACGCTTTCCGCATTTCGTGCAACCAATCGAGCATTTCGCAAGCCAGCGCGGGATCGTCGTGGAGGACCGTGCAGGCACGTTCGGGGCCCATCAGATCGCGGACCGCGCCCCAGGTGCCGCCGAGATCGACGTAGAGCGGCCGCTCGCGCCTCCGGTACGGCTCGCAGGCCGCAACGATGCGCTCCCTCGTCCACGGCGGCGAAGGAGTCAGGCAGGCCTTGCAGCGCTGCCACGACTCGCGGTCGCGAACGTGGTGGCGTTCGAAGGAGGGCATCGAATACGCATCGTCATTACCGACGATTTGCCGGGTGACCGCCCCGGTTTCGTACTCGAGGATTTCAAATCCGTCGCGGACCGTTTTGCGGTGTTTGATTTCGCCTCGACGGTCGCAAGCCCAAAACGGCAGCGTGATCGGCGAGAGCGTGCCCCAGTACTTCGACCACGGTCGACTGGCGTCGGGTAAGGCGGCGTTTTCTTCGGTCCAGCCGATGACGCTCGGCGGCATGCCCGTGTCGAGCAGTCGCCGGTAAATTTCACCCCAGGCACCGCCGAAGGCCGCGCCGGAGGCCCCCGGCAATCCGAGAATCGGCACGTAGTCCACCGATTCGCCGCGGCAGACTGCGCGAAAGCGTTCGAAATGATTCATGATGGAGTGAGCGTTAAGCGATCGAATTATGCCGCCTTTCGCCGGTCGAGCGGCGATATCAATGATAACGGGCGTTTGAATTAGGCGCAAGCGCGGACTTTCTCGAGCGCGCCTTTCAGGCTGCGGTCGATGAGGTCGGTCATTTCGTCGAGGTCTGCCTCTTCGGCAATAAGCGCGGGTGCGACGGCGAACCACGACGGATCGATCCGCATAATCAGTCCGTTGTCCAAGGCTACCTCCTGCAAGGCCCGGCCCAATTCCGGAAAAGGCTCGTTGGTTTTTAAGTCTCTCACCAGTTCAACGCCCAAGAGGATGCCGCGGCCGCGGACTTCGCGAACGACGCCGTACTTTTTGAGGGCCTCGAGCTTGATGAACAAATATCGCCCCAGCCGCCGTGCCTTTTCGCAAAGATCATGTTCCACGATTTCGTCAAGCACCGCGATGCCCGCGGCACAGGCCAGCGGATTGCCGGCAAAGGTGCTGCCGTGGGCGAACTGGATTTCTTCCTCCGCCGGGCCGAAGAAGGCTTCGCCCATGTCCTGCCGCGCAATCATGGCCCCCAACGGCAAGACGCCGCTGGAAAGCCCCTTCCCGCCGCAAATCAGATCGGGCATGCAGTCGAACGTCTGCGCGGCGAACATCGCGCCGGTCTTACCGTAGCCGGTGATAATTTCGTCGAAAATGAGCATCACGTCGTAGCGGTCGCAGATCTCGCGAAGGAGGGCGAAATACTCTTCGGTCGGCGTGATGATGCCGCCCGTGTTGCCGATCGGCTCGACAATGACGCCGGCAACCGTTTGCGGGTCTTCGTGGACAATGACATCCTCGAACATGCGGGCGGCAAAGCGGTTGCATTCATCCCAGGAATCGAAGCGGTCGCGCAGGCTCGTTGGCGGGAGTACGCGGAAGAAGCCGCCCATGAGCGGCTCGAATTTTGTCTTCCGCTTGCCCGTTCCGCTGGCCGACATCGCGCCGAAGGTGCTGCCGTGGTAGCCGTGATAGCGCCCGATGAACTTGTACTTTTCCCCGCGGCCGGTCTGCTTGAAATACTGCCGCACGAATTTGAAGGCCGATTCGACCGACTCGGAGCCGCCGCTAAAGGGCTTGACGAACCGGAGATTCCCCGGCGTCACGGACGCCAGCTTTTCGACGAAATCGAGGGTGACATCGGCCACGCCGTGCAGCGGCGGGGCGAAAGTCATCACGTCGAGTTGCCGCTTGACTGCTTCAACGACCCGCGGGTGGCGATGCCCTAGCGAAGCCACGAAGATGCCGCCAATGGCGTCGAAATAGCGGCGGCCCGCCGCATCCCAGTAATACAGGCCTTCCGCCCGATGGAGGACCAGAGGGCGTTTCAAGAAATCGGAGGACTGCCGATAATCCAGGAAGGTTTGTCTCAGCAACTGAGTTTGGCGCGGGGAGAGTTTCATGGCGTTCTTTCGGCAAAAGTAGAGGGGATTGCTTGGTTCTTCGTCATCCGAACACCTTCCCCGAGAAAACCACGATCAAGCCGAGGACGATGGCCACGAACATTCCCCACCAGAAAACGACGTTTTGATACCAATGCGTGCCAAGATCGCCGAATATATTCAGCTTTCGCCAGTTGAAGGTGAGTTCATCGGTCACATATTCGGCCGGGGGCGGCGCGGTCATCAAGCTGCTGACGACGCAGCACGCCACGCAGAAAAGCCAATGCACCAGCGACTGATTGCTGAACGGGCGGATGAACCGATACACGTTCTCGCCCAGCAATTCCGGATAACCGATGATATAGACCTTCATGAGCACGCCGAAGATGAAGCCTGCGATAACGGCGAACGAAGCGCCCTTGGCATTGATCCGCTTGAAAAGGATCCCGAGCAGGAAAACGGCGGAAAACGGGGGCGCGAAAAAGGCGTAAAGGATTTGGATGTATTCAAAAAGTCCCGACTTGAAATAGCCGATGAAGCCGGCCATGCAAATCGCCAGAACGAGGACGCCGATACTCGACCAGATGCCCACGCGAACGAAATGCTTCTCCGAGGCGTTTGCGCAAAACATGCGCTTGTAGATGTCCAAAGTAATGATCGTGGCCGTCGAGTTGACGGCCGAATTGACCGTGTTCTGCACTGCGCCGAACAAGGCGGCCAGGAAGAGACCGCGCAGTCCGATCGGCATTAGTGTTTGCAGCATGACGATATAGCCCTTGTCGGCCTCGGGACGGACTTTCTCCCAAGGCTGCTGCATGAATTCGGGATAGCGCGCGAAGAGGATCAAGCCGGGCAACACGACGATGAACGGCATGAAAATCTTCAGGAAACCGGCAAGCACGATCCCCATCCGGGCGTGATACATGTTCTTTGCCGCCAGCACGCGCTGGATCATGAACTGGTTCAACGCGCAGTACCAAAGGCCGCTCGCCAGGAAACCGTAGAGCAGGCTCGGCCAGGGAAGCGTTTCGTGTGAGATCGGCTGCAAGACCGACATCCGATCATAATGGTCTTGATGAACGATCTGTTGCGCGTGCCTCGCGGCGGCATCGGCATAGACCCCGCTCTGTGCCTGGTTGCGTTCGACGACGACCTCCAGGCCTTTGACGATGGAATGCGAATCTCCGGAGAGCATGTCCAGGCCGAGGAGCGTGATCGACAGTCCGCCGACGATCATGACGATGATCGTGAAGAACTCGGTCCAGGCGACCGATTTCAGTCCGCCGTAGATGGCCCAGGAGCCGGAGACGATGCCCAGGACCGTCACCGCGAACCAGAGATTAAGTTGAGGAATGACGGCGGATAACTGATCGGCGGACCAAAAACACTGCGCCAGGGGAATAGTGACCTTCTCGATCGTGCTGGCAAAAAGATTTTGCAGGGCCAGCCCGCCGCCGTAGAGCACGGCTGCCAGAAAGGCAACGATATTGAGGATGACGGTGACGATGGCGAAAAACTGCCGCAGGAAGTTGTTGTATCGCTTTTCGAGGAACTCGGGAGTGGTGAAGATCTTCGTGGCCAAGAGAAAGGGAATGAACAGCCAGATGAGCACGGTGAAATTGTTGATGTTGCCCCACTCGTACATGGCGATGGGGATGCCGTAAATGTACGCGGCGCCAATCATGCCGATGAAGTGCTCGGTGCTGATGTTCGAGGCGATGTACGAAGCGCCGACGATGTACCAGGGGAGCGTGCGGCCGGCGAGAAAGTAGTCCTCCGAACCGGTTTTCTCCTTTCGCCCCGCCCAAATGCCGATGGCGCAAAGCACGACGAGATAGACGCCGAACGTGAGATAATCCAATGCGTTGAGCGGAAAAGTGTCCAAACCCTGCATGCAATTGTCTCCTCATGAGTCTTTGCCCGAACGCGCGGCTCCGGAGCTCAGGACGTAAAATCGTCCGTCAACTTTTCCGCAGACGCCGCACGACGCGCTTCAACGCTTTCAATTTCCGTTGGGCAGCAGCACCGCCTTGAAGATGTCTTTCTTCCGATGTTTCAGTTGCGTGATTGCCAAGTTCACCTCGGCGAGGGGAACGCGCAAATCGACGAGCTTCTCGGCGGGGATCTTTCCTTCCGCCATCCAGGCGAGGCAAGGATCGAAACACCCGCGCGAGCGGCACGAACCGACAAGGTTCAATTCCTTCATGCTGACGGTGCCGAAATCGGGTGGGCAGGGCTTCCAAATATAGCTGAAAATAACGAGCGTTCCGCGCGGCCGCAAGGCGGCAATGCCAAGATTGGGGGCGTCGCTGCTGCCCGTGGCTTCGATCACGAGATCGACGCCGAGACCGCCGGTCCTGTGGCGAACGATTTCCAGCAGATCTTCACGTCGCGAATTGCAGGTAACGGCGCGGGTTTGCTCGGCGATCCGCCGCAGTCGTTCGTCGTAATGCCCGGCCACGAAGATGGTCTTCGCGCCGAGAAGTTTAGCGATCACGGCATGGAGAAACCCGAACGGTCCGTCGCCGAGGATCAGAACTTCCTGTCCCGGTCGGGATTGGGCGCGGAGGAAGCTCTGGTAGCAGACGGCAACCGGTTCGGTGAGCGCCGCCGCCGCAAAGGAGAGGCCGCGCGGCAGGAGGTGGGCATTCGCGGCATCGGCCGTGACGTATTCCGCCCATCCGCCCGGAGCCTGCTCGCCGCCGAGATGCCGCGTGTTGAGGCACAAGTGGCCGATGCCGTTTTCGCAGGCGTAGCACGTGCCGCAGCGCTGCACGGGATTGATGGCCACCGCTTCGCCGATCGTCAGGCCGCCCACGTCGGCGCTCTTATCGACAATCACGCCGGCCACTTCATGGCCGGGAATGATCGGCGGCTGGCTCTTGAAATCGGCGTAGTGGAAGTCGGTGCCGCAAATCGCGCTGGCATGGACTTTGACCACGATCTGGCCGGGACGCGGAATCGGCTCCGGCACATCCTGCAATTCAAACGTTTCTCCGCCGGTCCATAAAACGGCTTTCATTTCAAATCCTCCGCACAGTGAGCGTTGAGGTAGTTGAGCGCGGCCGACAACGCCACGCGGCACGCCGTTTCCATGCGGTCGAGCCGAACGAATTCGTAATCGGCATGGCCCGTTTCCGTATCGAAACCACATAAGACGGCCGGGATTTTTCCTTGCGTAACCAGCCGGCAGGTGTCATTAACCGAGCTGTGCCCCGAGAAGCCGATCTCCCGACCGCCCGCTTCGCGCCAAGCCTTTTGCAGCGCGCGAACGATGCTTTCCGCCGGATCGATCGCGAACGATTCGCCGACGCGAATCCAGTGTGTTTCGATGTTTAGGTCCGGGGTAAGTTGAAGCTCCTCAAGCCAAGCGGCGAACTCGGCCTCGATCCGCGGCACGGTCTTGTCAGGATGCCAACGGCGGGTCCCCTCGATCGCGCAAGAGGCCGGCACGCGATTGTAGAAATCGCCGTAGTGAATCTGGCCGATGAAAACCGATTCGGGCGGCAACAGAGGATAGTCATTGTGCAGTTCGCCAAAACGCCGGTTCTTCTCCGCTACGAGCGACAGCAGTCCGTCGAGCGCGCCGATCAGTCCCCAGCCCTTTTCGGGGCCGGTCATTTCGTGGCACGCTTGTCCGCGGCGCCGCATGGTGACTTTCCAAATACTCATCCCCAGCGCCATGACCACGGCGGCGGCTTCCGGCCCCTCGAAGACGATGGCGGCGTCGCCTTTGACGCCGCGCGCAATTAAATTATGAAGTCCCCGACTGTCGCCTAGCGGCGCTTCGTGTCGGCCGAAGGCCGTGATCAGCAGATCTCCAGGAAAATCGCTCCACTGATGAAGAAGCCGCGTGATTTCGAGCATGCCCGCCAAACCGTTCTTCATGTCGGCGGCGCCACGGCCACTGATGATATCGGCCTCCCGCCGTGGTGGCGGATGGGGAACATCGATATGATCGAGGTGGCCCGCTAATTGAAGCACGGGTCCGGGACGCGCACCGCGCAGGCGGCCGACGACGTTCGGGCTTTCCGGCAAGGTCTCATCGATCTCGACCGCCGCGCCGCAGCCGCGGAGCATCTCCGCGTAGCAAAGCGCTGCGTCGCGTTCCCTCAGCGTAGGGCTGGGAACGTTGACCAGTTGCCAGAGGTCGTCGGCCAGACGGTGTCGGGATACTTGATTGGCGAAGTCCATGAATCAAAACTCGCTATCGAATCCATTTCCTGCACGCCGCCGCAACCAATCCGGCAACGAGCAGCAGCAGCGCGGCCGGCTCGGGCACGGCGGCGGCATGGTTTCCGCCAATCGTGAGCGTGCCTTGCGTGATGCTTACGGCATTTAACTGGGCGGTTCCGTTGACGTAGGTTGTGCCCGTGCCAGTAATGATCCCCACGGTATGCGCTGCCGAGTCTTCGATCGAGAAGACGCCCTTGTTGAGGATCGATACGGTCGAACCGAGTTGCCCTCCCGAGGCCAAGGCCAGCCTTCCCTGTTCGATATCCACAAGTCCCGAGAACGAGTTGACACCCGTCAGAGTTAGCTTGTTCACGGCCATTTTCGTCAATGTTCCGGTGGTACCGCTGATGAACAACGGGAACGTCACATCGTCGGAACGGTTGAGAACCAGGCTGGCGGCACTTCCATTGATGAGGATATTGCCGTACACTCCGCCGGTTGTCCCGCCGGTGCCGAGTTGCAGAACGCCATTCGACACGGTCGTGAGGCCGGTGAGGGTATTGGTATTGGCCAAGATGGCGGTGCCCGGGCCCGTCTTGTTCAGCCCGATGCCCGTTCCAGCGAGAACTACGTTGACTTGGCCGCCTTGAATGTCATAGGCGGCGTTACTTGTCAGGGTGCCAGTTCCATCGACTAAACCGCCGGTGATCTGGAACGTGGCAATCGTCTGCGAGAGCTCGTTAAGTTGCAGCGTTCCGCCGGTGATCGTGTAGTTCGACGTGGGCAGCACGGTGCCGAGTATGTTCGGGCGGAATTCGAGCGTTCCCGCGCGAACGACGGTGCCGCCGGAGTAGGTCAGCCCGCCGCCCTGAATAATCTGCGTTCCCGGACCGGTCTTCTCGATCGAGAGCGATCCGCCGTCATCCATGATCTGTCCGCGGTAAAGGTGCGTTGCTCCCGAGGGCGTATTGAAAATCAGTTTCCCCGTGCTGCCCGCAGCGCCCCCATTGACGAGGCGATTCACCATGGCGCTATTCGTGCTTTCGGCCACGGCGCCGGCGATCGTCAGCGTGTGTCCCTTCATGGCCAACACCCGATAGAGAGTCAGGTTCGATCCTTCGGTGAGCGTACTGAAGGTGACGACCGCCGCCGGATTGATCTGCGGCTGCCCGCCGTTTTCCTCGCCGCGGAGCAACCCGAGCCATAGGTTCGTGATACTGTTGCTTCCTTGGGAATCGAACAGGACGTTGCCGGGGATGGCATAACCGGAGGGGGAATCGAGTTCGATTTCGCTAAACGTGCCGTTGCCGCTGGAGTTGGTCAATACGGTAACGTCCGCGTAGGTGTTGGCGCCGCGGAGCGTGAGTACGCCGGAGCCGGTTTGGATCAAACCACCCGCGCCGGAGATATTACCGCTGAGAGTGATCGAAGAATAGCTAGCGGGATCATTGACCACGGTCAGATTGCCGTCGAGCAGGATATTCTTGTCCAGCATGAGCGTGCTATTGCTAACCGCGATTTGACTGCCCGCCGTGGAAGCGACGACGTGGATGGCCTTGGAAAGTGTGGGCGAAGTGGTCGCGTCCTTGAAGCCGAGGGCCGCGTTTTCGGCAAGGGTGGCGGTTTTCGCGGGATCGCCGAGCGTGGAATTACCCACGAATCCCAAGATCCCGCCGTTGACGATAATGTCGCCGAGATTGGTCGCGCCGCAATCGGCCAAGGCGATGGCATTTGTTCCCACTTTGGTCAGCGTCTTCCCGTTGCCGGCCATTCCGGCGGCATTGCCGCCCACCGACCAGTTGGTGCTGCCGCCGATGGTGGCGTTGTCGGCGAGAACCAGATTCTTGACATTGCTGGCCGTCGTGGTACCGCCGGTGTTGATCAGCGCTCCTTGCCCGCCGAAGCCCGCGCCGGCAATCGTGATCGCTTTCCCTAAGACGAGCTCCTGGCCGTTGACGTCCAGGGTTCCTGCACTGGATACCGATACGCCGCCGTCGATGCTGCCCAAGGCGCTCGGCGCGCCGATCTGGAGGGTGCCGTTGGTGATCGACACCGCGCCGCTGAAATCGTTATCCATGTTGATCGCCAGGGTGCCGACGCCCGTCTTGGTCAGCCCGGTCGCGCCGGAAATCTTGCCATTCGTGCTGATGGTAAAGCTGTACGGATGGCTGGCATCGTTATTCACCGTAATCGAGGACGGATAGACCGCTCCGTTGATGGTGACGGCCGTGTTCGTCGCGCTATTGTCGAAGGTGACAGCGTCCATTTCGTAGAATTTCTGGGCGACATTCAGACTGTCCTTCCAAGCCGTCGTCGTTTTGGTGTCCCAGAGGTAATTGGTGAAATCGCCCGCCCACTTCAGGCTCAACGGCGCCGCGCCGGAGACAGCCAGCTTAACCTGGCCCGGAGTGGCGAAATTGAGGCTCATCGTATAACGCGTGTTATTCACCAAGGCGATGTTGGCCGTGGTGCCGCCTGAGAGCGATCCGTAGGTCAGCAAGGTATAGGGATTCGCCGTATCGAGCGAAGCTCCGAAGCCGTGAATAGCGAGATTGGCCTTATCGCTGCCGGTGGCGAAATTGACGGCCCCGGTGACCGCAACTCGGTCGTTGTTGGCACCCAAGGCGCTGTTCGACAAGTGCAGATCGACTTGAGCGGCGCTCGCCGAAACGGTAAGACCGTTGTTCAAGGTGAGCGTGCCGCCGGCGGTTGCGCTCCCCGCGCCCAATGCGCCGTCGGCGCCGAGGGCCACGTTGCCCTGGACGGTCCCAAAGCCTTGCAGGGTTTGGTTCATGCTCGGAGTAAACGGCGTGTAAAGGCCGGCGACGTTGAAAATCGCGCCGGAAGCAACCTGAATGAGAGGGCTTGAAGCGATCGAGCCGGAACCGGAAAGGGCCAAAGTGCCGGCTGTGATGATGGTGCTGCCGGTGTATGAGTTATAGGGGTAGGTGAGCGTGGCGGTGTCCGGTCCCGTCTTGATGACGCCGAAACTTCCGGCCAAACCGGCATTCATGGTTCCGCCCTGGACGTCAAACGCCACGCTGCTCGCTACCGAGCCGGCACCGTCGAGCGTGCCGCCGGTGATGGTGAATTTGGTGGAGGTCGAGAAGTTGGTGCCGATATTCAGCGAACCGCCCGTGATCGTATAATTGCCGCCGGGCATTGTGCCGCTGCTGTAATCAAGCGTTCCGGCTTGCACCGTCAAGCCGCCGGTGTAGCCGCCGACGTTGGCGCCGGAGAGCATCAAGGTGCCGGTGCCGGCTTTGACCAGGGCAAGGACGTTGCCCGGAGTCCCATAGTAGTTGTCGCGGAGGTAACCGTTGAACGCATGGGAATCCGTGCCGGGCACGTTTATCGTAAGGATGCCGGCGCCGTTGACGGTTTCGGTCTGGCTGTTCTGAATGATGCCGGTTCCGGTCGCGTCGTCAATGCCGGTCAGCGTCTGGTTGTGGCCGAAGAGTTCGAGGTACATGTATTTGTTGGCGCCGCTATCGCCGTTAAATGTCACGACGCTCGTGGCGGCTATTTGGCTGTCCCGTTGCAGTTGGAGGCGGGAGTAGCTCCCGGCAACGTCGCAGCTCAGCGTGACGTTACCGGCAATGGCCGTGCCCGCGGCGCTATTCAAGATCACCCTTCCATTGCGGATCTGGGTCATGCCGGCATAGGTGTTGCTTCCGGTGAGCGTCAGCGGGCCGGTGCCCGTCTTAATCAATCCGCCGGCGCCGCCGATCGAGTTCGTCAGCGTCAAGGAGTCCAAGGGCGCGTACCAGCCGTAGAATTCCGTGTCGTTATTGAGCGTGATCGGTCCCGAGAGAGTGATGTTCCCGGCAGTCTGAATCATGCCGCCGTTGGAAACGAGCGTCTTGTCCATCGGGGCGTTGAGCCACCAGAATCCCAAGGACGCGCCCGAGGCCACCGTTGCGGTCTTGGCGGGATTGCCCATCGTCGAAGTGCCCAGGAACCACAAAGTTCCCTGCTGAATATCGATGTCGGCCAAATGGCTGTCGGTTGTCGTGTTGGAGACATAGACCGCATTCGTTCCCGCCTTCGTGAGCTTGTAATCGGCGGCGGCGGTCAACGAGCCGGCATTGATGTCCCATCTCGCGGTTCCGCCGAAGGTGACATCGCTGGTGACGGCCACGTTCTTGAGGGCGTTCATTTGGACGCCGCCGGAATTGACGACGGCCCCCGCTCCGCCCGCGCCCGCGCCGCCGACCGTGACGGATTGCGCGGCGAGACTGTAACCGTTGATGTCGAGCGTGCCCCCATTGACGATGATGCCGCTTGCGGTTCCGAACGCGGCGGCGTTGCCCGCTTGCAGCGTTCCCGCCGCCACCGTCACCGATCCCGTGAACGCGGCGTTGTGTCCGGCAAGCACGAGCGAGCCGGCCCCCTCTTGGCGCAGCGCGCCTGCGCCCGCGATGGCGCCGGTCAAATTAACCGAATCTGCGCGGCTGAAGGCCAGCGTGCCGGCGTTCAGGGCGATGTTGCCGCCGAAGACATTGGCGCCGGTATTAGCGATCGTCACCTTGCCCGTGCCATTCTTGGTGAAGTCGCCGGAGACCGAAACTCCTCCCGTTCCGCCGAGCGTGTAATTCTTGGCGGAATTATTGAAGGTGACGGTTGTGGGCTGCAAAGCGCCCGCCACATTGATGTTGGGCGAATTGGAGCCGGTGTCGTCGAAAGTGACGTTGTCGAAGTTGTAGAACTTCTCCGTGTTATTGTTCCAGTTGGCGGTCGTCGCCAGGTCCCAGGCGTTGCCGTTCAGGCCGCCTTTCCACGTCAAACTCACGGGATTGCCGGCGACCACGAGATTGACTTGGTGGTTGGTCGCGGTGCTGATGTTGAACGATTGCCGCGTGGTGCCGCTGGGGAGGCCTTGGAGCGTAAAGTTCGCCGCGCTGCCGGTCAGCGTGCCCGCGTAGTCGATGAGCCGGTAGGAGCCGCTGCCCAGCCCGCTGGGAGCCGTCAGCGAGATCGTCGTAAGGCCGCCAAGAACGAGGTTGCCGCCGATCGCCAGTTTGTCGTTGGCGCCCGCCGGATTGCTGGAAAGCTCGTACTGCAAGAAATCGCTTCCGGCGAGATTGAGATTGTTGTTCAGAGTCAATGTGCCGATGCTGTCGCCCGGGGCGAGAATGCTGCCCGCCGAGGTAAGAACATTGCCGGCCACGGTGCCGCTGCCTTTGAGGGTTTGCGTTCCCGCCAGCGTCAATCCGCCCGACAGTGCGCTAACGTCGAGTTGGCCCGGGCTTTGAACGTGGATCATCGGCGTGCCGGCGATCGACGAACCAGCGGCCAGGGCAAGCGTGCCGCCGGTGATGGCGGTTTGGCCGGTGTAGGTGTTGACGGCGCTTAAAGTTGCCGTGCCGAGGCCACTCTTCGCGAGGTTTCCCGATCCGGCGAGAATTGCGCCCGCCGTGCCGCCCTGAATATCAAAAGTGCCCGCGGTGATGGTGCCCGTGCTTCCCGCGGTTACCGATCCGCCCGTAATCTGGAAGGTGCCTACGGCGTGGCTGTAAGCGTCTCCCAGGACTAAGGTCCCGCCCGTCAGACTATAGATGGAAGTACCCGGCCCGCGGTCCATCTGCAAAACGGTGACGGTTCCGCCGCTCTGATTGACCGTCGCCGTGTCGAGGGCGTGTGCCGCGAGCGTCAACTTGTTGGAAACGTCCAGGGTTCCGCCTTGCACGTTGAGAATGCTGGTTGCGGCATAGGTGGAACCCGCCCATCCAAGGAACATGTCTTGGGTTGTTACCGATCCCGTACCGCTGAGGGTAAACGTCGCCCAGCCTTGCCAACTGAGGTCGATGTGGTTCGCGACCGTCAAACTGCCGGCGCTGATGTTGTACGTTCCTTGCGTGGCCGCCGGATTGGAGGTCGGCGAGGGATACCATCCCATGTCAACGTTGTGGGTCGTGACGGAACCACCGGTCTGGTTGAAGGTTCCCGCGTTGTAGCCGCCGACCGCGAACGTGGATTGATTGTTGATAATCAACGCCCCGCCGCTGAGGTTATAGACGCCGGCGCCGGCGGCGTTGTTGTTTCCATTATACGAGTCACCCAGCCAAAATCCGCCTAGCCATCCAAGTTGCGAAGTATAGACGTTCACGGTGCCGGCCGTTTGGTTGATGGTTCCCGTGCTCTGATGATATCCCGCGGTGTAGAGATCCATCACGGTCACATCGGCGGAAACGTTGATGGTGCTTGTGCCGTCGGTGCCCCATCCCGAAAAGAGACGCAGCGCGGGCGCCGGCCCCCCGTAAAAGGCCTGTGTATCGGCATCGATGATGCAGGTATGGTTCGCGGGAACGGCACTACTGCCTTTATAGACGAACACCAAGTCCGTGCTCGTCGGCGAAAGGTTTTGATACCAGTTGGCGGCGGTCTCGTATTTTCCCGTCGCCGTGGGGCAGACCCACCAGTTGTCCGCGAAAGCTGTCTGGGGAACAATCATCGCTAATCCGGTCAAAAGGCACAAGAGAAATCGCGATCGCATGGTGCGGCCTCCAATAATGGGCGGAATGTGAAAGTTGAAGAGACGAAATGCCGTTCTCCCGCCGAGATTTTCAGGGTCGGAGAACGCCCCCCAAAAAAATCGGCAAATCCAAACGTCATCGAACGGTTTCGATCAGCTACCCCAATGGGGTAGAAACCGAAAAAAGGAAAGGCTCTCGTTCGAGGCGGCGAGTCCGGGAAACTCGAAGACCTCAACAAATACAAGATTACCAATCCGAAGCGTCCAGGATAAACGATCAAGGGGAGCAGCAACGCTCCATCCCTTTCGTTCTAACAGAGGGCACCTTGATAAGCAACAAGAAAGAAGGTATAATTGCGCACTGTTGTTATAGCATTGCGCAATTGGCAGAGTCTGCGGATTTTGCGATTCGAGCCGCGGAATATCCGCGGACCGTTGACTTGTCTTCACTCCCTCCGCTCGCCGAATTAGGCAGTTACCGATCAACTTTTGCGCAAAAAGCGCAGAATATTTTGTTTGTTTGAAAATCGTATTATACTGTAAAAACAGGAGTGAAACGCATGTTAAAAATCGCGCGAACTTTTTGAAAAATCACTTATTTGCATTTTTGGAACCCCCCATGTATGGTTCCGGCTTACACGGGTTAGGAGAATTATGTCGCAGCCTTGCCACATCTTCGTTTCCATGTACAGCCAAGCGGCGTTCGACCGCGCGGTGCTGCGGGGCATCGCGCGATTCGCGCGTTTGAACTGTTCGTGGGTGTTCTATCTGCCGGATCGGATACCGCAGTGGGAACCGATTAGCATGACACCTGTCAAGCAGATCGCGGAAGGCAAAAAATACTCCCTCTTGCAGGTGACGCGCAAACTGGGCATTATGGGATTCATCGGCCGCCTGCAATCGGACGACATGGCTCGCAAAATGCTGCAAACCGGCATGCCGGTCGTCGCCATGGAATTGCATATCGAACGGCTGCCGGCAGACCATCCGGTGGCGGAGATCTCGGAGATTCTTCCTAATTCAGTCGAGGTCGGACGATGGGCCGCCGAACATTTCCTCGAGCGGGGTTTCCAGCGATTCGCTTATTGCGGGATCGCGGGCCGGCTCTGGTCGGAACGGCGGCGCGAAGGATTTTCCGCCCGGCTCCAAGAAGCCTGCTTTCCCTGCTCCATCTACGAGCCTCCGGCAAACGCGGAACTACCGAGCTGGGATAACGAAGAGCGGCTCATTTGCCAGTGGATCAAGTCGTTGGAAAAGCCCGTGGCGGTCATGGCCTGCAACGACGTGCGCGGGCGGCAGGTGCTGGAAGCGTGCATGATCGGCGGCTGGAAGGTTCCCGAGGAAATCGCCGTCCTCGGCGTGGATAACGATGAGTTGCTGTGTGATCTGTCCAATCCGCCGTTGTCGAGCATCCAATTCGACGGTGAAACGGTCGGTTATCAGGCCGCCGAGTTCCTCTCGAAACGGATTGCCGGCGAGGATCTCAAAACGGCCGTTTTTATCGCCGAGCCACAGAAAATCGTCGTTCGCCGCTCCACCGACATCGTGGCCGTCGAAGATCCCCACGTCGCCTCGGCCATGCGGTTTATTCGGGAAAATATCCAACACCTCATTGGGGTAGCAGACGTCGTCGAACATGCCAAGACTTCTCGCCGCACTCTGGAAATGCGATTCCAACGCTGCTTGCGCCGCAGCATTCGCGAGGAAATTCAGGATGTGCGACTCAATCGCGTGAAGCAATTTCTGACGGAGACAAACCTTTCCTTGAGGACGATTGCTCGCCTTTCCGGCTTTCACCAACTAACCTACCTCAGCCGAGTCTTTCGTCAGGAGACAGGTAGGACACTGATGGACTATCGGCAGCAGACGCGTTCGCTGTAAGGGACACGCTTTTTGCGCAAAAATATAATGCCGTTGCGCAAACGGTTTCGACTGCTGCTATCTCTCTTCTCGGGCCTTTCATAAAATAAGGTCCAGCGCTTCGCGGACTGGCCCAGGGATTTTATCGTCTTCTTGTCAGACAGTGGGAGTAAACCATGAAATCGCGATTGACTCCAATGCGTGGAAAACGCCCCGCGTTTACGCTCGTCGAACTGCTTGTCGTCATCGCGATCATCGGCATTCTTATTGCGTTGCTGCTCCCCGCAATCCAAGCCTCACGCGAGGCGGCCCGCCGTACGCAGTGCTCGACGAATCTCCGCCAGATTGGGCTGGGAATTCTCGGCTACGACAATTCCTTGAAGCACTTTCCCGTGTGCCATCCCCATTTCCGGGAAGCGGGGCTCGTCGGCACGGGCCTCGGTTGGATGGTAGGCATCATGCCCTACACGGAACTCGGCGGCTTCTACAAGAACCTGGAGACGAAGGGAAACGCGTATCCGCTGGGAAAGGGCATGTTCACACCTTCCAATGCGCCCCTTCTGCGGCAGACGATCAACTTGTTCCTTTGCCCGGCCGACAATTCGATCGGCAAGACTGTCAGCAATGTTTGGCTGGCCGTGCCCGCCGACTTGCAACTGGGCGTGACTAACTACCAGGGCATTATGGGACCGCACAACGCCGGCAACGCCTCGCTGTTCGGCGGCCTGCCCGATTGCAACAATTATTCGGCCCAGGGAATTTCCGAGTGCAGCGGCGTGTTCTGGACGCACAGCGTTCTCTTGCCGCCGACGCTGAAGAGTTTCCGCGACGGCACCTCAAAGACCATGGTTATCGGCGAAGCACTGCCGGAGTTCAGTTCCTGGCTGTACTGGGGCATCGGCAACGGCACGTTGAGCCGCACCAGCCCGCCCCTTAATTGGAAGCCCAATCCGAACAACCCCTGGACCGGCTGGCTGGACCAATGCGGCTTCCGCAGCCGCCACAAGGGCGGCGCTAATTTCGGCTGGGGCGACGGACACGTGACCTTCATCGTCAACGAGATCGATCAAAACCTGTACCGGGGCGCGAGCACCCGCAAGCTGGGCGAATCGCTCTCGGGCATCGATGCGTTCTCGCGCTGACCCCGGTCCGCGCTAGATCAGTTCAAGGGGCAACTCGTTGCTCCCCGGCTTGACTTCGAACCGGAGCGGCGTTTCCTCCTCCCGCGCGTATTTGACGGGAACGAGCGACTCGGGCACCACGAGCCGCTTTTCCTCGTCAGGCGTGAGAATGCGGCGGAGGATGACCGTGACCTTGTGTTTTCCCACCACGGCACCCGAAACGTTGTTAGTTCGCATTTCGAACGTACCGTCCGGCTGGATCATGCCGACAGCTTGCGGGCCGCAGGTTCCGGCTTCCGGCGTGAACACGACGCTGCCGCGGTTCAGTGCCTTGCCTTGATACTTGACCGTGCCGCGCACCGTGGCAAGATTCAGTCCGCTCTGCTCGCAGCCGACGGCCGACAGCAAGGCCACCGTGACCAAGGAACAACCGGCCGTCCAATACAAAACACTCCATCCACTGGATCGTCGATTCATTTCGCTTCCCTTTCTCGATTCGAACTTGACTTTGCAGAATGATGAGCAAGGACTTCATACTATCGGCGGCTTTTACCCCTGTCAATGATTATTGGAGAGACCACGATGAAACGCCCTTCGATTCCCTTCACAATTCTGATTGCCTCCGTTTTGTTATCCCCGACAGCGGTATGCCGCGCGGAAGAGAGCCGGATCGTCAGTTGGAACGCGCATAGCCGGCAGTTCATCGATCCGCCGGCCTTTCAAATTCTCCCGTCGGCGAAGGCCGTGAAGTATCAAGCCGTCGTCAAGCAGGGCGACCAGGCTTGGTCGGTCGAGTCGCCGCACCCCTGGCTCGACCTCGCGCCGATCTGGGACAAAGTCCCGCGGCGATGGTTTCAGTTGACCATCAAGTGCCTCGATGCCGGCGGAAAAGTCGTCGCGCAAGAAACGTCCTGGCGCGTCAAAGCGCCCGACTGGCAGGGCTTCAACGAGCCGCCGGAAGATTGGGCCGCCGCGGCCGACCGCACGATCGCGTACCTGATTCGCATCGGCGAAGAAGGCACCGCGCCGTACCGTGAGCCGGGGATGCCGGTGTGGATGTGGTCGGCCGCCTCGGCAGCGCCTGAGCCGACACGCGAAATGCTCGGGCCGGCCTTCGATAACAAAGGCGTGGTAGGCGAGTTCCGCGGCCGGCACCAATGGGCCACGTTGGGTCATGGGGCCGCGTATCCGGCCTGCATCGTGCCGGCCATCATCTGGTCGATGACCGCCAATGTCGAGTTGCATCGCCCGCAGAGCGAAACGGCGATGAAGATGGCCCGCCTCGTCGCCGACTGGGCCTTGAAGAACCGCTTGCCCAACGAAGGCGCCATGCCGCTGTTCCCCTATTCAACCATCGCCGGGGGAAAGTTCGGCGGCGGTCTCGAAGAGGACAACATCAACCTCACCCGCGCCTCGTGGATGGGACTGGCGATGGTCTCGATGTACGAGGCCACCCGCGATCCGAAGTATCTCGATTACGCCCGGCACATCGCGAACGTCACCACGAAGTTTCAGGCGCCCGACGGAGGCTTTCCCTACCGCGTGAAAATGAAGACCGGCGAGGTGAAGGAGTCGTATTGCACCGGCGGCATCCAGTTTTCGCTTTTGGTCGAGGCCCTGGAACGGCACGGCGTTGACGAAAAGCTGCAAATGGCCTCCGAGCGTGCCATCCAGTGGATGCTCTCCTATCCCGCCGAGTCGAAGAATTGGCAGGGCGGTTATGAAGACGTTGGCGAAGTGCGTCCCTACCGTAATCTCACGCAGTGGGAGCCGCAAGTCCTCATCGCCTATCTCTGCCGCAACAAGGACCGCAATCCAAGCTACATTCCCTGGGCGAAAAAAATGCTCCGCTTCGTGGAGGACCAGTTCGTGCTCTTCGGCCCCGAAAGCCAAGCCTATCCGGCACCGCTTAAGGGACCGCTCGTTTTCGAGCAGTACGTCTGCTGGTGGCCGATGGAGGTCCACGCCGGCTATTACCTTTTGGCCAACCTGGAACTCCACCGCGCGACCGGCGAGCAGATCTACCTCGACAAGGCAAAAGCCGCCGGCAACGCCATTTGCGCGCAGCAGTACACGGACGGCTCGATCTCGAACTGGGGCTCGCGCTGGCTGGAAAACGGCAAGCCCAAGGGCGAGAACAGCGGCCACAATTGGTATAATTGCAACGCGAACGCGGCCTTTGCCCTTTACCGCCTGGCAGCCTACTGCGGCGGCGATGCGGAAGGCATCGGCGACATCAAAGCCGGGCCGTAATTGCGGAATCACATGGACCCTATCGTCACGTGGGTCAAGCGAAGTCCCATCCGGTCTGACGCGGGCAAATGCTAAGAAACGGGAGGACTTCGCTTGTCTTTCCCTATTTGCTTGAAACACTGGACCACCATTCTATGAAATCGAAACAAATCTGCATTATCGGAGCGGGTAACGGGGGTTCGGCCATCGCCGGCGACATGACGCTGGCCGGCCACCAATGCCGCCTGTTCGAGTTTCCCGAGTACGCCCGAAATATCAACCCGATCATCGAGCGCGGCGGGATCCAGGTCACCGGCATCGCCCACACGGGCTTCGCGAAGCTGCAATGTGCCACCAAGGACTTGGCGGCCGCGGTCAATGGCACGGAGTTGATCATGGTTGCCACCCAGGCCCTCACCCACGAGCGCGTGGCCCGCGAACTGGCGCCGCACCTTGCCGACGGACAAGTCGTCGTTCTCTGGCCCGGCAGCGGCGGCACGCTCGTCGTGCGGAAAACCTGGGACGCTCTAGGCATGCGCCGCCGCGTGCTGCTGGCCGAAGCCGTGACGTTCCCCTATTGCTGCCGCTGTCTTGCTGGTCCGGGCACGGTGAACATCCACCGCGTCGATGGTCCGAAGATGCTTTTGGCCGCACTGCCCACTACCGACACGGCCGCCGTCATCGAGTCGCTCGAGGGCGTTTACGATCACCAGGTGAAAGCGGCTCGCAGCATTCTCGAACCCGCGCTCTACAACGTCAACATCATTGTGCATCCCGTCGGCGCCCTGCTGAACATGGGGCGAATCGAGTATTCGTGCGGTGAGTTCTACATGTATAAGGAAGGGATTACGCCTTCCGTCAAGAAAGTGATCTACGCCATGGATGCCGAACGTTCGGCGCTTTTCCGCGCACTGGGGTACTCTCCCTACACCTACGATCAAGTCTTCAAGGATTGCTTCAACATGACCGTCCAGGAGTTCGCGGCCACCTCGAGCAAAGGACCGTTCAACATGCAGGACCGGTACGTGACCGAGGACATCCCCATGGGCGCCACGCTCACTGTATCGCTGGCACGGAAGGCCGGCATCCCCACGCCGACCTACGACTGCATGATCCATTTGGCTTCCTTGGTGAACGAGACCGACTTCTTCGCGTCGGGGCGGAATCTCGACAATCTGCAACTGAATTGCCTCAGCCTGGCGCAATTCGAGGAGTACCTGCAAACGGGAAGGAAGGCCGCGTGATGGAGCGCGAAAACCGCCGGACCGAAATCCCCGAATACACTCGCCGCCTCGCCGCGATCCAATGGCAAGACCTCCCGCCGAAAGTCCAAAGGCAGGCCAAACGCTGCCTGAAGGACATTCTCGCCACGTCGGCGGGCAGTGCCGTGCTGCCCGCCCCGCGACAGGCTTTGCCGCTGATCGAAAGCCAGTACGGATCCGGCACGATTCCGCTTTGGTTCCGCGGCCGAAGCTCAAGCCGCGTCGGGGCGGCGTTCTTCAATGCCTTTGCCGTCGATTGCCTCGACTGCCACGACGGCTTCCGCTTGACCAAGGGACACGCGGGCGCGACGGTCGTTCCCGTCGCCGTCGGAATCGCCGCCGAAACCCGCTGCACGGGCGCGGAGTTGCTCACGGCCATCGCGCTGGGCTATGAAATCGCCTGCCGCGCCGGATTGGCGCTGCACCAAATCTATGCTCCAGCCGTGCATTCATCGGGCGCGTGGGCCGCGCTGGGCGCGGCGGCAGCGGGCGCGAAACTGCTCCAAGTTCCCGCTGAACGCCTCGATCCGCTCCTGGGCGTCGCCGAATACTACGCGCCCGTCTCGCCGATTATGCGCTGCACGGAATACCCTTGCGCCGTGAAGGATGGCGCCGCCGGGGGCGCGTGGGCCGCCGCCCATGCCCTGACGATGGACGCTTGCGCGTTGGCGGGACTACCCTCCCTGTTTGCCGACGAAGCGGCCGGCCGCGAACAAATCGCCACGCTGGGCGACGACTGGATGATCCTCCGCCAATACTTCAAGCCTTATCCGACGTGCCGCTGGACGCACCCCGCCGTGGAAGCCGTTTGGCATTTACAGGCAGCGCATCGCTTTCCGCACGAGTGCGTCGCATCGATCGTCGTCGAAACGTTCGGAGCCGCGCTGACCCTCGTCACCGAGCACCCGCGCGACCCCGATGAGGCGCAGTATTCCATGCCCTGGGCGGTCGCCGCCGCGCTCGTTGACGGCTGTTTGGGCGTCGGCCAGGTTCATCCCGACCGCCTGTCCGATCCCACCATTCGGGCGCTGGCGCAGCGCGTGAAAATGGTCCGTGCCGACGATATCGATCGCCGCTTTCCGGCCGAATGCCTCGCACGGGTCACCGTGACGCTCGATGACGGCCGTTGCTGGACGCATCCCGCGGTCCCCGCGCGCGGCGATTACGTCGCGCCGCTCACTGACGAGGACATGAATGTCAAATTAGACTCCCTCGTGGAGCCGGCCTTGGGTTACGCCTTTTGCCGCCATGTTAGCGCGGAGTTTGATGCGCTCGAGCAGAGCTCGGTTGAAGGGCTTTTGGAACTTCTGCACGCGAATGTGGACGCAATGTCGGAAAAGTGTTCGTGTCTTGATGCCCCTATCCTCCCATGATTTCCCACCCCCAAAACTACCTCGAACTGCTTCCAGCCGAGGACATCGAACGCATTTTGAAAGCCGCTTTGGAAATCCTCGACAAGGCGGGGATGTTGATCGAGTCGGACGAGGCGGTCCGTTGTCTCCTGGAAGCCGGCGGGCGGCAGGATGCCGCGTCGCTCCGAGTTTTTCTTATTCCGGATGTCGTTCGCCGACTTATCACCAACGCGCCGCCGCAATGGATCCTGCACGCGCGGAATCCCCGACGCGACGTTCGAATTGGAAGCAACCGCGCACTCTTGGCTCCCGGCTACGGCAGCCCGTTCGTCGCCGATCTGCGCGGCTGCCGCCGCACGGCGACCTTGGACGATTTCTGCCGTTTTGCGCTCTTGGCGGGCCAGGCCGATTTAGTCGATTTGACCGGCGGATTGCTGGTCGAACCGAGCGATGTGCCGGTCCCCTTGCGGCCGCTTCTCTTGACCCAGGCGCTCGTCGAGCAATCGGACAAGCCTTTCATGGGCTCGGTGGCGGGACGCGAAGGGGCCGAGGAGTCGCTCGAAATCGCGAAAATCGTGTTCGAGAACTTCGACTCCCAGCCGTGCGTGCTAGGCCTGATCAATATCAACAGCCCGTTGCGGCTCGATCGCCGCATGGCCGAAGCGCTGGTGGCCTATGTTCGCGCCGGCCAACCCGTGCTGTTGACGCCGGGCATTCTGTTGGGAATTACCGCGCCTGCCACCGCGGCCGGGGCGATGGCCCAAGCCTTCGCGGAACTGCTGGCCTGCACGGCGCTCGTGCAGGCCATCCGCCCCGGTGTGCCGGTGATCATCGGCTTAGGCGGTTTCGGCGCCGATCTGCGCAACGGCGGTCCGGGCTTCGGGCGTCCCGAAAACGCGCTGGCCACCCTTTGGGGCGCGCAGCTCGCGCGCACATTGCGGCTTCCCTTCCGCTGCTCGGCGGCGGTAACCGGCTCGCGGCGACCCGATATCCGAAGCGGCTACGAACGCATGATGACGGCCCAAGCCGCCTGGCAAGCCGGCGCCCATTTCTGCCTGCAGGCCTTGGGAACCCTGGATTGCATCAACAGTATGTCGTACGAGCAGTTCCTGATCGACCTGGAAATCTGGGGCTATCTCGAGCGCCTCGGCCGCGAAACGCCGGTGGATGAGGAACACTTGGCGTTCACCGAAATCGCCGCTCTGCCCGACGACTTCCTCGCCGCGGAGCATACGGCAAGGCATCATCGCGCGTCGATGTACAGTCCGCGGGTGGCCTTGTCCGAGAGTTTCTCCGAATGGTGGAACAAAGGTGCGGCCGACGCGGCCGAGGTCGCCCGGGCTCAAGTGGAAAAACGGTTCGCCCCGGCCGAACCGCCGCCAATGGCCGAAATGCCGCAAAAAGAGCTCAAACGCTACATTTCCGCTCGCCGCAAGGCGATTTTGGGGTAAAGGGGGACTGACGCGTTGGCACAGCCCTCAGACTTGGATTTGCGCATTAAGATAATCGCAGTGCGCAATTTTACAATCCGGAGCGTTGAAACCGCCGTTTCCCTCTGGTAAAAAAGAGAAAGCTGAGCGCGGTGAAGGCGGCATCGGATTGACGGTGGTTTCCGTTGTCGCCCATGTTTTCGCTTGAGATTGCTTTGATCTGGGAACGCCCGCTGGATGTGACGGGTGATTCTTGGATGATTCTTGCCTGCCGGAGGCAGCGCATCACATCCTTGCTAATCGATCTTATGTCAACAGGTGGACCGAGTCTTTCGCCTTGATGTCCCGTTCGATTATCCGGTGTTTTCCCGGAACCGGAAGATTTTGACGCGGTATCTATGTCGGCTGCCCGCCCTCCGCCAACGGATCGATTCTCTTTCTCGTCCGGCGATCGCGTTGGCCGTGTTTGCCGGCTAGGGACTCCCTTTTCGAGTGTTCTTTTGAAGTCGCGTTTTTACAACGAGAGGTGAATTATGAATCGACGAATGACGTGTGTCCTGGCTTTGGCCGTCTGCGCTCTCTTGCCCGCCGCGGCAAGTGCCATGAGTTTGGCTTGGGATAGCAATCCGGCAATGCCCGGAATTCAGGAGGGAAATGGCACCTGGGATTTAGCCACTCCCAATTGGACGCCCGACGGATCGGCAAACCTGGTTTGGAACAACAACAACTATGATCGCGCCGTCCTGGGGTACACCGGCGCCGCAAGCACTGTTACGCTGGCTAACAACACGACGATCAATACCAGCGGCATCACCATCGTGAACTCCGGTTGCAATATCGATGCGGGTTGGGTCCCCACCGGCGCCCAGGTCAATTTCGACAATCCCGCTTCCTCGACGAGTTCCGGCTCGATCGACATCCTCTGGACGTCGAATGGCGCCGGTCCCTGGTTTGATGGCCGGCTCAGCTTCACCAAGAACCTGGACGTTAACGGCACGGTGACGGGCACTGATCCGTGGAACGGTTATTCCACCCTTTATCTCTGGAACGATTCGCCTAATCCCAACAACTACTCCGGCACGCTCACGATCAACAGCGGGATGGTCACTCCGAGCGGCGGCGGGGGCGGTGCCGCGGGGATTTTTAGCCCCGCGAGTCCCGGCACGATCGTCAAGAACAGCGGCACGCTGCAGATCATTTATAAGGGGAACTACAATGTACCGCCGCTTACCCTCAACGGATTCGGCGTGCATGATGCCCACGGCGCGCTGCAATTCTGGCCCCGCAACGACAACGGCCCCATCAATTGGCAATCGCCGATCATCCTCGATTCTGACAGCGGAATCGCGACTTGGTGGCCCAGCGGAAACGCGGAATTCAAGGTCAGCGGCGTGATTTCCGAAACTGCCGGAAAACACAACGCCCTTTGGAAAATGGGCTCCGCCGACCTAACACTCGCCGCCGCCAATACTTATAGCGGCGCAACCGTTGTCGCCGAGGGCAAGCTCATCCTCGCCGCGACCGGTTCCATCGCCGGTTCGCCGGTCATCGATGTTCGCGCCGGCGCCACGCTCGACGTCCTGGCGAAGACCGGCGGCTTCGGCCTTTCGAGCACGCAAATCCTCAGGGGCAACGGCACCGTGCTCGGCGACATCGTGGCCGCGGGCGGCAGCCTCGTCGAACCGGGCGCCAGCGTCGGCACGCTCACCATCACGGGAAACTTGAGCCTCGGCGGCACGCTGCACGTCCAGTACGATAGCGGCGCCAATGCCATCGACCAGCTCTTGGTGTCGGGAACGCTCGATGTGTCGAGTGCCTCCTTATCCTTCAGCGATATCGCGGCTTCGCCCGTGCCGCTCACGCAGCCGGCGTACGTCTTCGCCACCTATGGAACGCTGACGGGAACCGTGCCCGCCGCCAATATCAGCGGCGTTCCCGCGGGTTATTCTCTCGATTACCATTACGGCGGCGGCAACAGCATCGCCCTCGTTGTGCCCGAGCCTTCCATGTTCGTCTTGCTGGCCCTGGCCGGATTGGTCGCGCCGGCGCTGCGGCGGAACCGCAAGGCCTAGTTCATCCGATGCTGAAATCTTTCGCGGGAAGTTCCTTCGCCCTCGAGGCGAAGGAACTACCCTTTTGCTTAGGTTGCCGATGAACTGCTTGTCCCCTTTTTTGAAGATCCCGCCGTGCATCGCCGCGTGGGGATTTCTCCTGACGGCCTGGTTCGCCGCAGCCCCGGCGATGGCCGCCGACAGGCTCCTTTGGCACGACTTGCGGCTCGATGACCAGGGGAAGCTCCTCGCCTGGTCCGATGCAGATTCGCCCTACGGCGACGTGGTCTGCCGCGCCTGGAACGCTTTCAAGAAGATCCCCGTCCAGCCCAACGGATACAAAACCTATATCGTCTATCCGGTGTTTTATGGTCCGGGCGACCCCCGCCATGCGCTTTTTTTCGGCCGCGACTGGACCCACAATCCCGCGGGCCTGTTTGCCATGCTGACCGATGCCGCAATGCTCTATTATCCTTATAGCGGCGACGCGGAAATCATACCCCTCATTCGCGCCCTGCCCAGTTTAATCCGGCCAATTTGAATATCGACTGGGCCAAGTGGAGTTGGAATCCCCTAACGGGCCGCAAGTTCAATTGCCCCTACTGCTATGCACGGCGGATGGCCACGCGTTTTCAGGATCGCTATGCCCCGGATTTCGCGCCGCGCTTTTATCCCGAACGGTTAACGGCCCCGGCCAGGATGAAAATTCCCGCCAGCCGCGAGAAGGAGCCGGGAATCCCGAACGTCTTTACCTGCAGCATGGGGGAATTGTTCGGCGACTGGGTCGAGCAGAAGTGGATCGACGACATTCTCGACGCCGTCCGCGACGCGCCGCAATGGAATTTTCTGTTTCTGACGAAGAACCCGAAGCGGCTGGTCGATATCGAGTGGCCGGAGAATGCCTGGGTGGGGACGACGGTCGATCGACAAGATCGTGTCGAACCGGCCGTCAAGGCAATGCAAAAGGTGAAAGCCCGCGTGCGGTATTCCCCGTAAATCAAGCAGATTGTGAAAACAGGGCGTGCCGAATATCGCCTTCGGCGCAGAAGGGCCGTAAACGACCCTCATCGTTATTTACCCGCCAACTTGTGTGCATCAATGAGTGATTATCTCCCCTCGGCTCGCTTGCTCTATGGACAATCGTATTCGAGCGAAAAACTGCCAAATTGCGTTAATTTGGGCAAGTTCTATCGAATATTCCTAATTTTCGGGCAACGGGTTGCCGATCTTCCCGAATGGGAGACTACCGCCGCGCTCGGCGGTTGGCAGCTTTTCGGTTCGATCAATAAACCTTGTGTGAGGGGGGAAACCATGCACAGGGATGTTCGGGGCCTTTTTTTTGTCTATTTGACAGCCATCGGGACCATGCTGCTTGCCGGCAGCGGGTGCAGCTTCGTCAAAGTGCCCCAAGGCTGGATTCTCGATACCGGTTGGTCGCTGGAATTTCACCGGATGCCTTTTAACGTTTCGCGGGAAAAGCCGCGCGAAACGACCTGCGAGACCGGTTGTAATCCGACTTGTAATGCGGATTGCGCCAATCCGTCCCATGAGTCGGGTACTCCGACGGTAGCTCCCGCGCCTATCGAACCGGCGCCTTGCTTGCACATAATTGAGGAAGGGGCTTTACCCCAAGCGGGCGAATCTTCCGGTTTGATGAACTTGTTGAAACGCCGGGGCAGATTGGGAGTCTGCGCAACCTGCGGCAAACTGGGGCGATTCAAGGAACCGCGGCCGGCGGAACCGGCGACGATGCCGATGATCGCCAAATTCCATCCGGTGCCCGCCGCACCGGTATTTTGCCCGCATCCGAATACCATCGCCGCCAATCCGGCGGAATTTCATCTACCCGCGGGCAATAAACAGCCCGCCGCTCCGAACGGAAAAATTCCTCTTCCGCCTCAGCCGGGGAGAATTCTTCCCCCGATGCCTCAAATGGAGATCATTCCTCCGCCGCCACCTTCGGTGGGCTTCGATAAATTGGAGCGCGAGCCGCGGGAATTGGACGTTCCGCCGGAGCCGCCCGATTGGATATTTTCGGCTCCGGAAAATCGGCCCGACAAGGTGATCGAGGCTCAATCCCAGCCGAACAAATCGCGTGCGCCGGCGACGCGGCGGTAAGGTCTTGGGTCTTAGGTCTTGGTGTTTCGGGATATTGGTGGTCTGTTTGTCATTGGGCACGGTGCAGCATTTATCCCAGGTTTTTTAATCACCTCTTCATCTTACATTCATAGTCCCAAGACCTAAGACCCAAGTCCTACGTGGGAATCTAGGCAAGTTTTGACGGTGGTGCCAAGTGTCATCAAGGCGCCGATAAAAGCGAACCGATGAAGCAGAGGTACTCTAGCAGTGGACTGGACCGGAAGATTCCGCGCTGCAAGGAGTTAGGATTGCGGAATTCCCGACCCAACCGCGTGCGGCACCCTGATCTGGAGGACGGCAAGGAGTTGCGGAAATATCTCTTTCGTGGATGACACCGCAATTTCCCAGCGTTTTCAGCACAAGCGGCGGCCGCCGAAACCACTCGCCCGCGATTGACGCCTCATGCACGACTCCACCGCACGCCCGAAGTCGAACGTATTCCGGCTGGCCCTCCTTGGTCTGGGGGTATCGATTCTTACGCTGCTCCCTCAAGCACGGTTCGCCGCCGGCTCCGAATTGCGCAAAAGCGCGATCGTCAAGGCGGTGCAGAACGTCCGCGCATCGGTGGTGAACATCCGCGGCGAAAAGACGCTTTCCGCCACGGCCGCCCAAGCGTCGGGCACGGAAGCCAATCGGCACGTAAACGGGATGGGGACGGGCGTGGCGATCGATCCGCGGGGGTACATCATCACGAATCATCACGTGGTCGATGGCGTGAAAGAGATTCAAGTTACCACGTTCGACGGCGAGCGTTACACGGCCCGGCTCATCGCCCGCGATACGGAAACCGATCTGGCGATCATCAAGATCGACGCCGCGAAGGAAGTGCCCGCCATTCCGCTGGGCAGTTCCGCCGATCTGATGCCCGGCGAGGAAGTGATCGCGGTGGGGAACGCCTTCGGTTACGAGCATACGGTAACGCGGGGGATCATCAGCGCGCTGCACCGCTCGGTGCAAGTCAGCGACGCGCAGTTTTACGAAGATTTGATCCAGACCGACGCCAGCATCAATCCCGGCAATTCGGGCGGGCCGCTGTTGAACATCGACGGCGAGATGATCGGCATCAACGTGGCGGTTCGCGCGGGGGCGCAGGGCATCGGCTTCGCCATTCCGGTAGATAAGGCGATGGCCGTGGCGGCCAATCTGCTGGGCAACCGCAGCGGCAACCGCTTCTGGCACGGCGTAACGCTCGCGCCGGAGAAGAGTTCCGATCCAACCGACGGCGTAACGGTCGCCTCGGTGGAGCCGAAAAGCCCCGCCGCCGAAGCCGGTTTGAAGCCCGGCGATGCGATCGCGAAGATCGGCGGCAAGGAAATCCGCAGCCGCTTGGATTTTCAGCGGGCGGTACTGGAGCGCAAACCGGGCGACGTGCTCGAATTGGAGGTCGAGCGGTCGAAAGAAAAAATCGAGGCGGAACTCAAATTGGCCGAGCTGCCGGAAAGGTTGAAATCGCCCCAGCAACCGGCCTGGGAGCTTTTGGGTTTGGAATTGCGGGCGATCCCCGCCGAGGAATTCAAAGCGAAGAACCAAACGCGGTATCGCGGCGGATTGTCGCTCGTCGCCGTGCGGCCGAACAGTCCCGCCGCCAACCAAGGCTTGAAGGTCGGCGACGTGCTGGTGGGGATGCATATCTGGGAAACGATCTCGATGGAAAACATCTCGTACATCCTCAAGCGGCCCGACTTCGCCTCGCTCTCGCCGGTGAAATTCTTCATCCTCCGCGGCGAGGAGACGCTCTACGGCTACCTGCCGCTGCCCACGCTGCGAACCGCCCAGCGGTAAGTATTTGCAGGGGGGATCTGGTGGAATCGACGTCTATCCGGTACATTAGTAGGCAGTAGGCAGTAGGCAGTAGGCGGTTTTTTCCGTCCACTCTCCACTCTCCACTCTCCACTCTCCATTCTCCATCCTCCACTGCCCATGCCGACCGCCTTTCGCCAATCCGACTTGGAAGCCTATCTCGACGAGGCCCTGCCCGCCGAGGAGATGGCGCTCTTCGAACGGGCGCTGCGGGAAGACCGCGCGTTGATGCGGCAATTGACGGCGGTTCACGCGCGGCGGAATGCGGGAGTGCATTCGCTGGGCGAAATCTGGCGGCGACACCGGTTGAGTTGCCCCACGCGCGAACAGCTTGGCGGATGGTTTCTGCAAACCCTGCCCGACGAGACGGCCGATTACGTGGCCTTCCATCTCGAAATCGTGGGTTGCCGCTATTGCCAGGCGAACTTGCGCGATTTGCAAGCCCAAGTCGCCGAAGACCAAAAAACCGTCCAAACCCGCCGGCGGAAATATTTTCAGTCGTCGGCGGGCTATTTGCGGAGCGCGAAATAGACAGGGCTTATATTCCGCGCGGTCGTTGGCGCGACAAATTTTCCCCGAGGATACTTTTTTCTCATTATTAACCATTTGCAGTATAACGCATGGTCGGGCACGGCGCTGATTGACAAACCAATCGTCGTAACCAGTGCCCTCTTGTGGCAAAGCCACCCAGGTTCAAAGAACCTGGGGGCACCCGGATCGGTTGGGCAGGTTGTGCGGCGGGATCGGGAAAAGCCGATTCATTGGCGTCTGTCCAGACATGGCACTGCTGGGCAAGCCGGCAGTGGCACCCAGCGGATTCATCGCGGCTAATCCGCTTCGCATCCTTTCAGCCCAAACGGTTACTCAAAGTTGCGTTTTATTTGAATCACCCCACCACGGATGTATTATTGACAATTATGCCTGCCAGAAAAATATTTATTGTCAGGAAACGAGGTTCGGCGGGCTATTAGTTATCGAGGCAAAAGTAGCGTTGGTTTCCCATTGGAAAGGTGAAAATCTATGTTCCGGAAATTAAAGTTCTTGCTCGTTCTGGGTGCAACGAGCGTTTATTCGTGTTCGCTAGCCCAGGCCGTAATTACCGTGAGTGTTTTCACGGATCCCCACACCGCTATCGGCGGTAACGGTACGATTGGATTTACTTACGCGGGCAATATTTTCGTCGGATCCCTTCAAGCGAGCGGACTCAATGGCGTAAACAATCCCATTCTCTACTCGACGGACTTGACCGGCGGAAATGTGCAATTATTTGCGCCGGGAGTTACCATTGCGAGTAGCCCATCCGATGAACATTTTGTAGCCAGTTCTTTCGGGCTAGGAGGTTTTCCCAACCGTGATGTTTACGTCGCGAGCGGTAATGGCGTACTGCATATTACCAACGACGGGACGTCTTCCAACTCATTTGTCGGCGGCCTTTCCGGAGATGTCCGCGCCATCTTGTTCGACTCTGTCGGAACATTCGGCAACAACATGCTCGTGGCGACATCCACGGGGAACATTTATAGGGTGGATAGCGCCGGCGCCGCCACTTTGCTCGCTTCCGTCGGGGAAGACGCGGAGGGAATGGATATCGCTCCGATCGGCACATTGGGGCCAGCCGGCGGCACCTTGATTGTCGCTTCGGAGGGCAGTGGTAAACTGCGATCGATAACCCCCGGCGGAGCGGTGAGCGATATAACCACCGTTGCCGGTGCGGAAGAAGTCAGCGTTGTGCCTTTGAATCTAGGTCTGAGCGGAAATCCTGTCGAAGGCTTCTACGGATCCAATTATACTCCCAACGTAGTTAAAGCCGATGTAAACCAGTTCCTCGGCCTACAGGGCGACCTGATCGTAACGGGGGAATTCACGCATCTGATTAGTCGTGTTCATTGGAACGGTTCGACTTTCGATGTCATCATTGAGGGGAGTTTCCCGAATCAACCCGAAGACGGCATTTTTGTAACAGCGGATATTATTCAAGGAAACGTTCCCGAACCCTCCACCATTATCATCTGGTCGCTACTCGGCGGTCTTGGATTCGTTTTCGCTTGGCGAAGACGGAAAGCCGCCTAGTCCGATTCCAAATTTCCAAAGAATCTCCCCGCGTCGAATAAGGCGCGGTTTTTTCATGCGCCTCGCCATGCGACTTTAGACGGTGAGAACTTTCGGTAATTCTTCATCGGTCATCTCTTCGAGCGCGGGTGGATATTTTTCGGTAAATTGCATGGACCGGGCGATTGCACTAACCCTACTATTGACTCTATTATTGCACCACGGCATTGGATACAGGGTGGGGCACTACACCAAGAATATGATGCAAGTGCTTATTTATACTGCGTTAGGCTGAGATTGTCCGGGGATTACCAGGTGATAATCGGACGATCTCACCCTAATACGCTATATTAGTGACTTATGACGCAACAAGAAACAAAAAAACCCGCGTGAAGCGGGCTGTATAGTACCCCCAAGGGGAGTCGAACCCCTGTTCTCGGACTGAGAACCCGATGTCCTGGGCCACTAGACGATGGGGGCGTTTTTTCCGTATTTGCGAGCGGATTTATCGGCTGCAAATCGGGGAAACGAATACATAGGTTTTTACCGGTCTTTTCGGCGACTGTCAACCGCCTTGGGATCAAAAACTTCCTTGGTGGCGGATCGATGCGGCGAATTTTACTCCGGCGGTGGGGATTCCGGCGTTTTGTTCCCTGCTTCTCCTTCCAAACTCGGCACGAGCTTTTCCCGAGTAGGGCGGTTTTTGGTCCTCACGATATCCACGAGTTGTTTCATCAGCGGATTTTTCAGATCGGCCTCCAGTTTGGAATACTGATTCAAGGCTTGCTCCGATTTGCCGTTGTCGCGATCGTAGGCATACGCGACGCTACGGCCGGCCCAGCCGAAGGCCACATAGTCGGGCCAATCCCCGCCCATCCCGATGAGTTCGCCGCAATAGCTCAAGGCGCGACCGGTATCTTTCTTGTCCAGATAAAGCAGCACCAACTGCTCGCGTGCCAGCCCGCTGTAGAGTTGGTTATCGGAGAAATGCTGGATCACGCTCTTCCAGGCTTCCTCGGTTCCGAAGCGGCACGCGCTCAGATATTGCTGTTCCGCCGTTTCCGCTGTGGGAAAGGAGGGTGCGGTTTCCGCGGCGCCGGCCAAAAGCGACCGCTCGGCCAAGGCGAACCAGGCAATCGCGCCGCCGACCAGAAACGCGCAGGCGAAGCCGACGGCGTATCTCCACCAGCGGCGACGCTTCGGTTGCTGCATGGCGAGCGTTTTCATCAACTCGCCGAGCTGGCGGGTCGCCGCGATCCGCGGGTCGGCGGGATACTCGCCCGACAGCGAATCCCAGCCGGGCAAGTCTTCGGGCAGGTCCTCGCCGCCGTATTCGAGTTGCACGCGGCGGACTTCGCGCACGATTTCGCGGGCCGAAGCGCAGCGGCGGTCGGGCGATTTCACCAGCATCGAATGCACCAGCCGGCACAGCGCGGGGGGCAGATCGGGCCGGATCGCTTCGAGCGGTTTGGGCTGCGTTTTCAGGTGTTGCACGGCCACCGCCAAGGCCGTTTCGCCCGAAAAGGGCGGGCTGCCCACCAGCATGTGGTAGCAAGTTACGCCGAACGAATAGATGTCGCTTCGCGGATCGAGCGGTTTGCCTTCGACTTGTTCGGGACTCATGTACAGCGGCGTGCCCAGCGTGATGCCGACTTGGGTCAATTGGTTGGATTCGTTATCGCGCGTGAGCCGGGCCAGACCGAAATCGGCGACTTTCACGTCGCCGGAGGTCGTGAGCATGATATTTTCGGGCTTGATATCGCGATGCACCACGCCCACCTCGGCGGCTTTTGCCAGCGCGGAGGCCACTTGCCGCATGATCGAGAGCGCGTGCGGCACGTCGGGCGGGCCGTTGCGGGCCAGCCAATCCTGCAAATTCTGCCCTTGCACGTATTCCTGGGCGATGTAATGCCACTGCTCGATATGCCCCACCTCGTAAATCTGCACGATGTTCGCATGAACCAGCGAGGCGGCGGCCTGGGCTTCGATCTCGAACCGCTGCAAGTAGGTGGGGTCGCCGGCAAACTCCGCGCGGAGGATTTTCATCGCCACGCGGCGTTTGAGGCTGCACTGCTCGGCCAGATAGACCTCGGCCATCGCTCCGCGGCCCAAACGTCGCAGCAATTGAAAATCGCCCAACTGCCGGCCGGAAAGATCGGCATCGGCGGCTGGTTTCGCGGATTTCGGCGGGGGAGTGCTCATGGATCGGCAAACTCGAATGACGGGATACCTTATTAATATGAGCGATGTCGGGCGAAATCGCAAGTTGGGGGAACGCCGCGAAATTCACGCTCTTTTATACGTGGCGTGTTTTTTACACGGAATTAACCGTTCGCCTTCGCCCGCATTTTTCATAAAAGCGATTTGTAGAAGCGGCATCTTGCCGCTTTTGCCAAAAATGCGGCAGGATGCCGCATCTACGATGTTTATGAATAATCCCGGTTAGCTGAAGTTATGCAAATTTCGCCCCTCTCTTGTGGAGAGGGGCATGGCTGAGGACTTGGTTACAGACTGAAAACAGTCTGAATGAGGAAAAGTTACCCCCCCGTATAAATTGTCGTGCCAATGCCCGTGCAGAGTATGGAAAAGGAATCCAACGCGACAATACACCCCACTTATTATTGTATATAATAACCCACATTATTGTACCCTTTATTACTGTTTCTCTTGTTTCTAGTGGGGTTTCACCAATTAGATCGTTGACAATCCGCGCAACATGACTAAATTAGCCAAGTAATGCAATTGTATTTTCAGGAAAAGTTTAGCATTTCGTAGTGGTTTCACGTTCCGGCTTTTTTTCGCGTCGGGTGGGCAAGTTGTTTTTTTCGGCGGATTTTCGTCGGTGTTTGCACCCTGAGATTTAAGGTCTGTTTTATGACGGGAAAAAAATCTATCCATTTTCGGCCGTTGGTTCTCTTCCGGAATTATTGGCGGCGTCGTTTCCGAAGATCAAGAAAACAACAGATGTACTCGTTTTTCGATTCGTAAGTTCCCAGATTGTCCTTGCCAGGGAGGGGGCGTGGGAAAACGGATTTTTCTTTTCGAGTGCTTGCAAATGTCGTCCTTCATCGTTTTTTACCACAAATCGCGTTCGGGATTCGTCCCAACTTCATCAACCCTAGTTTAGGGGGTCTTTCACATGAAAAACAAAAAATCGAATCGGCGGGGAATCGTAAGTTTTCAATCGGCGAGTTCCACGGAGCAAGCCGATCAGAAGTTACCGCGGGCACGGCTCTCCGCAACCCCTTTTGCCAAGGATGACCGGCAATCGCTGCCGGTCGTCTCCGGGTTGCTCAATTTTTTCCGAAAATTCCGCGGCGACAGGCCCCAGGCTTCCGCCCGCCGGCCGCTGGGCTTGGGCATGCGGCGTTTGACCGGCGAACCGCTCGAACAACGGCAGTTGTTGTCGTTGTCTTCCGTGTGGGTCAACGACAACTGGGTCGTTACCACCGACGTCGCCCCGACGGGTTTGAGCGCCGGCGATACGGTCGATAATTCCGGCTTCAACGACAACGGCTCGATTACCGGGAAAATTTTCGGGACCGACGCCTTCTCCAGCGTCGGCGCCGCGCTGCCGAACGTTACTTCCGGCGGGACGATCAACGTCATAACCGGCATGTACAACAGCCCCGGAAAAACGGACCTCAGCCAACCCGTGCATCTGATCGGCCAAGAATACACTTCGGGCAGCACCACCTACAACGCCGTGATGGCCGGGCTCGACGGCGCTTTCAAAATTACGAGCACGGGCGTCGAAATCGAACATTTCATTTTCCGCGACGCCAGCTCCGGCGACGGCGCGGCGATCGAGGCCAACGCCGCCGGCTACAACATCCACGACAACACCTTCACGCAGAACTCGGTGGGCATCCTCGCCAACGCCGCGGGGACCATCGGCGCCGTCGGCCATCCTAATGCTTTCGACGACAACAATCGCGCGGGAACCTACCGCAGCCAGGGCATTCACGTCGCCGCCGGTCTTTCCAATGTGGTAACCATCACCGCAAACACCTTCCAAAAGCACAATCACGGCCTGGCGGCGACGCCGGGCGCGATCGTCGTGGAGAGCGGCACGGCCAGAATTGAAGACAATATATTTTCGTCAACCAATAAGAATCTGACCGACGTCCGCCTCGACGGTAGCGACAGCAATTTGACGGTCTATCCGGGCAACCAATTTTCCGCCACGAATTATTTCATCGAAAATTATTCCCCGAACGCCGTTAGCTTCACGGGCGCTGTTCAGACTTTTGACGTTGTCGGCAACTTCCGCATCGAAGACAAGATGTTCCATAAGGTCGATGCCGGCAATACCGCCGCGGGCCTCGTTACTTGGATCGCCAATCAGGTCTATGTCACCAAGCCGGAGGTCGGCTCTACCGATTCCAGCATCCAGCGCGGCATCGACGCCGCGCCCCCCGTAGGATACACCGTCAACATCGAAAACAGCCTTTACAATGAGTCGGACATTACGATCGCCAAGTCCGTCGCCATCACCGGCGAAAGCGAAGCAGGCGTGATTATCGGGCCTGGAGTCGCGGAATCGGGCGGACATACGCATAACGCGTTCGATGTCCAGAGCGCGAACGTTACGATTCAAAATCTGACGATCGACGGAAACGAAGACGGCGTCCTCACGGGCGACAACCGTTACCGCGCCGCGATCATCGGCACGACCGGCGCGGACGGTTTGACCGTGCAAAACACGACGATTCAGAATATCTACCGTCGGGGCATTCAAGTGTCGCCGCGTTACAACGGCACCAAGAGCACCGGGCACCTGATCTCGGGGAATACGGTTGACGGCGTTGAGTTGGGACCGGCCATCGTCATTTTCGACGCCGAAGGCACCATCAGCACCAATACCATCAGCGACACCCCCTTGGGCATCGAGGTCGTCCAATGGAGCGGGCCGGGCAACGAACTCGTGTTCGTTGACGGCAACATCATCAGCGCTAGCTACGAAGGCATTCAACTCGTTTGGCCGGCGGCCGGCAGCACCTTGAACGACAACGACATCACGCTCACCGGCGGCAACGCCGTCGGGCTGCTCGTGCGGAACGCGGGCGGAACGATGACGGTTCAGGACAACGAGGTTGACGGCACGGCGGGCGACGCGGGCATTTGGCTTTTCGGCAACGGCAGCGTCGCCAATCCGATTCTGGTGAAGGATAACACGTTAACGGCCACCAGCAGCTTGGCCGGCGATCCCGGAACGGCCGTGGGCATCTTCGTTAGCGACGACGGCGGCATTTTCACTAACGGCAATGGAGATCCCGTAGCCGACTTGGCCAATTACGCAACGCTGACCGGCAACACGATTACCGGATTCGTCACCGGCATCGACTTGGCCGACACGGGAACCAATCCGGCCGGCGGAGCGCCCGTTCAGGCGACGGTCGGCGGACTCCCCGCGGATGCCAACACCATCTCCGGCGCGGCGGTCGGCATCAATGTCAACGCCGCGACGGCCAAGATCGAGAACAACACCCTCACCGGCAACCAAGTCGGCATTCAAGTACTGAATAACGCCACGGTCGATGCCGGCGGCGGATCGTTGGGCAGCGTCGGCGGCAACGACCTCACCGGCTACACCGGCTTGGGCGGCAACTACGCCATTAAGAACCTGAACACGGTTGCGGTGGGCGACAAAGACGTTTACGCCGAAGACAACGACTTCGGCCTGCTCACCCCGCCGGGCATCGAGGGCGTGATCTACGACGATACCGACGATGCGGCCAACACGGAGGTCATCTTCTCGCAGTATCCGCCCGTGCCCACCCCGACCGTCGTTTACGTGGACGACACTTGGACGGGCACGGCCTACGGCGTCGATGCGGACGGCATATCCGGCGGCAGCATGGGCAATGGCACCGCCTTCGGCTACGACCAGTTCGCCACGATTCAGGACGCCATCGACGCGGTGGCCGTCGGCGGCACCGTGTACGTTTACGCGGGGGATTATGCCGAGAACCTTGTGCTCGACAAGGCCCTTTCGCTGCTCGGCCCGAACGCCGCGATCAATCCGAACACGGGTACGCCCGTTGCTCCCACCGTGCTCATGCCCGCCACCAGCGACCCGAGCGCCTTGAGCGCCGGGGCGGTATCGATCCTCTACGTCAGCGCGAGCAACATAACGATCAAAGGCTTGACGTTCGACGGGGATAATCCCACGCTCACCAGCGGCTTCCTAGTCAACGGCGTGGACGTGGACGCTTGCGAAGCCGTTTCGGCTTACGACGGCATCGGCAACGTCGTTTTCGAGAATAACATCGTCGAGAACATCTCCTACGCGGGCGTCGATTTCTACAATTATTACAACGGCGGGGCCGCCACGTCGGACAACTATATCCGTTACAACCGGTTCGAAAACATCGGCTACATTCCCGAAGGTTTCGGCGTCGGCGTCATCATCTACAACAACTTCTACGCCGAGATCACCGACAACGTCATGCTCGACGTGCGCAAGGGCGTGCAAACCGGCAACTTCTCCGCGGCCAATCCGGGCGCGACCGGCTCGATCGCGAATAACGAAATCCATGCCACGCGGTTCGGCATTTTCCACAATTTGGCCTATAGCGGCGCTTCTTCGTTCACGATCAGCGGCAATCAGATCTATGCACTAGACGAGACGGCCGGAGCGACGAAGTGGGACGGCATCATCCTTTCCTCCCTCGGATCGAGCGTCGGCGCGACCGTGTCGGGCAACACGATCGTCGCCCCCGACATTACTCAAACCACCACCGGTTATCAGGTTTGGAACGACACGACGACCCTCGGCGTCGCCATCAGCGGCGGCAGCGTGAGCGGCGCCGATTACGGCGTGTGGCTGAACAACTACGAAGGCTACAGTTCCGACGGCGGATCGACGGTCCTGACCATCGACGGCCTGAGCATCAGCGGCGCTTCGCTGGCCGGAGTTTACGTCAAGGATAGCCCCTCGAACACCAACGGCTCCACCGTCCACGCCGTCATTCAGAACGACACCTCGATCACGGCCTGCGCGACGGGCATCTTGGTCGAAGGCGCCGACGCGTCGGCGCTGGTGCAGAACAATTCGGCCTCGATCCACGGCAACGCGATCGGCATCGACGTAAACGCGGGCCTCGCGAACATTACCAACAATCATATTTACGACAACACCATTGGCGTCCGCTTTATCAACGGCGCCACCGGCAGCGTAACCGGCAACACGTTCGACGATAACGGCAGCAAGCAGTTCGACGGCGACGCGACCACGCTCAGCATGACGGCCGGCATTCTCGCCGGCAACACGTTCGACCGCGCGGTTACGGTTACTACCTTAGGCTCGATCAGCGTTCCGGCGATCTTCAGCACCATTCAGGGCGGCATCGACGCCGTCACCACCGATGACACGGTTAAAGTCGAGTCCGGCACGTACGACGAGGACGTTTCGGTCAATAAATCGGTGAGCCTGCTGGGCGCAGGAGCTGGCGCGACGACGATCCGCGGCGTGATCGGCGGCAGCGGATCCACCGTCGCCGTAACTGCGAACGATGTCGAGATCGCCGGTTTCACCATTACCCGCTTGGGCAATAATCCGACCGATTGGAACAATGCCGGACTCAATTCGGCCGGTATTTCCATCATCGGTACGAGTTTGACGGGAATGCTGGTCCGCGACAACCTCATTACCGGCAACCGCACCGGCATCGACGTCAACAACAGTTCCGGCCACACCATCCGCAACAACGTCATCACCGACAATCGCACGGGCATGATCTTCCGGAACCAGACCGACAGCCTGACGGTCGAGGAGAACGAGATTACCGACAACTGGACGGTCGGCGTATTGTTCCTCGACGCCAGCGGCGGGACCAACAGCCCGGTGCAAACGGCCGCGAACTGCACGTTCTTTAACAACGATCTCAGCGGCAACTGGTACGGCCAGGTCGTGGACCGGCAAACGGGCGGTTCGCTGCCGGCCCCGGGCTCCAATCTGAAAAATATCAGCGGCAACTGGTACGGCACTGCGAATCCGGTGGTGAGCGCGGTCAGCAGCGCGGAGCCAGGCTATTCCGACCTCATCCCCGTCGCCTTCGGCGGCACGGCAACGCCTCCCGTCGGCCAGCCCGATATTCTCGGCTCGGCGGCCGCCAATATCGACTACACGCCGTGGCTCCTCAGCGGAAGCGATACCAATGGCTCCGAAATGGGTTTCCAAGGCGATTTCTCCCAATTGAAGGTTGACGATAATAGCCCGCAGACCGGTTCGGTCGGCCGGATTCAAGAAGCGATCGACATGGTCGATGGGAGCACGGTGTACTTGAATCCGGGCAATTACGTCGAACCCGCCCAAATCGTGGTCAACAAGGATGTCGCCATCATCGGCGCGGGGATGGGCGTTACGACCGTTAAGCCGGGATTCGACACGGGCAGTTCCGGCGATGCCCGCGGCTGGTGGCTGGTCAACGCCGGAAAGAATCTCGATCTAAGCCAAATGACGCTCGATGGTGCGGGGCGTGAAGTCGCCATTGGCATCCTTCACAAGGGGGACGGCACGATCGACCACGTGGAGTTCAAGAATATCGCGCTCAGCAATCCCGCGTTGTACTACGGCCGCGGCGTAGCGGTTTACGGCGGCGATGTCGATATCACCGATTCGACGTTTGCAAACATCGGCCGGATTGGGGCATTTTACTTCGGCGCGGGCACGACCGGCGTATTCCAGGGCAACACGTACACGGGCAAGGGAGCCGGAGATTGGCTCGACTACGGTATCGAACTTGGCGGAGGCGCCGATGTTACCATCGGCGGTCCGAATTCCGGCGAGGGCAACACTTTCACCGGCAACACGGGCGTGGCCACCGTGGACGGCTCCACCTCGGCGGGCATTCTGATTACAACTTACTTTGGCGCCGGAACGCAGGCGGAGATCGTCGGCAACCACATTTACGGCAACACCACGGGCGTGGCGGTCGGGTACGACGACACCGACACCAGCACGGTTACGCTCGACGGCAATATCTTCCACGGCAGCGGCGGCAACGATATCGGCATTGCCGTCGTCGGCGGCTCCGCCAAAATTCAAAACAACGACCTGACCGAAAACGACGTGGGCATTCAGGTGGATGGCGACGCCACGGTCGATGCCGGCGGCGGATCTTTTAGTAGCGCCGGCAATAACGACCTCACCGGCTACACCGGCACGGGCGGAAACTACGCCATTGAAAATCTGAACAAAACGGTGGCCGCCGGCGGGGCGGGCATCGATGTAAAGGCCCAGTACAACGATTTCGGGCCGTATGTCGATCTCTCCATGATCGAACATTACGTCTTCGACGATACCGACGACGCCGATCGCACGATGGTTGATTTTAGCAATGCGCAGAATCAAGCGGCGGCTCCCATGATCGTCTATGTGAACGACGATTGGGCCGGTTTGGCCTTGGGCGTCGATCCCGACGGCGTCGTCGGACCCGCCACGCAATTCGGCGTGGACGCCTTCGACATCATCCAGGACGGCGTCAACGCCGTCGCGGTTACCGGTACGGTGAACGTCCTGGCGGGCACGTACGCGGAGAACGTCGTCGTCCATAAGAGCGTGGAAATCGCCGGCGCGGGAGAGGGCGTCGTTACGGTCGTACCTTCTTTCGTCGGCGCCAATGTGCCCGGCGGCTCGCTGGCGGTTGGTTCCAGCAACGTCTTCCTCGTCCAGGCGAACGACGTAACCATTCACGATCTGACGGTCGATGGCGACAATCTCAGCCTGCCGGGCGGCGAGAGCGTCGGCGGCGCGAACGTGGACGCCCGCAACGGCATTATCACGAATCACAATCTCGGCGTTTATAACGGTTTGAGCGTTCACGACGTTACCATCCGGAACATCTACCTCCGCGGCCTCTACGCCTCGAGCGGCGGCACGTTCGACTTCACCGAGAACACCGTGGACAACGTGCAGGGCAGCGTACAGTCGATCGGCATCTTCAACTTCGGCGGTTCGGGCGTCATCCAAGGCAATACCGTTTCCAACGCCAACGACGCCATCGCGGCAAACTGGTCCACCGGGACGGATTTCCTCGACAACGTCGTCACCGACTCCGGCAGCGGCATTCACACCGACAACAGTTCCGGCGGCGATCTGATCGAAGGCAATACGGTGAGCGACGGCACGACCGGCAGCTACGGCATTTGGACATTCGCGCCCTACGGCACGATTACCGTGCAATACAACACGGTTACCAATGTCGATGTGGGCCTGACGGCCTCCGGCGGTTTTGGCGGATCGACGAATTTCATCGGCAACACCGTGGATGGAACGGGAAGGATCGGCAGCACCGGCGTTTATGCGACCACCTCCTTGTTCGGTTGGGGCGATGCCGATGTCAATGCGACCTTTACCAATAACTTCATCAAGAATACCGCCGACGGCGTGTATGTCGAAGAAACCTCCGTGAATATTGCATCGGTTACCTTGTTCGAGAACAGTTTCAGCGGCAATGGCAATTCCAACGTCACCAACGCCGGCACTACCCTCGTCAACGCCTCCGGCAACTGGTGGGACGCGAGCACGGCGGGCGACGTGGCGGCCACGATCGTCGGCGACGTCGATTACACGCCGTGGCTGAATTTGGGAACGGATGTCGGCGTCGCTCCCGGCTTCCAGGGCGATTTTTCCTCGCTCTCCGTCGATGACGACAGTCCGCAATCGGGCGCGCTCGGCCGCATCCAAGAGGCTGTGGATTTGGTCGATACGGCGAGCGGCGGAACGATCGACGTGTATGCCGGCGATTACGCCGAAGGCTCGCTCCGCGACTGGCACACCGGCGCGGCCGGAGCCACGGCCGTCGGCTTGATCGTTTACGAGAGCGATCTGACGATTCAAGGCGTCGATGCCGCCGGCGTTCCCATTACCAATCGCGTCGGCCTGCCGACGATCACCGCCACGATGCGCGACCCGTCGCTGGCCGACCATATCGTCAGCGGCGACGGCGTTACGCTCACCGGCCTGCGATTCCAGGGAGTGCCCGGCGATCTGGGCGGGGCCGGACCCAACAAGACCGTGATGGACATCGGCGACGACTTCACCCTCGCGAATTCCATCATCGACAACACCACGACCGGCTGGTCGGCCTTGTACATCAGCAACGAATGGCTTACGGCGCACGTCGAAAGCTTCAATATCCACCATAACGAGATCATCAAAGGCGAAATCACCGTCATCAACGGCGCCGGGCAGACCAATCCCACAACCACCATGGCGCTCCGCAAAATCCAGGACAATGACATTCACGATGTCACCGACTGGGCGGGCGTGAGCCTGACGGGCATGACGACCTCCGGCTGGGCCACTCAGCCCATCGGCGCGGTGACGATTACGGGCAACACCTTCACTAACAACGCCCACCAGATCATGGCCCGGGGCGACAGTTACGCGAATCCGGCCGGGTATTGGACGGGCTTCCTGGCCGGCAACACCTTCGACAAGGCGGTCGTCGCCTTGACGCCTTTGCTCGACGCCGAAATCAGCAGTTACGAGCGGCTCGGCTGGGTTACGCCGTGGTCCAACTTCCGCCTCATCGGCACGAACATCCAGGAAGGCATCGATCGGGCGACCGCCGGCGACACCGTCCGAGTCCTGGCCGGAACCTATAACGAAAATCAAGTCGTCGTCGATAAAGGCGTTACGGTTCAAGGCGACGGCATCGGACTGTCGATCATCGACGGCGATTCGGCCGTCGGTCTGCTCGATGGCGTGGGCTTGGTGCGAATCACGGCTTCGGGCGATGTAACCTTCGACGGCTTTTCCCTCCAGGAAGCCGGCACGAACGCCGGCGTGCGCGTCGGCATTTACGCCGCTTCGCCGTTAAGCGGCGCAACTTATAACATCACGCACAATGAGATTCTGGGAACGAACAATCCCGCCGATGATGAAGACTACGGCTTCTACTCCAACGGCGGCTTGGAAAACCTGGTTTTCCAATACAATGAAATTTCGCAAACCGGTTCCAACGCCATCCTGCTGGAACGGCATTTTGGCGCTACCGACGTGAGTTTCAATACTTTCGATCGCGGCGTGGCCGACGGCTCGGTGGACGCCTATTTCAATATGAACTACGGCGGCACGAACATCGTTTCGCTGCAAAAAGTGCACGACAACGTCATCGACATGGGCACGAACGCCCCCGGCGCCTTATACGACAATGCCCATCGCGGCTTCGGCATCACCTTCGCAAGCGATTTCACCAATGCGGGCGCGGACGGCGGATTCAGCCACATCGAGATTTCGGACAACCAGATCGCGAACCTCAAGGCCTACCGCCGCGGCATCGGGCTATGGAACAACGGCCCGGGTAGCGGCGCTTCCGGCAATTTCACCGGAGTCGTCATTAGCGGCAACGTAATCTCCGGCGACGGCGTTGCGCCCGCGGGCAGCCAAGGCATCCGAATTCTGGGCAAGGCCACCGGCATGGAAATCGCCAACAATGATATTTCCGATGTAAACGTGGGCATCCGACAACAAGCCTGGAATGGCCATGCCGCCACGGCAACGCAAATCGACGGCGACAACGATATCCTCGACTGCGATACCGGCATTCAGATTCTCGCCGGCTCGGCAATCATCAGCGACAACGATGATTCGATCCACGACAACCGCGTCGGCATCGACGTTGACGGCGGCACGGCCTTGATCGAAAACAACGACCTCACCGGAAACGATATCGGTTTGCTGATCCAGAACGGCGGCATCGTGGATGCCGGCCAACTAGGCATCGGCACTAATTTCACCGGCCTGGGCGTGAGCGCCGGCGGCAATGACTTCCGCGGCTACACGACATCCTCGGCAACCGAGGGCGCGATCGTCAACCTCAATGCGGATCCGACCGTCGGCCCGCACGGAACGAGTTCCGCGCCTTACGACGTTACCGCTTGCGGCAATACGTGGGACGATGACACGCCGTCGGCCATCGAGGCGCTGATCTACCACGACTCGAACGACAATGCCGTGGGATTCGTGGATTATGCAGCCTTATCGGACTTCGTATTCAATCTGTCCGATCACGATATTGACGAAAACGATTCGATCACCCTGACCGGCTCATTTATAAATGATCCGCAAGTACACACGCTGACAATCGCCTGGGGCGACGGTCAGACTCAAATCATCACGCTCGCCCAAGGCGTTTTCTCCTTCAGCATCGGCCACACCTATGCCGACGATAATCCTTCCACCGGTACTCCTGTTGATGTTCTGCCGTTCACGGTGACCCTTGTAGATTCCAGCGGCGGCGCCGCCGGTGGCAGCGATTCAATCACGCTGCATAACGTGGCGCCGGTGATCGACAGCCTCTCGGCGACGAGCATGAGCGAGGACGGCACGGTGACCTTAAGCGGGACCTACCACGACGACGGCACGTTGGACACGCATACCCTGACGATCGACTGGGGCGAGGGCGCGCCGGTGACCTTGCCGGTGTCGGGCGGCGCGTT
>JADLEL010000031.1 GCA_020846145.1 Pirellulales bacterium | reverse complement strand
CGGGGACTGGTCCATTTTTCGGCGGGAAAACGTATTTTGTGGACAAACGGTAGGCCGAAAACATGGACCTGTCCCCTTCCCGCGGCGCGAGGGGGACAGTCCCATTTTCGCGGCGATTAAGCACTTTTAGAACATCATAATCTTCTGCGCCGCGAAAATCGGGACAGTCCCCTGCGAACGGTTACAGGCCGGCTAATCGTTCACGTACGTTTCCAAGAACCGCGCCAGACGGTGGAAATCGGAGCCGGGTTCGATGTAGCGGACGACCGTCACCAGCGTGGCGGGATCGACGAGTTGGCTGAAGGGGACGTAGTTCAGGTCCAACTGGCCGGAGATCGAGACCATCACGCCGTCGAGCCGCTTTTCGATGAGCGCCCGGTACGAGCCGACGCCCAGTTGGCTGCCGAGCATCACGTCGAAGGCCTGCGGCTTGGCGCAGCGGCTTTCGTAGCCGAGTTGCAGGCCGGTAACTTTGCGCAAGCGGCCGGTCTGCTTGTTGTATTCCTTGGCGACCGCCTCGGAGAAGTAGCGCCCTAAGTTCAGTTTCGCGATGGCGATGTGCCCGTGCTCGTCGCGGGGCACGCCTTCGATTTGCGCGTGGGGCAGCAACTCGGCCAGGCCTTCGGCGATCACGATCACGCCGAATTCCTTGCCTTCGGCCTCTTCGCGGACGCGGATCGTGGCCACGATGCGGCGGACGACTTCCTGCACGTCCATCACGCGGCGGATGGTGGTCTTGCCGCCGGCCGCGTCGGTAACTTCCTCGCTGGCCTCGTATTTGCCGGTGATGTCCTCGACGCTGATCACCAGGCTCGCCTCGCCGGCAATGGCCGCGCCGTAGGAGAGCCAGCCGGCGCTGCGGCCCATCGTTTCGCAGATGAAGTACGCGCGGGAGGCCTCGGCGTCGGCCAAAAGGTTGCGGATCTCCTCGGCCAAAAACTCGACGGCGGTGAAATAACCGAAGGTGAAATCGATGCCCATGTAGTCGTTGTCGATGGTCTTCGGCAAGTGGACGACGGGAATCCGCGGGCTGCCCGGCGGAAGCTGCTCTTGGAAGAGCTTGAACTTGTTGGCCGTCTTCAGCGTGTCGTCGCCGCCGATGGAAATCAGGGCATCGACGCCGATCGAACGCAGCGCGTCGTAAACGGTTTGCAGCGGCGCGGTCCGCTCGGCGTCCTTCAGGTGCGCGGGATGCGATACGTTCTTGCCGGGATTCGCCCGCGCCGTGCCGATCAAAATCCCCTGGCTGTTGCGGGTCCGCTTCAAGGTGTGGTGCGTGATGCGGATGTAATCGCGGTTTTCGATCAAGGGGCGATCGGGACCGAAGGCCATCAGATTCGCATAGCCGTACAACACGCCGATGACGTCGATGTTGTTCCGCAAAAACGAAACGGCGGCGGTGGAAATCACCGCGTTGGCCGCCGGGGCCGGCCCGCCGGCGAACAGGATCGCCACCCGGCGAATGTTCGATTGCGTGACCGGCGGACGCGATAAAGGGCTATTGCTCATGGGACGCTCCGTGATTTTCTGAGTGGAGAGTGGAGAGTGGAGAGTGGAGAGTGGAGAGTATTTTTTGACGTGAAGGTGAGGCGTATTTTTCTCATAGTTCACTCTCCACTCTCCACTCTCCACTCTTCACTCGAATTACAGCCACGTCCGTTCGATGAACGTGGTATCGACCTCGGCATTGGCGAACGCCGGATGATCGAGAATTTTCAAGTGCAGCGGGACGGTCGTTTTCACGCCTTCGATCCGCAGTTCGCGCAGCGCCCGCTTCGCCGAGGCAATCGCTTCCTCGCGCGTGGGCTGATGCACGATCAGCTTGCCGATCATCGAATCGTAATAGGGCGAAACCGCATAGCCGTGGTGCGCGTGCGAATCGAACCGCACGCCGAATCCGCCGGGAATCAGCCAGCGGGTGATCGTGCCCGGATTGGGGCGGAAATTCTTCTCCGGGTCCTCGGCGTTGATGCGGCATTCGATCGCGCAGCCTTCGTGCCGCACGTCCTCCTGGCGGAACCAGAGCCGCTCGCCCGCTGCCACGCGAATTTGCGCCTTGATCAAATCGACGCCCGTCGCCATTTCCGTCACCGGATGCTCGACCTGGATGCGGGCGTTCATCTCGATGAAATAAAAATGGCCGTGCTTATCGACGATGAACTCGACCGTGCCGGCGTTGAGGTAATGCGACGCCTTGACCAGCCGCACGGCCGCCTCGCAGATGGCCGTCCGCGTTTCCGCCGGCAGCCTCGGCGCGGGGCTTTCCTCGATCAGCTTCTGGTGCCGCCGCTGCATGGTGCAATCGCGCTCCCAGAGATGCACGGCGTTGCCGTGCTTGTCGGCCAGCACCTGCACCTCGACGTGCCGCGGATGCTCGACGTACTTCTCCAAATAGATTTCGGGATTGCCGAACGCCGCCTCGGCCTCGGCCTGCGCCTGTTGCAAGGCGGAGCGGAGGGCCAGTTCGTTGATCGCCACGCGCATCCCCCGCCCGCCCCCGCCCGCCGACGCCTTGATCAGCACGGGGAAGCCCAACTCCCTCGCCAGGACGACGGCCTGGGCTTCGTTCTCGATCAAGCCTTCGCTGCCGGGCACGCAGGGCACATTCACTTGCTTGGCCAGCTTGCGCGCGGCGTTCTTGTCGCCCACCAGCCCCATCGATTCGTGCGTGGGGCCGATGAACTCGTAATCGCAACTGCGGCAGACGTCGGCGAAATGGGCGTTTTCGGCGAGAAAACCGTAGCCCGGATGAATCGCCTGCACGTTGCCGATCTCCGCGGCGCTGATGATGCGGTCGATCTTCAAGTAGCTGTCGCCCGCCCGCGGACCGCCGATGCAATACGCCTCGTCGGCCAGTTCGAGGTACGCCGCGCCGCGGTCGGCCTCGCTATAAACGGCCACCGTTTCGATGCCCAACTCGCGGCAGGCGCGCATGATCCGCAAGGCGATCTCGCCGCGATTGGCAATGAGGATGCGTTTGAACATCGTGGTTGGTTGGATTTCGCCCGTTGCAACAAACGTTTAGCCCCCCGCGTCCACGCGGGGGATGATGTGCTGAAGAAGCCGAGACTTTTACTCGTTCCCACGCTCCGCGTGGGAACGCACTTCCGCGACGCTCCGGCGTCGCAGAAGTGCTGACCAATATCGGATACAAGAACTACGTTAAAGACGCGGGAGCGTCTTCAAATGGCGTTCCCACGCGGAGCGTGGGAACGAGTTGGCTTCTTTATCCCAGCGGATCGACCTTGAACAGCGGCTGGCCGAACTCGATGGGTTGGCCGTTCTCGACCAGCACCCCCACGATCTTGCCCGACATCTCGGCCGGAATCTGGTTGAAGACCTTCATCGCCTCGATGATGCAAACCGTGGTCTCCGGCCCCACGTGATCGCCCGCTTTGACGTAGGGCGGCGAATCGGGATCGGGCGCGGCGTAAAACGTGCCGACCATCGGGCTTTTGACGACCGCGAAACGGCCTTCGTCCTTCGCGGCGGCGGTTTCCGCCGCGGAAGCCTCGGCCGCTCGCGCGATCGGCGGCGGGGCGACCGCCGCCATCGGCGGGACGGCTCCCGAAACGATCTGTGTCCCCGCGCGGCGAAGTTGAATCCGCACGTCGCCTTGCTGAATGTCGATCTCGCTCAAGTCGTGATCCTTCATCAACGCCACGAGTTGGCGGATTTTTCGGACATCGAAAATGTCTTGGGGAGAGGGTGTGGTGGTCATCCCGGCGCTCCAAGGGTTAATTGTTCTATTTAGCCCCCGGTGAATACACCGGGGGCGAGTTACGCCAATGAGACCGGAAGTGGTTCTTTCGGCAAAATTCGATGGTTCGCTTTTTTACGCTGCTGCCCCCCCGTGTATTCACGGGGAGCTAAATGGAGCCGCCTGACTACTCGATAATCATCTCATCCAACTCTTTCGGCACGTGCGTGAGAACCTCGTGGCCGTGGCGCGTAACGAGCACGTCGTCTTCAATGCGGACGCCGCCCCAGCCCGGTATATATATGCCCGGCTCGACGGTAACGACCATTCCCGGCTTCAACACCGTTTGATTCTTGGCGGCCAACCGCGGCGCTTCGTGAACTTGCAGCCCGATGCCGTGCCCCAGTCCGTGGGTAAAACGCCGTCCGAAACCGGCTTTGGCGATCACGTTCCGCGCGGCATGATCGACATCCTGGCTGATTGCCCCCGGTTTGACCGCTTCAATGCCTTTTCGCTGGGCATCGAGGACCGTTTTATAGACCCGGGCGAATTTGGGGGGGATTCTACCGATCGCCAAAGTTCGCGTCAAGTCGCTCCGATACAGCCCTTCGCATACCCCCCAATCGATGAGTAGGTGGTTTTCCGCGCCCAGCCGGTCCCTGCCGGGCGTGGCATGGGGCAAGGCCGCCCGCGCGCCGATCGCTATTACCGAGGGAAAAGCGGCGTTTTTCGCGCCAAAAAGCCGAAACTGATATTCCAATTCGTCGCAAATCTGCTTTTCGGTCATTTCCGGCCGCAAACTTGCACGGATTACGCCATAAGCCTTCTCCGCCTGACGAATCGCCACGCGAATCAGTTCGATTTCCTCGCGATCTTTGATTATTCGGAGTTTTTCCACCAGCCCGGTGGTAGGCATTATGGCCAGATTGGTAAGTTTATCCGAAAGCTTATCTTCCAATCCCACCGTCATCGAGTCGGCTTCGATGGCCAATCGGCCGATTTCGGAAGTTTTCAGCGCGCGAACGGCGGCCTGCAAAATACTGATGCCCGGCTTGCGGACGAGGAGGTCCAAATCGGGGCACTCCTCGCTCAGTTGGGTGGTGAAACGACCGTCGGTCAGCAGCGTCTCGCCTTCGTCCCGCACTAGCAGATAGCTATCTTCGCCAGTGAAGCCGGTCAAATAAGTAACGTTTGTGAAATCGGTTACGAGCAGGGCCTCAACCCCCAATTTCCGCATTGCCCTGCGGACTTTCTCGCGCCGCGTTTCGAAATCCATCGCCGTTTCCTTCCGAGAATCGCGCGAAAATACAAAAACGCTTATTGGAACACACCTGCACCGAGGCCGCAAGATAGGTAAACTAAAATTGACGGCTACCCGGCTGCGGGGTAGGATATCGCTCCGCCAGATCGATATTTCTCCCGCTGAATTACTCGAATTGCTCCGATGATGCATCGCTCCCAACTGAAAAATCTTGCTCAAAAGCTTTTATCCGGTGAAATCGACCTCGAAGATTTTCTTCGTCAAGCCGGCGGCGGCAAAACGGCCGACTTGGGCGAGACACAGGTCGATTTGGACCGCACCCGCCGTTGCGGTTTTCCCGAAGTGGTGTTCGCCGAAGGAAAAACCGCATCAACGATCGAGAAGATATTTTCGGCCCTGCTGGACAGCGGCGCGGAGGTGCTGGCCACGCGAATGTCGGTCGAGCAGGCCGAAGCGCTATTGCCGAAATTCCCCGCGGGGCGTTACAACCCTATCGGCCGCACGTTTCGCATACCTAGCCAGCGAGCCGATATTCCCCAAAAGCGAGCCGGGGTGTCCTCGCCCCCGGCAGAGTGCGACGCGAAAAGCCAAGGCCGCGTGGCGATCGTAACCGCCGGCACGAGCGATCTGCCGGTCGCCGAGGAAGCCCGCGAGACCGCCCTGTGGACGGGCGCGAGCGTCGCCATGGTTCACGACGTCGGCGTGGCCGGTCCGCACCGGCTCAGGGAAAATCTGCCGCTCTTGGAGGACGCCGACGCGGTGGTCGTGGTGGCGGGCATGGAAGGCGCGCTCCCCAGCGTGGTCGGCGGTTACGTCTCCTGCCCGGTGATCGGCGTGCCCACCAGCGTCGGCTACGGCGCAAGTTTCGGCGGCGTGGCGGCCCTGCTGGCCATGCTCAACAGTTGCGCCGCCAACGTCAGCGTGGTGAACATCGACGCCGGCTTCAAGGGCGGCTACGTGGCGGGCCTGATCGCCCAGAACGCAGCACGAGCGAGGGGCGAGGGGCGAGGGGAGAGGGGAGAGATCGCGTAATGTATTGGATTTCAAATTTCAAATTTCAAATTGCAAATTGAACGAAATAAGTCGCTCCGGTATTCGACGCGGCATCGCCCCCGCGTGGACGCGGGGGCTAAACTGCACACTGAAAACCGATTCCCGTCAACCGATAACTTCCCCATGAAAACGAAACTCAACGCCAACGACGCGCAAACGCTGAAACGACTCCGGGAACTGGCCGACGACGTAACCGCCGCGGCGATGAAGCGGCGCGATCCGTCCATCGACGTTCCCGCCCGATCGCTCTCGAACGTCAAGTACAACAAGTCGAAGCGCTTCATCGAGATGGGCAAGAACACGAACCGGCGGCAGCTTTTCAATCTGTCGCAGGCGAAGAGCTTCATGCAAACGATGCTGGTCGCCAGCGGCTCCTCGCAGCTCATCGAGCAGGGAAAGACCACCAGCATCCGCGGTTTATACTACATGCTCAAGCACACCATCGAAGGCACGAAAGAGGAAACCTTCGAGGACCAGGACGAATCCGATCCGATCATCGAGGATATGGAGGTGCTTTCCGGCAGCTTGCGCGAGGAATTGCACTTGTACGCGAAACAAGCGGGCGTGATGATCGGCAACATCGTCTTGATCGACAGCGGCGACGAGATCGACTGTTCCCGCATGGGATCGGGCGGATACGGCGTTCCGTCGATCGCCGAACCCGAAGTGATCGAATTCAAAAAATGCACGGCCAAGTTCATTCTGCACGTCGAAAAAGACACGGTTTGGAAACGGTTCAACGAGGACAAGTTCTGGCAGAAGCACAACTGCATCCTCACCCACGGCGGCGGCCAGCCCCCGCGCGGCGTGCGGCGGATGCTCTACCGATTGCACAACGAACTCAAGCTGCCGGTCTATTGCCTGTTGGATAACGATCCCTGGGGATACTATATTTACAGCGTCATCAAGCAAGGCTCGATCAATCTGGCCTACGAATCGCAGCGGATGGCCATTCCGGACGCCAAATTCCTCGGCTTGCGGTCGATGGATTTCAAGCGCTGCGAGCTTTCCGACAGCGTGAAGATCTCGCTCAACGACACCGACCGCAAGCGCGCCCATCAAATCGCCAATTATCCGTGGTTCGCCCACAAGAAAGAATGGCAGAAGGAAATCAAGCTGCTGTTGGAGAACGGTTTCAAGATGGAAGTCGAATCGCTCATCAGCAAGGACATCAGCTACGTAACCGAACAGTACACCCCCGCCCGGCTCAAGGAAAAAGATTGGCTGGATTGAACCTTGCAGGGTGCGCGCTTGCACGCCGGCGCCATGCTCCACGTTTGCATGGGCATGACGGTAACGCGGGAAAACCGCAACATGCCCACGGCAAGCGCGGGCATGGCGCCCGCCACGCACCCTTCGGTCTTTTCACTCTCCACTCTTCACTCTCCACCCCTCCACGCTCCCGGCCGTTTTCGCATCGAAGTTGAAAATCGAATAGCCCCCCGCGCCGAGTTCGCGTGCCGTGCGGATTTGACCTTGCACGCGGTCGGCCGAAAGATTCGAGTGGGAGGAAGCCGCGCCGATGCCCGCATGAACCGGGATTTTTTTCTCGGCCAGCTTGAGTTGGTTTTGCACGAGCCGGCGGAAATAGTCGTCTTTTTCGGTATAGTCCATCGGGACGATGAAGTCCAGGTAGCCGGCCTTGATCCAGGCGGGCCAATCTTGGGCGACCGATTTGCGGCAGTCGGGATAAGCCCCGAATACGGCTGCCGAGATTTTAATCTCCGGGCGGAGTTTTTTCGCCTCGTCGTGGACGGCGGCCACGAGCGCGGTGATCTGCCGGCAGCGCCAATCGTTGTATTCCTCCTTCCGCGCGCCGGAATGGCAATCCTGCGGCCAATTCTCGACCTTCTTGCCCGACTCCTTCTCGAACCGCGCCCGGCAGCCGCCGCAATAGCAGCAAGCGGCGTGCGGATAGCGGATGTAATCGAAATGCAGGCCCGTTACGGGGTACTTGCGGGCGACTTCCATCATGCTCTCGAGTTCGAGCTGGCGGTTCGCGGGATGCGACGGGCAAAGCCAATCGAGCGGATCGCCCTTGAAGTTGACTTGCGTGCGCCCTTCGCGGCGAAGTCTTTCGACGAATTCCTTGGGCGCGGTGGAGAGGTTGAAATTGACCTTCCACACATGCACTTCCAGCCCGTGCCGCTTCGCCGCCGCGCAGCACTGCGCGATTTGATCGCCGTATTTCTTGAAGGTCTCGCTGCGGGGTAGGAGATCGGAGGCGTAATGCGCCGAACCGCCCCAAAGCATGTTCGGCAGCACCGCATTGAAGCCGTTTTCGGCCAGTAGCTTCGCCGACCGCTCCCAATCGCCCGGATACGCCCCCATGCCCGAATGATTCCATACGGCGCGGAATTCGCGGCTCGGGGCGGAAACCGCTTGCGATTCTTGTCCCCCGAGAAGACTCGCGAAATGCAATAGAAGCATGAAGTTCATGGCTCGATCCCAATAAAAACTGGGTTCCTTTCCTATGCCCGGCAGGGAATGCACCGAATTCGTGGAAACGAACGGCGGCCCGATATTCGATGCGCCATCGAGCAGCTTCGAATCATGATACCCGAACCGGCTTTCCCCTGAAATACGCCTATCCGACGGCGGAATCCGGGACTCGGCCTTCTAAGGAGCGGTGATCTCGGTTAGAATAACGGGTACGGATAGCAACCCCTGCAGCCGGAAATGGTTGCGGATTATTACCATCGAGGATCTCATGCCATGAACGCCCCCTACTCCCCCGAAGGCCGCGGCGAACAGCCCGTGCAAGCGGCGGTCGTTCCGCCTTACATGCTCGCTCCGGCGCCTAAAAAGAATTCCGTATTGGGCAAGCTCCTTTTCGTGCTGCTCTTGCTCGCCTTTTTCGGTTCGTTGGTTTTGAACCTGCTGTTGATCGTCGCGGTGGGCATTTCCGCCGGCGGCGGGGAAACGCGGATCCAAGAGCAATACGTCTCTCATCAACGTCATGCGAACCACAAAGTCGCCATCCTTTCGATCGAGGGCGTCATCGCCGGCGGCGAGGGCTTCTTCAAGCGGCAACTCGACCAAGCCTACAAGGATCATGCGGCCGGCGATTTGAAGGCCCTGGTGATTCGCGTGAATTCGCCCGGCGGCACCATCAGCGGCAGCGATTACATGCTGCATCACCTGCGCAAGTTCCGCGAGGAAACGCGGATTCCCGTCGTGGTGAGCATGGGCGCGATCGCGGCCAGCGGCGGCTATTACGTGTCGATGGCGGTGGGCGACGCGCCCGACTCGATCTTCGCCGAGCCGACCACCTGGACCGGCTCGATCGGCGTGATCATTCCGCACTACAACCTCGCCGGGCTGATGAAGGAGATCGGCGTCGAATCGGACGAGGTTACGAGTCACCATTTGAAAGGGATGGGCAGCTTCGCGCGGCCCATGACCGACGAGGAAAAGAAAATCTTTCAAGGATTGGTCAACGAGGGCTTCGCGCGGTTCAAAGAGGCGATTCAATCGGGGCGGCCCAAGTTCAAAGCCGATCCCGCCGCGCTCGACAAATTGGCCACGGGCCAAATTTTCACCGCCGATCAGGCCAAGGAAAGCGGGCTCGTCGATCAGGTGGGCTTCCTCGAAAAAGCCGTCGAACGCGCGATCGCCCTGGCAAACGTTCCCAGCAACGACGTCTCGGTGGTGCGCTACAAATCCGAACCCACGTTGGCCGACCTAATCTTGGGCGGACAAGCGAAGTCGTCGCCGGGCCTCGATCTGGCAGCGATCCTCGATTCGGCGACGCCCCGGGCATATTACCTCTGCACCTGGCTGCCGATCTCGACCGCGAAGCCGGAGTAGCGCACTCGAATTCGTTTAGCCCGGAGCCGACGGCGACGGCGCTTGGGCAAAAAACGACCGCGATGTGCCGTTGCATTCCGCCGTCGCCGTTGGCTCCGGGCTAAACGACTATTTCGACTTGTTGGGCGGTCGCCAATCGGGAAAACCGCGCGGTCCGGGGGGGCCGCCGGAGAACGGACCTTCGGGACGGCCGACGAACGGCTGCATCTGATTCATCCGCGACAGATATCTGCGCTGCAGTTCGTGCTGCAAAATCTCCGGCGGAAGGTTCAACAACCGTTCGCGCTCCTCGCGGGGAAGTCCCTTGAAAAACTCCGCGATCTCGTTCTCGTCCACCAAGGAATTGGGTCCGCGCCCCCCGGGGGCGTCGAATTTTTGCCGCGGAAGCGAATGCAGCCACCCCTGGATGATTCGCCATTGTTCGAGGGGCGGCTTGTCTTGAAGCATTGCTTGAATCTCGGGCGAGAGTTTCGCGCGCAGCGCGGCGAGTTCTTCGGGCGGGGGCGATTTGTTGCCGCCCCGCTGCCAGGGTTGCCATTGCTGCCTGAAGAAACGCAACGTGTCCCACCGCCGCTCCTCGGGTCGTTTATCTTCCCAGGCCTTGCGTTTTTCCGGCGAGAGCGTTTTCAGGTATTCCCGATAGCGGTCTTCGAATTTCGCGACGTATTGCTTCATCCAATCCCGCAAGGCCGCCACGTCCCCTTCGGAGAGGTTTTTCGTGCGTTTGAGTTCCTCTTGCTTCAGGAGTTCGATTCTGGCGATGCGCGCCGGCGGGGAAGAAAGCGAACTCAATTCGTTCTTGTCGTACGGCGACAGGTTTTTCCACCACAGGTAGTAGTCGTGCATGATCCGGCGCAGCTCGGCGGCATCCGCATCGTTGCGAATCTCTTGATGCAGCCGCTGAATTTTTTCCCGTTCGGACCGGTTGAGATTCTCGAAACTCGCTTTTTTTTGCGCCAAGTCCGCTTTTTCGCCGGGCGAGAGGCTTGCGACCCGGCTCGCCAAATCCGCCGCCGGTACGTTCTCCAGCGAGGGGCGCTCCTCGACCGGCGGCTCCGAAGACGGATGCAGGGACAATCCTTTTTGCCTCAACAAACGAAGGAATTCGATGTCATCCACCTGCCGATATTCTTCGAGATTCTCCAGCACGGGCAGGTCTGCGAGCAGTTGGCGATTGGAGTTCGGCAGGGCTAGGAATGCGGCGCCGAATCCGGCCGCGGCGGCGGCGAAAACGCCGGCGCAGGCCAGCCGCCACCGGCGGCGGCGACGCAGCGGAACTTCGGCCATCGCCCGCCGAACGTCGTCCTCGGCGGCCACCGCGACCATCTCCAAGGTCGTTTGCGTGAAACTCTCGCCGACGGGCGTCGCTCCCAATTCGTCGAGCATCTCCCAGGTCCGCTCCAGCCGATTCAACGTCTCGCGGACCTCCGGCTCGGCCGCCAAGCGCTCCTCGATCCGGCGGACCGCCTCGGCGTCCAGTTCGCCGTCGAGATAGGCGACCAACTGCTCTTCCAGCGAGCTTTCGGTGGTGGCGGGATCGGGGGACATCTTTGAAATTGTTCTTGAATGCGATATACGGGCGGTTAGGAATGATGAATGATGAATGTTGAATGATGAATGAGACCAGTCTCCATGATTCATTCCTCATCCTTTACCATTTGCCATTCATCATTCATCATTCACGCTTGCGTTTTTTCCGGGCAGTTCGCCGCTTTCGTAATACGGCTGCAAAATTTCGCGGAGATTGATCCGCGCGCGGGCGAGGAGCGACTTGACCGCCTGCGGCGTCGCCTCCAGCGCCGCGGCGATGTCGGCGTAACTCAGCCCCTCGAACTTGCACAACAATACCGCCAACCGCTGCCGTTCGGGAATCGACTCCAACGCCATCCGCACGATCTCGCGCATCTCCGCCTTGTCCAACAGCCGGGCGGGCATTTGGCCGCTGCTCGCCGCGAGCAGCACGTCCTGGGGGCCGCTGTCGCGCGAGGCCACCGTGTGCTCGTGCCGCCGGCTGCGCGAACGCAGCGAGTTCGATACGACGTTGTTGGCGATCGTAAAAAACCAGGTCGCGAATTTCGCGCTCGGTTCGTAGGTTTTCCGCGAGCGATAGACCCGCAAAAAAATCTCCTGCGCGAGATCCTCCGCCTGCCCGGCATCGCCTGCCAGATGCCGGAGAATGGTCATCAAGCGATCCTGATAGCGCAGCACCAACTCCTCGAAAGCGGCGGCGTTGTCGTCGCGGACTTCGAGCATCAGCCGGACGTCGGGGTCCAGCGCATAGCGGCGGGCGGACGATTCGCTGACGACCAAGGGGAAATTGGCCTGCTTGGGGGGGTGATCGATCGGAAAGGCAATCCGCGGATCCGTAGGTTATGCTTTAGCATAACATTCCAGCCCGACAGGCATTTCGTTATGCTGAAGCATAACCTACGCTTCGATCCTTAGTTTATCGCAATCCGAACCGACCGACCACCCTCCTCGGCGTATCGCGCCGTCGCTTCCCATCATGGGCAACGATTCGTCAACGAGCAATCGCTAATCCGGATTATTCATAAACATCGTAGATGCGGCATCCTGCCGCATTTTAGGCAAAAGCGGCAAGATGCCGCTTCTACAAATCGCTTTTATGAATAATGCGGGCTAACAGATGAAACCCCGGAGAAGAGCAACTGTTTCTCCGACGAGTCGAACCTCCTGCCCGCCGCATCACCACCATTTAGAGGGGGTAGGTTCGGCGATGATTACCGGGGCGAGAAATAACGCGGTGTTGAAGATGAGTTAAACGCTTGATCGCCAGCGTCGGTATGCCGCGACCGCCAGATTCCCCGCGAGACCTCCCAGCGACGCCGCCAAGCGCGACACGGCGTAGGTTTTAGGCTGCCAGGCGGCGTGGGAATCGGTCAGCGGCCCGAGAAAATCGAGCGCCTTGCGGTCCCTCTCGCCGTGAAATCGCTCCAGCAGAAAATACCGCAGCAATTGGCCGGGCGAATAGTCGGCGAAAGAGGGATCGTAGCCGATCTTCACCGAATGGAAAACGCCCTTCGCCGACTGTCCGTAAGCGAAGGCGATCGGCCGCCCGGCCGATTCGAGAAACGCCAATTCGAGTTGGTTTTCCCGTGCCAGCAGTTCCGCTTGCTTCGCATAAAAGGCTTCCATCCCCGGCGTTTTCAGCACCGAACTGCCCGCCGCGCCCTTCCAGCCGAGGTTCTCGATTTCCCAGCCGCGGCGCATCCAGCGGGCCGCTTCGCCGGGTGCGAAGGCGGAGAGCAATCGCAATTGAAGATCCCCGGAATGCGACAATTGCCGGATGCAATGGGCCGTGTTTTGCCGATGTTTCCGCGACCACGTCGAGCGATACGCCTGCCAATCCCCGCCGATCTCCACCCGGCCCGCTTGCCAGCGCGGGCGGACGACCGTTTTCGATTCGCGCCGCTCGAGCGTCTGCAGAAAAGCTTTCCAGCGGTTCGTATCCGGCAGAATCTCGTCCAGCCAAAGAAGCGAAATCGGCAAATCCGCAACCGCCGCCAGAAGTGGATCGAGCGTTCGTCCCGCCTCGCTGCCGGCGTCCCGCAGCAAATCGCCGCTCGACGACCATTCGTTGCAGGGGAAGGCGCCGCCGCGAAAGACGCGGGCGATTTTCCTGCCCAGCAGCGGCAACGCCGCCGTGAAACGGCCGTTTTCTTCCACCGCGACGGCCATGCACTTCGTTTGCGGGGCAAAGTGTTCGATCCACTGGGCGATATGCTCCGCCTGCAGCGTGGGAAACGTCGTTTCGCTCCGCCGCCAAAGATCGTCCCACGCCGCCGCCGCCGCGCGGAGTTCTTCCAGGCTCCGAAGATAAACGACGCGCGGAGCGGGCATGGCTATTCGATGTGCAATGCGTTAAGGTTTTTCGTCCGGCAAAGACTCTGCAAAGCGGCCGTCCAAGAATACGTCGTGGCGCGGGCGTCTCGCCTGCCCCGTGCGCGCCACAAAATGCCATCGTCATGCTTGAACCATCGCAAAGTATAGAATTTCTCGCTGGAATTGACAATGCGGCCGTCGCCGGCCCCAGAAGAACTGCAAAGTTGCAAGAATCAGGAGGCCGGACATTCCTGTCTTCCGCGAACCGGGACCACTGGTCGCGGCTTTCCAACGTGTCCTCCCGTGAAAAAATGAGTTTGCAGTTCTCCTGTCGCCGGCCCGCCGGGGAAGTTGCGATTATTCCGTAAAGAAGGGTGTTCGATCGCGACTAGGAGTCCTTGGCGAGACCAAGGGGGAAGGTTGCGAGGTTATTCCATGCGGCGGGAAAATGGATTAGAATGGATCGAATCCGGCTCGATCAACAACTATGCGCAAGGACTCCTTGATGAACTCGATCCAAACCTTGATCGCCCGTTTTGCCGTAATCTTCGTGCTGGCATTCGTTGGTCTTGCTCCCCTGGCAAAGTCGGCGGAAGGCGAAGCGCAAACGCCCTTTGGCGTGCGGGTAAACTGGGCCGATTTTTTGGAGCGGCAAGACTTGGTGATGGATCGCCTCGCCGAAAGCTATTACGAGGCCCCGTTCGTCGGCAATGGGCTGCTGGGCGCGATGCTTTGGCGGGAGGACGGTAACCGGCTCCACCTGGAAATCGGCCGCACCGACGTTGCCGATCACCGCACCGAACCGGCCGCGCTGGAAGCGATTACTCGCAAAGGGCGGCTCCCCATCGGCCATTTCACCCTTTCCACGCAAGGCAAAATCTCCGGCGGCACGATGCGCGTCCGCCTCTACGATGCCGAGGCCGTGGGCAAAATCACCACCGAGAAGGGCGAAATCCAATGGCGTCTCCTCGCGCATGCCCGGCTCCCGCTGATCGTGATGGAAGTTACGGCCAAGGGGGGCGAAAAGGGAACGTGGCGGTGGAAGCCGGATGTCTCCGTCGTGCCCCGCAATCCGAGCGCGGATCGCACAAATCCGCCGCCGAAAATCTACGAGCGGGACGGCATGCAATTTTGCCTGCAAAAAAGAACATGCGACGGCAGCGATTACTGCACCGCCTGGCGGGAAGTTCCCGCCGAAGGCAACGCCCGCCGCTTGCTCGTCACCGTCGCCGACGACTGGCCGAAATCCGGCTCCGAAGCAACGGCCGCGGCCGCCATCGCGGCGGGTCGGCAGGCGGACTTCGCCAAACTGCTGGCCGAGCATCGCGCGTGGTGGCACGCGTACTATCCGGCCAGTTTCCTCTCGATCCCCGACGCGCGAATGGAAGCGTTCTACTGGATCCAAATGTACAAGTTCGGTTCGAGCATCCGCAAGGGCGGGCCGCTGTGCGACGTCATCGGCCCCTGGTACAAGCCCACCATCTGGCCCGCGATCTGGTTCAATTTGAACGCGCAGATGCTCTTTTGGACGTTCCCCGGCGCCAATCGGCTGGAGATGATGGAGAACCTGTCCGACGCCATAAAAAAGAACGAGGCCAATCTGATCCTCGCCGTGCCGGAGAAGTATCGGCACGACTCGGCCGGCATCTCCCGCTGCACGGGCGCCGATTTCGAAGAACGCTTCGACCGCTGGAACGAATACGGCAACCTCACCTGGCTCTGCCACAATTTGTGGCTCCAGTACCGTTATTCGATGGACGAGGAATTTCTCCGCAAACGGGTTTATCCGCTGCTCCGCCGGGCGGTGAATCTTTATCTGCACGTGCTCGACAAGGATCCGCAGGGCCGCTATCACACGCCCCGGGCGCATTGTCCAGAATCGCTGACCTGTGCCGACAACAATTACGACCTGGCTTCGGTCCGCTGGGGCTGCGAAACGCTGCTGAAGATCTGCGCGCGGTTGAAGATCGACGACGAACTGATCCCCAAGTGGAAAGACGTGCTCGAAAACCTGGTCGAATTCCCCACCGATGAAAACGGCTACTGCGGCGGCCCCGGCGTGCCCGCCCCCAAGGGACATCGGCATTGGACGCATTTGCTGATGTTCTATCCGTACTACACGGTCAATTGGGACTGGCCGCAGCATCGCGGACTGCTCGAACGTTCGTGGCGCTATTGGGCCGATCCGAAAATGCCCAACGCCTGGTCGCAGGCGGTCATGAGTTCGATGGCCTCTTCGATGGGCCGCGCCGAGGACGCGCTCTTGCACCTGCAGGCGGCGCTCGATTCGCGCAATGTTTCCGCCAATACGATGCACACCGAAGGCGGCAATCCCTGTTCCGAGACGCATAGCGGCATGTGCCAGATGCTGCTCGACATGCTCTTGCAGAGTTGGGGCGATCGGATTCGCGTCTTCCCCGCCGTGCCCAAGGCTTGGCCGGACGCCGTCTTTCACGACCTCCGCACCGAGGGCGCGTTCCTCGTGAGCGCCGCGCGGAATGGCGGCAAAACGCATTGGGTGCGGATCGAAAGCCTCGCCGGGGAGCCGTGCCGAGTCGTGCCCGGCTTCGAAAACGCCGCGGTGAAATTGCGCGTCAACGGCAAGCCCGCAAAGATGATCTCGCTCGGCGACGGCGTTTGTGAATTGCCGCTTGTCAAAGGCGACATCGCCTTGCTTTTCGCCGGTGACCGACCGCCGCCGCTCGTCGTCGAGCCGTTGCCCAGGAAGCCGGAGGAGCGCAATCCCTACCGACTCAAGGCGCAGAAATGACCGCCGCAAATCCTCGTCCACGCGCTCCGGCATGGAAACGATGACTTTGCAGACCTCCTGCATTCGCCCGGGTGCATTTCAGCTTTTGCAAGTTTCGGCCGATAGTTTGGGAAGTTTGGGTCGGCGAATGAACGCACATCCGGGACGACAGTGGAGGTACTTGCTCAGACGGTCGTCATCGCTCAGCGCGGCGG
>JADLEL010000030.1 GCA_020846145.1 Pirellulales bacterium | reverse complement strand
GCATCGGGCAAGTATTCACCTGGTCCTGGCATGGATTGACCCTCCTTGGTTGTTGCCAGGCCGAAATATTAGCAAAATTGCCCTTATGTGTCATCATCAAATCCCGATAAGAATGCTAAAGTCTCGACTATATTCGTATGATAGAGCGACCATGGGATAATTGTCAACTGTCTATCCGAATTCCCTCATTTTTAACCATCGGAGCGCCTCGTTGCGGTCGAGGAGATTTTCATCAAGTTGCGACTGCCGAATTTCTTCCAATAAAATGCGGTATCGCGGCCCTTGCGGAATGCCGAGCGCAAGCAGGTCTTCGCCGGTTACGAGCGGTGGCGGATCGAGTTCTTCGCGGGGGCGTTTTAATTCTTCGCGGCAATAGGCGGCGGCTTGGGCGGCGGCGGGCGATACGGCTTCCATGAAGGTCAAGAGATCGTCGATGTATTCCGAGATCAAAAGCGGCTGCAATTGCGACCACCGCAGCATTTGCGGATTTTCGAGCGACGCTTGATGCTCGAGCAGCCAATGGATGCGGTCCGACTCGTCGTTCGACAATTTCCAGCGGCGGCAGATATCGAGCGCTTCGTCCGCCGCGACGATCCGGTGCAGCAGGATCATTAGCGCGAGCGGGAAATTCGGATTGGTTCGCGGGGCGCCATGCCCACGCTCGTCGTGGGTATATAGTGAGTTTTCTCGCGTTTCCATCATGCCCACGGCAAGCGTGGGCATGGCACCGAGTCGATCGAGAACGGCGAGCGGTTCATTCAATTTTTTCCGATCTTCCTCCGTGGTCGGCACGATCTCCGGCAGAACCTGCGTGGCGAGGTTCGATTCCAGGAGCAACTCGACCGCCCGGACGCGGCCCGGCTCGACGAGCATCCGCCGCATTTCCATGGCGATGCGTTCGGCGCTGACGACGGCGATTTCGCCCGCCATCTCCCGGATCGCCCGCAGCGTGCTTTCCTCTATGGCAAAACCGAGCACCGCGGCGAAGCGGACGGCGCGGAGCATTCGCAGCTTGTCTTCGGCGAAGCGTTCGCGCGGGTCGCCGATGGCGCGCAGCGCCTTGGCCGTCAAATCGGCCTGCCCGCCGACGTAGTCGATGACCCGCTCTTCGAGCGGATCGAAAAACAGGCCGTTGACGGTGAAATCGCGGCGGCGGGCGTCTTCCTCGGCAGAAGAAAAGGTAACGCCGTCGGGATGCCGGCCGTCGCTGTAGGCGGCGTCCTTGCGGAAGGTGGCGACTTCGATCATGCCCGCCACTTTCGGGCCTTTGACCGTAATCACGCCGAACGAAGCGCCGATGGCCAGCGTGCGGCGGCGGCCGAAGAGTTGTTGGATTTGTTCGGGCGTGGCGTCGGTCGCCACATCGTAGTCCTTGGGCGTTCGGCCCAGCAATTGGTCGCGCACGCATCCTCCCGCCCAATAGGCCGTAAAGCCGGCGTCCCTCAATCGGCGGACGACCTCGACCGCGAAACGGCGTTGGGGATTCGGATTCTCTTTCTGCATGAAAGTTTATTATTCTACTTGCTATTTTCCTTACAATTTGAACATTGAATGTTCAAATTGTAAGCCGTACCACCCGATAGTGGTATTAAAACTTCAAATTAAATCGTTCACCATTTCGACCACTTTTGTTCGGGCGGCATCATCCCAAGGGAAGGTTTTTTCCCAGCCGGTGCGGAGGAAGTGGAGCGTCAACTCCCGCGGGGGTGATTTGAGGATTTTTTCGACCGCCAAGGCATAGACCAGCATCTGCAGTTTGTAGTTCGCGGCCACTTCGGTCAAATTCGACTCTGTAACGACGTTGGTTTTGAAATCCAGCAGATGCCAGCCGCCGGCGGCGTCGAGATAGAGCAAATCAATAAAGCCTTGAAAGTATCGTCCGTCGCTCCGCTCCCCATCGGGCGGCCAAGCGAGGAGAAATTCCAGTTCCCGATGGACTTGCTTCGCCGCGGCGATTTCTTTCGCGCGTTCGGAGTTTGTAAAGCGTTCGAGCATCTCGACAGCTTGGGCTACCGCCGCCCGCTCGTCGCCGACGTGTTCGGCGGCGTGGCGCTCGACGAGCGCGGGAAGATTTTTCGGATCGGCGAAATCGACTTCCGCCAGCACGGCGTGTACGAGCGTGCCGAGCCCCAGCGGATCGATGCGCGGTTCTGCGGCGCTATCGATTTCGATCGCGGCATCCGTTGCAAAAATATCCGGGGCGGGGCCGTCCCGGTTCGCGGGGATCGCGCGATGCAGCTTGCCCGACAGCCGGGAGAAGGACAATTGTCGGCGGGCGTTTTCATCGGCGGCAAGGGCGTCCAAATAGGGCGGCCACAAGCCTTCTTCCTTTTCCGCCATTTCGCGGGTCTTTTCCTCAACGGTTTTCAAACGGCGATGGACGGTAATATCTTCCGGCTGCTTTTGCAGTTCGGGCTTGGAAGTGATGACCTTCACCGGCCGGCCTTCTTGAATCGGCTGACCGGTGAGCGGATCGAAATGCCGGGCGAGCAGTTGCAGCCACTCGCCTTTGGGCTTGAAATCGTGGGTTTGCTTTCTATCTTCACCCTCGTTTTCCGCCTTCGGCGGATCGAAGCCCGCGGAGAGAACCAAATAATCGGCGGCGCGGGTGGCGGCCACGTAGAACAGCCGCACGGCCTCGTCGCGGTCTTCCTTGTTTTCGGCCTGCATAAAGAGGTTGAAGCCCGAAGCGATTTCGGCGTCTTTGATGAGCGGTCCCAGCACGGGCGAGAAGACGGCCGCGGGCGGCCGGCTGCGCAGCGGGCGGTCGAGGTCGGCCACGAAAACGACGGGAAACTCCAAGCCCTTCGACTGATGGATCGACATCAGCCGCACCACGTCCATCGACTCGGCCTGCGTGGCGGCCAGCGGCTCCTTGGGCTGGCGGACGACGAACTCCGAGAGTTGGGCGATGAAATCGGAAAGCGAAAAAACGCCCGACTCGTCGAAGCTCCGGGCCTGCTCGATCAGCTTGTAGAGATTGGCCAGCTTGCGTTCGCCGAGAAATTCGGCCAGCAAGATCGCATCGTACGCGGTCCGGTCGAGCGCGAGGCGGATCAGCCGGGCGACGGGCAAGCGGTCCTTCATCGCGCGCAGCTCCCGCAGCGTTTCGGCGGCGAATTGCGCGCGGGCCGCTTGCTCCGCGTCCAGTTCCGGCGGCAGCTTTTCGGCGAACAATCCGCCGTGCAACCCTTGCGGATGCCTCGCCAGCCAGAAGATCGTTTCATCGAGCAGGCAAAAAAACGGGCTGCGGAGCACGCCCACCAAGGCGACTTCATCGCAGGGACTTTCCAGCGCGCGGAGCAAATTCATCAGATCATAGACTTCCTGCTGCGCGTAAAAGGCATGGCCGCCCACCAGATAGTAGTCGATGCCGTGGCGGCGGAGCGCTTCTTCGTAGTAAGCCACATCGGTGAGCGCGCGGAAGAGGATCGCGATATCGCCCGGCTTCACGGCGCGGGCCGTCGGCGTTCCCGCCTTTTCGGCGTCCCTGTCGCCCACCAGCTTTTCGCCGCCGTCGAGCATTTGGCGGATGCGGCGGGCGATCCAATCGGCCTCGCGGCGGCGGCGGCGCTCGACGGGGGTGGAGTCGTCAAGCTCCGAGGATTCGGGGAGAGATGGCGAGTCGGTGGGCCGGGGGCGAGGACGTTCCGGCTCGCCGACTTCTTCCATCGCCCAGAGGAATTCGACGGCCGGCGGCGGAATGATCTCCGCGCGATGGGCGCGGAGCGGCTCGTAGCCCTCGAATTCCTCGGCGAACAGCGCGTTCACGAATTCGATGACGCCCGGCGTGCTGCGGAAATTCTCCGAGAGCGGCAGGCGGCCGCGCTCGGGCACCTCCTCGCGCAGCAGGCGGAAGACGTGCGGATCGGCCCCGCGGAAGCGATAGATCGATTGCTTGAAATCGCCCACGAAAAACAACTTGCCGCGGGTAACTTCGTTGTCGCAGAGCGCCTTGACCAACTCGACTTGCAGCGGATCGGTGTCTTGGAACTCATCGACCAGCAGCAGCCGCAGATGTTCGGCCCAACGGCGGCGGAGCATTTTTTTCTCCGGCCCGACGAGCAATCGTCGGGCGTGAATGAGAAGGTCGTTGAAATCGAGCACGCTTAAGCCTTGTTTTTCCCGCTCGTATTCGGCGGCGATTTCTTCGCTCAAATGCAGGAGCCGCACGCCCATCTCGGCCACCGGCAGGGCGGCGTCGGCGTCGAAAGCGGCTTTGTTTTGGAATGCTTTAATCCGATCGCGAAACGCTTTGGCAGCCTCGGAAAAGCGGGTGTAGGCTTCCCCGTCGGACCAATGTTTGATCCCGGCCCCTTGTACCCTGGCGGCGGCATGAAGATTTTCCAATTCGGCGAAGACTTCGGCGGCGTTTGCGGGGGAACTTCGATCCGCCGATAATTTCGTGAACGCCTCGAGGATGATCCTCATCCGCTCCTGCATCGTGGCATGACTGCACGGGCAGGGAGTTAGTCCCGCGATTTTCTGCACGGTTCGGCCGTCGGGCGAATCGACGAACTCCCGCAGCATTTTCGGGAAAACGGCCTCGCGGAAATAGTTTTCCCAGAGGGCGGTCAATTCTTCCGGTGTTTTTTCGCGCCATGCCGCCCAGTCGATATCCTGCCGCCAGTCGAGGAACAGGCCGACCATTTCCCGCAGCCGGTCGAGGCCGTACTTCACGATCAGTTCGATGACCGCTTCGTCGCGGTCGGCCAGCCGCCGCCGCAGGCCGCGGTCGATCAGTTCGAAGAGCAGCGTGTCCGATTGGGCCGCGTCGAGCACGCGGAAACGCGGATCCAATCCGGCTTCGACCGCGTGCGACCGCAAGAGCGAACCGCAAAACGAGTGGATCGTGCTGATCCGCGCGGAATCCAACTCGCGGAGCAACTCCCGCCAGTGCTCGACCTCATCTTCCGGGCATTGTCTCAGCCGTTCGTAGCAGGCCTTCCGCACGCGGTCGCGCATTTCGCGGGCCGCCCGCTCGGTGAAGGTGATGGCCACCAACTGGCTGAGCCGCACGGGCTTATCCCGCCCGCTTTTCGCCGGTTGCAAATGCGATAGGAACCTTTCGGTCAGCACGAACGTCTTCCCGCACCCCGCCCCCGCCGACAGCGCTACCGAAATATCCCGCGCCGCGATCGCGGCCGATTGTTCGGCGGTGTAGGTCGGGCGTGGGGGGAGGGATTCGGTGGCGGGCATGGTAGCTTATTTAACTTTTTTCGAGTTGAAATAAAAGTTCACTCAACATGTGCCTTCCAATACCAAATTGATAAAATCCATAAATACACTCCGCTATAGACAAATACCATTGCACCAAAACCGAAACATGAATAAATACTACAACAGGCTGCAACGAATAAGGTTAGAAGTAAAATACTTCTGATCGTAAATTGTGCATGTTGCTTGTAAAAAGCACGAATGAAACGTATGAAAACTGCCAATATTGCTATGCCGAACAAACTCCATGGAAATATGAGGGAACTTTTTTTAATGAAAGAATATGTGTTATCATTTGTGCTAACGCAATTATTGATGTATTCATCCATTAATTTGGCGGAACACAAAAATAACAGACACATAAATACACAATTTAATCCTAATAGCCACCAGGGTTTACAATATTTGGTGGTCATTGTTGAATGATCCTTGGTTTCCCTAAAAATACAAACGCTATTACCGCTTACTTCTGCTTCCTTGCCTGCTCCATTTTCACTGCAAACCAGCTACACGCCACGGCAACCAGGAACGTAAGGATAAAAAGCGTCCACAGGCGGTATAGATACCAACGGAGTTTGGATTTCGGCGTTGCGGATTGGCCGTCGAGCATGGCGTTTACACGAATTCGTGCGGCTGGCCGGTGGCGCCAAGGACGGAGGACCAGCCTTCGCCTTCGAGGTGGACCTGGCGGCGTTTTTCGGTCGCCAGCGTGATGGGGACGTGGATGAACGCGTGATGCAGCACGGCCACGAGCAGGTCGGTCTTGCCCGCCATGCCGGCGTGGACCGCGCGGCGGGCGAGCGAATCGCAAAGCAGGCTGTCGGCGCAGTTGGCGGGCACGCTGCGGATGATATAGCTCGGATCGATGTACTTCACTTCCACCGGAATCGAGCGCTGGGCGAAATGCGAGACGATTTGCTGTTTCATGAACGGGCCGATATCCTGGTGTTTCACGTTGCCCGAAGCGTCGCGCTCGACCTTCTCGGCGGGGAACAGATGTTGTCCCGCGCCTTCGGCGAGCGCGATGACCGCATGTTTGCGGTGCAAGAGCCGCTTTTCGAGGGCCGCCAAAAATCCCTTCTCGCCGTGCAGGGCGAATTTCTGTTCGGGAATGAGGGCGAAGTTGACTTCCTGGCTGGCCAGCGTCGCGCCGACGGCGATGAAGCCCGAATCGCGGCCCATCAGCTTCACCAGTCCCACGCCGTTGTCCACGCCCTTCGATTCCACGTGCGCGCAGTCGAGCACCTGCCGGGCGATCTCGATGGCCGTGGCGAAGCCGAACGTCTGGTCGCAGAGCTGGATGTCGTTGTCGATCGTCTTGGGGATGCCGACCACGGCGATTTTCGCTCCCCGGCGCTGGAGTTCCTCGTGGAGCGCGTGCGCGCCGCGCTGCGTGCCGTCGCCGCCGACGGTGAAGAGCATGTCGATCCGCTGGGCTTGCAGAAAATCGGCCATTTCGGCCGAGGTCGGCGTGCCGCGCGAGGAGCCGAGGATCGTCCCGCCTTTCTTGTCGATGCCATCGACCATATCGAGCGTCAGCTTGACGGGCGGATCGCCCCGGAAACAAAGCCCCTGGTAGCCGTAGCGGATGCCCAGCACGTTGCGCACGCCGTAATTTAGTTGCAGGGCCACCACGACCGAGCGGATGACGTTGTTCAAGCCCGGACACAGCCCGCCGCAGGTAACGACGGCCGCGCGGGTCGTCGCCGGATCGAAAAAGAGCTTCTGCCGCGGGCCGGCCTTCTCGAAGGTCAGTTCGTCCTCGGCGGGCGGGACGTAAACATCGCCCCGCACCCGCTGCTCGTCGGGCGTGAAGTTGCCCGTGTCGTCGCCGAGCGTGGTGTTCAGCGGCAGCGGCGAATCGAAGCGGCAGGGGCCGAGGGACTTGATCGAAGCGGGGTATTGTGCGGAGGACATGGCGTTTCCCTCTATTTCTCGATGTTTTCGTCTCTCCAAATATACCACGTTCGCGGCGCGTTGAAAAAGTAGCATTTCGTCCCGAGATCGGACTTTTTCGACGGACTGTCGGTTTCAGGCATTCATGTCGCTCCAGCGTTTGGCGCGTTGGCCGAAAATCCAGAGGCCGGTGGCGGCCACGACGCCGATCAGCGCGAAGGGAATCCACACGAGGTTCGGCGAATAGGTGGCCCAAAGCATATCGGTGGCGGCCTGGGCGTCGAGGCCGGTAACCTCCTGCAGTTTTTGCATCGCCTGGGTGCGGTTCACGCCGAGTGCGGCTTCGAGATTCGTCATGTCGCCGTTCCAGTTTTTTCCGGCCCCGAAGGTCGTTTTTTCTGCGAGATATCTCAAGGCCAGCACGGCCTTTTCGCCGTAGCGGGCGTACACTTCGCCGGCGATCCAGGAACCGAAAAACGTGCCCACGCCGACGGGGATGTTCACGTAGCCGAGATAAAGCCCCTTCTTGCCCGGCGGGGCGATGAGCGCGAGGTATTCGCTCTTTTTGGGGCCGGTCATCATTTCCCCGAACGAGAAGAAGACGATCCCGCCGACGAGAATCCAGGCGCTTTGCGTCCAGCCGGCGACGAGCACGCCGACGGTGGCCAGGATCATGCCGAAAAGCATGGCCGTGAGGGTGCGGATGTGCCGCGTGAGCCAGGACATTCCCACCACGCCGAGGATGATGAACATGGCGTTGAAGCTCAGCAGGATTTGCTGCGGAATCATCGGTCCGCGAGGCGTTTGTTCGATGAGCACTCTTTGCACGCCCATCGGCAGCCAGGCGAGGCAGCGGGTCATCGAGGAGCTATCGACCCAATCGGCGATGAAATTAGGCTGCAGGTCCCAGAGTTGGTACATCATCAGCCAGAAGCAGGACATGATGGCCATCCAGCAGAGTAGCCGCCATTCGAGGATGTTGGTGATCGTCCGCGAAAGCACGCTGGAGAGCGACTCGGTCTTCGAGGCCCCGGAGGGCACGTCGCGGAAAGTGAACAGCAGCAGCAAATTGAAGGAAGTGAAAAACGCCGAGGCGAGGAACAGGTTCCGCCAGGCTTCTTTCGAGTTGAGTTCACCGAAGAGCGGCCCGGGCAGAAAAACGCTGAGGCCCAAGAGGACCGCGGGGAGGTAATGCCCGACGAACGCGCCGACGTTGACGACCCAGTAGAAGATGCCCCAGCCCACCGAGGAGTTTTCCTTGGTCAATTGGTGCGCGAGCGAACCTTGGATGCTGGGCTTGAAGAGCGCGGTTCCGCTGGCCAACACGAGAATTGAGAGGAAGAACGACCAGTAGTTGACCCGGTTCATGTCCCAGCCTAATGTATCGCTGAAGAACGTCAAATCGCGCATAAAGGCGATCAGCAGATATCCGCCCATCATCATGCTGATGGCCAAGGCGAGGGAGCGCTTGTAGCCGAAGCGGTCGGCCAGCCCGCCGGTAACGACCGGCAAGAGCGACTGGAAGACCGACCACCACGCATAGATGTCGCCCTTGTCGATGGCGGTCAAGTGCAATCCGCCGGGATTGTCGGCCTGCATGATGTAGATGGGCGCCATGACCCGCAGGTTGTAATACGCCAGCCGCTCCCACATTTCGATGGTGTTGAGGATCCAGAAAGTGGGCGAGAGCTTCGGCTTGGGAGGCGATTCGGGTAGCGGAGTGTAGGGATTCGCGGTGCTCATGTTCATTGCTTTCGAAATTGGAGCGGCCGATTTTCAACCGATATCCTTAACGCTTTTCCCCAACCGGCAAATCAAGACACGTCTTCCAAGAGTTTGCCGATTTCCTCGGGTGTCGGGAGTTGGCCTTTGAGTTCCTTGGGGAGCCGTTTGATGGTTCGATAAGTCGCCACGCCGATCGGTTTTCGGGCGTCGTAGAGCGCATATTCGACGATGGTTCGGTTCTTTTCCTTGCAGAGGATGATGCCGATGGAGTTATTTTCGCCCGATTCCCTGACTTGGGCGTCCAACGCAGAGAGGTAAAATTGCATTTTGCCCACGAATTCAGGCTCGAACTTGCCGATTTTCAAATCGATCGCCACCAGACAACGGAGCCGGCGATGGTAGAGCAGCAGGTCGATGAAAAACTCCTCTCCACCCACCTCCAACCGGAATTGACTGCCGACGAAGGCGAACAGACCTCCCATTGCGCGGAGAAAATCTTCGATGCGGGCGATGAGCGACCGCTCCAACTCCCGCTCGCTATGTTCCTTGCCCATTTCCAAAAAATCGAAGGTGTACTCGTCCTTCACGGCCAGCTTAGCCTGGGCGCGAAGTTTCGGCGAAAGGGCGCGTTCGAAATTGGTCTGCCCCAAGAGCGTTTTTTCGTAGCTTTGGTTCTCGATCTGGTGAATGAGCACGTTTTTCGACCAACCGAATTTTTTGGTCATGCGAAGGTAGAATTCGCGTTCGAGGGGATCGGAACATCGCTGAATAATGATCAGGTTATGGGTCCAGCCGACATTTGCAACCAAGGGCTGAAGTTTCGGTTTATTACAATAAGAAAGATATAAATCCCTCATATTGAACAGATTTCGCCAAGAAAAACCCGCGACTCCGGCAAACTCGATTTGCAAATCATTTGCCAGTCGTTTAACAACGGCATCGCCATGAAGTCCGGCCAATTGTCGCTCATTGATGGCTCGACCGATATCCCAATAAAGGCCTACTAATGCCTTGTTTACCGACTTTAGCGCGGCATATTGCGATGCTTTGATGCGGTCTTTGATTTCCGTCAATAGAGAACGATAATCCTCGGATAAGATTTCATCCATTTTTATTGCTCTTTGCGAGTATCGAAAATTGCAACCATTGGCTGCAATTTTTAGTGAATTTGGGGGGGTGAGCCGCGCCGGTCAATTTGTGCAACCACTGGTTGCCCTTTTTCCGTTGATTCTCGACGCCTGGCTCAACTTAAGATAACCATACCATACTATTAGCTCGCGACTAATCCTATTCAGCTTGAAGTTTTTCTATCGTTCTCCGTCCGGCGAATTAATATATGTTCGGAACACGAAACAAATATCCTCGGAATTCTCGGACACGTAGAAAGTGCGGCGGTCATCGGAGTAGGTCGTGGTCGATTTGGGTGTAGGCAAACTCAACATTTCAAAATTGTTTGGATCGATCGCATCGTTCTCGTGGATTTTCAACGAGAAACGTTTCTTTAGAGTTTGGATTAGATTTTTCGGTCCCCGGATTAGTCCAAAATAAGTTCGCCCATCCCGAAAGGAATCCGAAATGCGCAATTTGATGATCGAGACTTGTTTTGCGATTTCGTCGCCAAGAACGACTCGAATCTGATTACGAGGCAATGAGGAATCGATGGAATACGCGATGAGGAGCGTTGAGACCGTAAGCATGGCAAGCCACGTGAATAATTTCCCCAATCGGCGGAAAAGAAAATACAGCACGATGGCATAGAATAATGAAAATCCTACTACGAAGGGAAAACCTAAAACAAACCACCCCGCCGTCACGAACGGAAAAACGCTCGTTTCCGCATCATAATTGATAGTCGCCATTCCAAACCAAAAAGCGACCATCGCAAGCGATGTGCCGACGATAAAAAAAAGGATGGGCTTTGATTTTTTCTTCTGGATTGCCTGTTCCATTTCTGCATTCCTTACAATTGATCGGAACTGGACCGGATTTGAGAGTAAGTCAACTCTCCCGCGCACTTGAAACTTGTTTCTGCAGGTTTCGCACATCCTGTTCCAATCTCTCCAAGTCGCCTCGAAATTGCCGTATCCGCCGGCACGTCGCATCGAGGTGGGTGAAAAGCTCGGCGGCGGTCGAGGGCTGCCGCCAAGTTTCGGCAAGGCGGTCGAGTTCGCGGCGCAGTCCGCGGCGCAGGCGGGCGGTGAACATCCACAGCAGCAGCAGGCACCAGAGAACCAGCCAGAAGCCGGCGGCTAGGTAGAAATTCAATCCCCAAACGTCCGTAGGATGCGGATTCACCAATGCATCGGAATCCCAAAAGAAATTTTTCCCCAGCCGAAACAACAGCCAACCAAGCATCGAGAGGAAGAAAAATTCGTACCTGCCGCGGGTAAACCAGCCGGCGTGCCGCGCGGCGAGTTTGGCGACGAGCGATTCCAACTCGGCGGAAGCGCGCGCGATGAAGTTCGAGCCGGCGCGTTCGGCTTCCGCGGCCACCGTTTCCGGCGAGGCCGAGTCGCGGCTCAAGCCGGCTTCGGACGTATAACCTTCGAGAATCATCGCCGCGCGGCGAATTTCGGCGTCGTCCCAGCAGCCGGCGGCGAGGCGGTCGAGGCCGCGCTCGGCGGCCTTTTCTTTCTGATGCCGTTGCAGCGCGCGCACGCCTTCGAGCGTGCCCCAGAGGGCCATTTGGGCGGGCGTCCGCGCGCGAAACAGGAGCGTGCCCAGCGCCAGCGTGCCGAAACCTTGATAAATCCGCAGTACGAGCGAGAACGGGCTAAGTCCCCAGCGGGCCGCGGTTTGCTGAAGCAGGCGATTCTCCCACGGGCGACGGCTGGAAAGCAATTCGGCGTTCATCTGTTTCGCTAAAATCGCCGCCAGCTTCCCGCGCTCGTCGGCGATGGCGTCTTGCACTCGTTCGACGGCGGGCTGGCTTTCATCGAGTCGTCGGCGGCAGCGCACGAGTGTTTCGGCGAGCAGGTCCAGAAAATTCGCCCGGCGGATGCGCGCGGCGGCCGCGCCCGCTAGCTGCCGGCGGAGCAGATCGACGAGCGCGGCGAACTCGCCGCGCGGCTGCAGATCATGTTTCGCATCTTCGAGCGCGGCGAGCGAGTCGATGAGGAAGATTTGGCCGACTTCGCGGCGGTCGGCCAGCAGGCTGCGCCAATCGGCGCGGATGTCGTCCTCGCAATCGGCATGAGTTTGCACGAAGACCAGTTTCGCGCCGGGGGCGGCCGCGGCGAGTTCTTCGCCCACGCGGGCGCTGCGGTATTTCTGCTGCGTGGCGACGACCAAGAGCACGTCGCAATGCGGCAGTATTTTTCTCAACCGGGCGAGATTGCTGTCGTTAATCTCCCCTCTCCCGACCAACCTTCGGTCGGTGCCCGGAGAGGGGCTGGGGGTGAGGGCTGCGTTTTGGGGAGTTAGGGTGCCATGCCCACGCTTGTCGTGGGTATGTTGGGCGTTTTCTCCGGATTCCTTCATGCCCACGGCAAGCGTGGGCATGGCACCGTCATTGGCAGAATCTTCCGTCGTGTCGGGATCGGGACAATCGAGGAGCACGAGGTCGCGGAGAATCGGCAGATCGCGGTGGATGAGTTCGACGCTTTGCGGATCGATGCTCAACATTTCGGGAGCGATATCCGCGCGGCAAATGAGCGTGGGCCGGGTGGTGGTGGGCCGCTGCTTGCCGGTCCGCACGACCTCTTCGCCGAGCAGGGCGTTGACGAGCGCGCTCTTGCCCGAACCGCTGCCGCCGAGCGTGGCGACCACCAGCGGGGCATCCCAGCGGATTCGCATGCCCGCGAGCCGCTCGTTCAGGCGTTTGACCATCGCCCGGCAGGTTTCGGCGGGCTGCCAGTCGGGCGCGCCGTTCGCCCAGCGCTCGAGCCGCGCGGCGAGGGCGTCGATTTCGGCGAGCAGTTCGAGTTGGGCGAGATCGGCAAGGGGCATGGATTCCAAAATAACCGGAAAACGAATGGAAAACCAGACCCTCGGTACGGCGACCAGTAATGTGAAGATGATGAAGGTCCGCAAGCGGCCGATTCATCCTTCATCCTTCCCCGCTACTGTCTCATGCCCGGATTCCAGGGCCAGTACTGCACGCGGGGGCGGCCGAAGCGGATTTCCAGGCCGCCGGTGAGCGAGGGATTGTGCTGCGTTTGGAAGACGCTGCCGCCGGCGAACGCCACGTTGTCCAAACATTCCAGGCGGAAGATGAACCAGTCGCCGAGTCTCCACTTTAGGCCGATGCCGACGGGCATGCCCGCCAGAATCCGCGAGAGGTTGTCTCCCTGTTGGTCGGAGAACTTGATCCGCGCGGTGCCGATGCCCATCAGCACGTAAGGGCGGAGGGCGGCGTCGCCCCAGGGATAGTAAAGGAAATCGATGTCCCAGAGGAAATGGTCGGCGCTGTGCTGCGCGCCGTTGTTGGGATATCCGCCGTAGAGCGGGATGCTGGCCGAGGCCAGTCGCATTTCGAGGCCCCAATCGTCGTCGAAATCGTAACCGAACCGCGCGCCGGCGAGGAAGCCGGTGCCCTGCTGGATCGAGTCGTCGATCAAGGTGCTGCCCACAATCGACCCCATGAATAATCCCGCGCTGAACGGCCGATAAAGCCAAGGTTCGCGCTGAGCGCGGAGTTCGGGATCGATTTGCAGCCATCGTTTGGGACTGAGAAGCCGAAAGAGCCGGCTGCCGCCGCGCAGGCAGCGCCGGCAGAAGCCGACGCTCGGGTCGTCCATCGGCGACCCGCATTCCGGGCAGGATTCGGCGGCTTGCACGTTGCCGGGGAGGGCGGGATTCGCTTCCGGTCCCGCATCCACCAAGCGCGGCGATTGCAGCGGATTTTTGATTTGCGGAAAGGTCGGCGGCGGCTCCGGGGGAGTAACGGGGATCTCGGCAGGCTGCTCGAATGCCGCGCGGCGGATCGGCGTCCAGCGGCCGGTGCTTGCCGTCCACCCTCCGTAGTTTTGGTGCGGGGTGACGGACGGCGTCGGGCCGGCGAAAATCACGGAAGATTCCTCCCGACCATCGGCCGCCCGCACGGATACGGCTGCCCACGCGAGGCAAACCGCCGCAAGAAGCCAAGCCGTCGGGATGCGTTTTTCCGATGTCATGGAGAAAAGAGTCGCTAAAAGGGATTATTCATAAACTTCGTAGATGCGGCATCCTGCCGCATTTTAGGCAAAAGCGGCAAGATGCCGCTTCTACAAATCGCTTTTATGAATAATGCGTGCTAAAAGGGTGGGCGGGGATTATCCCCGCAGGCTAGAGTGGTGTCAACGCGGATTTTGAATAATTCGTTGACTTTATTGCCTTTCGCCGTTAATCTGGGTAGATATAGGGGATGATTATGTAGGTTTATGGTGGGCGAAGCCCACCCTACATTAGGTGCTATTAACTGAAGGATGCCTTGGAGCCGCAGATGGCAAAGAAAAAAGGGAATTATATTGAGATTTTAGTCCGCAAGGGGGTTATCAGCCCCGACCAATTGGCGGAGAGCCAACAACATGCGACGGACAAAGCGCTGCGGCTGCCCGACGCCTTGATTCAACTCGGCTATGCCACCGGCGAAGATATCACCCGGGCAATGGCCGAACAGCATGGACTGGATTACGTCAATTTGTCGGAAGTCGATATCCCCCCGTCGGTTGTGGAATTGGTGCCCGAATCGGTCGCCCGGGAAAACGCGGTTATTCCTCTTGCGCGGAGCGACGATGCGTTGACGGTGATTATCAGCGACCCGGACGATTATGAAACGATCGAAAAACTGCGGTTCATTTTAAATCTGCCGATCGAAGTAGCCTTGGCGCCGCGGGATTCGATTTTGGAGGCCATCAACCGGCATTACGGCCAGACGGTGGGCGAAAGCGCCGACTCGATGCTGCAGGAGTTTACCGATACGGCGATCGATTTCACCGAAACCGTCGAAGATCGCGCGAATCGCGACGAAGACGTGGACGAGACGAGTGCCCCGATCGTGCGGTTGGTGCATTTAATGATCAGCGAAGCGGTGCAGCTTCGGGCTTCGGATATTCACATCGAACCGTTTGAAGATCGGATACGAATACGCTATCGCATCGATGGCGTATTAGTGGAGCGCGACAGTCCCCCCAGAAGGTTGTTAGGCGCGTTGCTCTCCCGCGTCAAGATTCTCTCGAAGATGGATATCGCCGAGCGAAGGCGAACGCAGGACGGGCGCATCAAGATTACGGTGGGGGAGAAGGAACTCGACCTTCGGGTGAGCGTCATACCCACCAATCACGGGCAATCGGTGGTGATGCGGATTTTGGACAAGGATAATATCCGGGTCGGTCTGCGGCAATTGGGTTTTGCGGATGACGACTTCCAAAAGGTCCAAGGTTTAATCAAACGCCCGAACGGAATTATTTTGGTAACCGGTCCGACGGGATCGGGGAAAACGACCTCCTTGTATGCCGCGTTGAATGAGTTGAATACGCCGGATAAGAAGATTATTACGGCGGAAGATCCGGTGGAGTATTACCTGGCGGGCGTGAATCAGGTGGAAATACGGCACGACATCGGATTGGATTTTGCGCGGGTAATTCGCGCCATGTTACGTCAGGCGCCAAACATTATTCTGGTTGGCGAAATGCGCGATTTAGAGACGGCACAGATGGGAATTCAAGCTAGTTTGACTGGACACTTAGTTTTTAGTACACTACATACGAACGATTCGCCAAGCGCTATTACGCGCTTGATTGACATGGGTGTACCCTCCTATCTGGTGTCAAGCTCCATCGTCGCCATCATGGCCCAGCGCCTGGTGCGCGTCGTTTGCCAAAAATGCAAGCAACCTTTTACCCCTTCCGAGTCGGTGCTCGAAGCGGCAGGCATCTCCAAGGAGAAGGCGGCCGCCGCCACTTTTGTCAAGGGTCGCGGATGCGGTCATTGCAGCGGTAACGGTTATCGCGGCCGTTTGGGTATTTATGAATTGATGCTCATGTCCTCGAAAATTCGAGAATTGACGTTTGAGGCCGCACCCACCGAGGAAATCCGGCGGGCTGCCCTTGCGGAGGGCATGAAAACCCTCTACCGCGACGGCCTCGACAAAGCCATGCGGGGTATTACAACCCTCGAGGAGGTTATGAGTACCGCCAAGCGCACCGAAGGCGACTAACCGTAGGACAGGTTGGAAACCTGCCCTACGAATGAGCTTGAAAACTGCCGAAAAGTTCGTTTTTCGGAAAAAACTTTGCGAATTCAATGAGATTGCGAATAATCTCTTGGGTCGGGCCAGCACGGCAAATTATTGATCGATGCCTAACAGGGCGATTTATTCTATTCTTTCATTTACTATCGGTATGCGCCGGCACAATCACCATCGGCCCTGCACCTTCCTCTGTAACTTCATCAGCTTTCCCCACCAGGAAGAAAAGGTCCCTTCAACGATTTTTTATTAAATGGGGCTATGACGGCCAAATACATCAGGCAACAACTGAATAATGTGAGCGGACACGATGAGTAATATTCTGATCGACAAATTGCTGCAGACGGTGGTCAATCGCAAGGCGAGCGACTTGCACATCACGACGGGCCAGCCCCCGGTGGTGCGCGTGGACGGCCATTTGATCCGGCTTGAAACCAAGGTTTTGGATGCGGAAGACACGATGGCCTTGATGAAGAGCGTCGCGCCCGAACGCTGCCAGCAGGAGTTGCAGGAATGCGGCGGTTCGGACTTCGGTTTTGCCTTCGGCGACATGGCTCGTTTTCGCGTATCAATCTTCAAGCAGAAGGGAAACGTGGCGATGGTGTGCCGGCAGATTCCCACCAAGCTCTTGAATTTCAACGACTTGGGCACCCCCCCGGCGGTGAAGGATTTGTGCAATCGGCCGCGCGGCCTGTTTTTGGTAACCGGTCCGACGGGATCGGGCAAAACGACGACCTTGGCGGCGATGATCGACTACATCAACGATACTTACGATCATCACATCATCACGGTCGCGGATCCGATCGAGTTTTATCACACGCACAAGAAAGCGACGGTCAACCAGCGGGAGTTGGGAGTCGATGTGCCGACGTTCGCCGAAGCCATTCGCCGCGCCTTGCGTCAAGACCCGGACGTGATCCTGGTCGGCGAAATGCGCGATTTGGAAACGATCGAGACGGCGATCACGGCGGCCGAAACGGGGCACATCGTGTTCGGCACGTTGCACACCACCGGCGCCCAGGGCACGGTGAACCGCATTATCGACGTGTTTCCCACGAACCAGCAGGAACAAATCCGCACGCAGCTTTCGACGTCGGTGATCGGCATTCTTTCGCAGGCCTTGCTGCCGAAGATCGGCGGCGGCCGCATCGCGGCTTACGAGATGCTGGTGGTCAATTCCGCCGTGGCGAACCTGATCCGCGAGAACAAGACCTTCCGCATCACCTCGGTGATCCAGACGGGGCAGAAGCTGGGCATGCAACTGTTGGACGACCACATGTTCAGGCTCTGGAAAGAGGGGATCGTGGAGAAGCACGAAGTGTTGTTGCGCTCGAACAACGTCGATGAAATGGCGGCGAAAATCGCCCGCGTCGAACGCGGCATGTTCGAGGACGAGGACGAAGCGCAGAAAAGGATGAAGGATGAAGGATGAAGTGAATGATGAATGATGAATGATGAATGATGAATCCGCTGCCTACTGCCCACTGACCACTAACCACTAACCACTAACCATCATGGCAATTCGGCGAATCGGACAGATTTTGGTGGACCTCGGCTTTTTGCGCGAGAACCAGTTGGAGATGCTGCTGGAGGAGCAGCAGCAGCGTCCCGGCGAGATGTTCGGGCAGGTCGCGATCAGCATGGGCTTGATCAACGACGAGCAGTTGGCGCAGGCGCTGGCCGAGCAGATGGGCATGCAGGTGGTGAGCGTGGCCGACACGGACATCTCGCCGGACGTGCTTTCGATGATCACCGAGCCGATGGCGCAGCTTTACCGGATCGTGCCGCTGCGATTCGACGGCGAGACGCTGACGATCGCCATGTGCGACCCGCAGAAGCTGCAAATCCTCGACGAATTGCGGACGTTCCTGGGGCACAACCTCCGCGCGGCGGTCTGCACGGAAAAGGACATGCTGAAGGCGCTCGAGCGGTACTACACTTCGGGCGGGGAGAGCGTGGAGTCGATCATCCACGACATGGAGGACGACGCCGAACTGAACGCCGCCGCCAAGGCCATGGAAAACGCCGCGGTGCAGGACCTCACCGGCATCGAGGCCCTGGCCGACAGCGCGCCGGTCCGCAAGCTGCTGAACATGGTGCTGTTGATTGCGATCCGCGACCACGCCAGCGACTTGCACTTCGAGCCGTTCGAGAGCGAGTTCAAGATCCGCATTCGGTCCGACGGCATCCTCTATGAGATGGTGCCGCCGCCGCGGCACTTGGCGTTCGCGATCACGACCCGCATCAAGGTCATGGCCGATCTGGACATCGCCGAGCGGCGGATGCCGCAGGACGGCCGCATCCGCCTGACGGTGGGCGGGCATCCCGTCGATCTCCGCGTGAGCGTGCTGCCCACCATGTTCGGCGAGAGCGTGGTGATGCGGATCCTCGACCGCTCGGTGGTGATGCTCGATCTGGGGGTGGTGGGCATGCCGACGGGCATCTTGCAGGATTTCCGCGAGGTGATCCGCCGGCCGAACGGCATCGTGCTGGTTACCGGCCCCACCGGCTCCGGCAAGACGACCACGCTCTACGGCGCGTTGAACGAGTTGAACAGCGTCGAGGACAAGCTGATCACGACCGAGGACCCGGTGGAGTACGACATCGACGGCATCGTGCAGATTCCGGTCGATGCGACGATCGGGAACACCTTCGCGCAATGCCTGCGCTCGATCTTGCGGCAGGACCCGGACCGCATCCTGGTGGGCGAGATCCGCGACCTCGAGACGGCCGAGATCGCCGTGCAGTCGTCGCTCACCGGGCACATGGTATTCAGCACGCTGCACACCAACGACGCCCCCAGCACGGTTACGCGGCTGCGCGACATGGGCGTGCCGCCGTTTTTGATCACCGCCACGCTCGAGGCGGTGCTGGCGCAGCGGCTGGTGCGGAAAATCTGCAAGGACTGCCGCGAGCAGACCATGCCCGGCACCGAAACGCTTTCCCAACTCAACCTCACGCCCGAAGAGGTGCTCGACAAGAAATTTTATCGCGGGCGAGGCTGCGCTACCTGCAATAACACCGGATTCAAGGGCCGCACGGGCCTGTTCGAGTGGATGCCGATCAACGATCAAATCCGCGACCGCATCAACCGCGGCGCCTCGACCGAGAAAATCCGCGACATCGGCATGCAGACCGGCATGGTCCCGTTGCGCGAATCGGGTCTGGAGAAGGTCTTCACCGGCGTTACCACGATCGAGGAAGTCATTCGCGAAACGATCGCCGACGCGAGCTAGGGGATAGGGGGTAGGGGATAGAAAACGATGAAGGATGAAGGATGAAGGATGAATCTGCTGCCTACTGCCTACTGCCTACTGCCTACCGCATACTGACCACTGGCCACTAACCACCGACCACCGACCACTAAAAGGAGTCCAGCCATGCCGATGTTTCAATATGAGGCGATGGACCAAACCGGCAAGGAGATCAAGGACGTCATCGAAGCGTCCAGCCAGGACGAAGCGCAAGCGACGATCAAGCAGCTTGGCTACTTCGTGACGAAGATCGCGGTCAAGAAGACCCGCGCCACGCCGACGCAGAAGAAAGCGGCCAAAAAAGGCAAAACCTTCGCCTTGGGCGGCGTGAAGACCAAGACCCTGACCACCTTTACCCGCCAGCTTTCGATCTTGCAGGACGCCGGCCTGCCGATCCTCCGCAGCCTGCGGATTTTGCAGGAGCAATCGCCGCCGGGCGCGATGAAAAACGCGCTCATCGACGTGTGCGAGGAGATCGAAAGCGGCTCGACGCTCTCCGAGGCGATGGCCAAGGTGCCCAAGGCCTTCAACCGGCTGTACGTGAACATGATCAAGGCCGGCGAGGCGGGCGGCGCGCTGGAAATCATCCTCCAGCGCCTCGCCGAGTTCCAAGAGCGGTCCGAATCGCTTAAGCGCAAGGTGAAGGGCGCGTTGGTGTATCCGATCGTGGTGGTCGCGTTCGCGGCGGGCATTTTGACCTTTATCATGATCAAGATCGTTCCCGCGTTCGAGAAGATCTTCAAGGATTTCGACACCGGCCTGCCCGCCATCACCGTCGCGCTCATGGAAACGTCGCGGTGGATCGTCAACTACTGGTATTTGCTGCCCGGCATTCCGCTGGCGATCTGGATTCTGATCAAACTCATCAGAAAATTTCAGGGGGGCCGGTACGGCTGGGATTTATGGTGCCTGAAAATGCCGATCTTCGGGCAGTTGGTCGAGAAGAACATCGTCGCCCGCTCGATGCGCACGCTGGGCACGCTGGTGGCCTCCGGCGTGCCGATCCTCGAAGCGCTGCAAATCACCAAGGAGACCTCCGGCAACGCCGTGTTCGAGGGCCTGTTCGCCAAGGTGAACGAGGCCATCCGCGAGGGCGAATCGATCGCCAAGCCCATGAAGGAAAACTCCAAGCCGCCGTTCTCGCTGGTGGCGCTGGGCTTCTGGTCGTTTTTCATCCCCGGCGTGGGCGCGCTCCTCTACATGACCCGCATGAATAAACGCATCGTCGATGACATGGTGGTGAACATGATCGACGTGGGCGAGGAGACGGGCGAACTCGACACCATGCTCTACAAGGTGGCCGACACCTACGACGAAGAAGTCGCCGTGCTCACCGAAAGCTTGATGAGCCTCATGGAGCCGCTGCTGATCATCATGCTCGGCGGCATGGTGGGCTTCATCGTGATCGCCATCTTCATGCCCCTGATTTCGCTCATCACCTCGCTCACCGGCGGTCCGGGAGGGAAGAAGAAGAATTAGGGGAAGGGGGAAGGCGGAATGATGAATGATGAATGATAAAGGCTGACCGCTGATTGCTGAATGCTGAACGCTGACCGCTGAAAGGATTGGGCCAAAAGGAGAAAAGCCATGAACGATCGAATGAAGTGGAGAGTGGAGAGTGGAGAGTGGAGAGTGGCCGGTAGCCAGTGGCCGGTGGACGGTGGCCGGCGCGTTCGTCATTCATCATTCATCATTCGTCATTCATCATTCCGCGTTCACTCTCCACTCTCCACTCTCCACTCTCCACTCTTGCGCCGCGGCTTCACGCTGGTCGAACTGCTGGTAACGATCACCATCATCGGCATCGTGGCCGGCATCTCGCTGGGCGCGCTGCAAATGGCCCGCCGCTTCGCCGCCGAAAAAAAAACCCAAGCCACCATCGCCAAACTCGACGCCATCGTCATGCAGCGCTACGAGTCCTACCGCACGCGCAGGATGCCGATTACCATTCCACCCAACACTCGTCCCGCCATCGCCGCACGGCTGAAGCTGAATGCACTGCGCGACCTGATGCGATTGGAAATGCCCGATCGTTGGGAAGACGTCGTTCGCGATCCTCTTGCAGCCGTCAATAACAATCCGCTTTCGGCCATTACCACTCCTCCCGCGCTCCAAATGGCCTATCGAAATAAAAGAAACACCGCCGAAGCCTATTTGGTTAACTCGCGGGGCATGAATATCAGCGATGCGGTCGCGCTGATCGGCAATCTCGGCGGAGCCGAGTGTTTGTATCAGTTTATCGCTATGGAAAATCCCTCCAATTTGGAGCAATTCTCTCAAAATGAAATTGGCGACACCGATAACGACACCCTGCCCGAGTTCATCGACGGCTGGGGGAAGCCCATCAGCTTATTGCGCTGGGCTCCAGGCTACAACAGTTCAAACGTTCAACCGAACATCAATACACAATGGATCCCCACGAATATCAACGATCCGAACGACCCGATACGAGTTCAGCGGCTTAAGGCCACGATGGAAGATCACGATCCGTTTGATTCGCGAAAAGTCGATGTCGCGACGATGGATCAAGGCAACCCCATTCCCCCTCCCAACACTCCTCCCCCTCCCAACACGCTTCCGACCGGCTGGCGGCTAGTACCGCTCATATATTCGGGCGGGCCCGACGGACAGTACGGCCTCTGCGACGTGCAGCAATACGGATATCGTGGAAATCCTTATGAAACCATCAAAGATCAAAATGGCAATTTCAGAGGGATGGGCGCGCCAACCGGCGAAAGCCTCGATTTCGACAACATCACCAATCATCAGATCGAGATGAAGTAACATGCGATACGGAAAGCGACAAAACGGCGAGCGGAATGCCGGACGGCCAGTGGCCAGTGGCCAGTGGCCAGTGACCAGTGGGCAGTATGCAGTCGAGAGTGGAGAGTGGAGAGTGGAGAGTGGAGAGCAGGGAAGGCGGAAGGGGGAAGGCGGAAGGCGGAAAGACCGCCACGCGCCGCATTCATCATTCATCATTCATCATTCATCATTCCGCCCCGTCCGCCGCGCCGTCACGCTCATCGAGATGCTGATCGTGCTGTTCATCATTTCGCTTTTGGCGGTGATGGCCCTGCGGGCGTTGCCGGGCGAGGACCAGCGGCCGCGCGAGACGGGCCGGATGCTCAGCGTCTATATCGCCACCGCCAAGAACAACGCCGCCGCCACCGGCCGGCCCTCCGGCGTGATCTTTCGCCCATCGAACATTTCCACCTACTCCGGCTATTGCACGGTGGTCGAGCAATGCGAAGTGCCGCCGACCTACGCCGGCGATATGCTTTCGGCCCAAGTCATGGCGCAGGATTGGACCTACGTGAAGGATATAAATGGACCGGGAATGGTGCCGTATTGTGCCGATGGGCGACCGGTAATTAAGCTTTTGATACCCGCGAACGAATTCCCGGAAAACCTGATCCGCTACGGGGACCGCATTCAAATCAACGGCCAGGGGCCGATCTATACGATTTGCTGGGATGGTGAAAACCAAAATGGAAAGGGATTGTTTGCCGCGCCGCCAACCACCCCCGCCGACTTTCCGATGGTGACGAGGAATCCCAGCGCAGACGTTATGTCGCCGCCTCCGCCACTGCTACCAACAAATGTTTCCAATAAACAATGGCCGCAGGAATATAATTTCCCCAATTCATTAGACAAGAATGGCAATCCCGATCCGAACGGCTATATCAGTTGTTTGACGACTGCTCCCGTGAATGCCACATTCACGCAACCCGACAATTTATGGGTAAATAACTATTGCGTAACGTGCTATCTCGAAGTGCAGAATTCCGTGCCATTACCCTGGCCGAAATCGGTTTCGCCCATGGGATTTTTCGGTCCTAATCCGCCCACACCCCCCATTTCGTTCACCATCATCCGCCAGCCGGAGAAATCGGCGGCCGCGCCGCTGCAACTGCCGGCGGGCGCGGGCATCGATCTCATGGCTTCCGGCACCGAGAACGGTTTGATACTGGCGGGCAATTCGGCCATCATGTTCTCGCCCAGCGGCGCGGTCGATGCGCTCTACATCAACGGCACGCCCTACAAGCTCTCCCATACGATCCACCTGCTGGTCGGCAAACTGACCGTCGGCGGCGAGCCGAACAACAACTATGCCGACTTGAAGAACATCCTCGTGAGCATCAATCCGCAGACGGGCACGATCTCGACCAATCCGGTCTATCCGCCGTTTTGCGTCGCTTCGCCGGGTCCGCCGCCGTATCCGAACGACCCGCCCGCCGTGCAAAACACTTTCGATCCGGCCAATCCACCGGCGGTGAACTATAGCGACAATCGCTTCGTGCAGGCGCTTTTCTATTCGCGCAAGTTCGCCCGCGAGGCGCAAACGATGGGAGGAAAGCGATGAAACGCAGCAAAGTGGAGAGTGGAGAGTGGAGAGTGGAGGGCAGGGAAGGCGGAAGGCGGAAGGCGGAAGGCGGAAAGGCCGCCGCTCGCTGCTTCGGAATTCATCCTTCATACTTCATCCTTCATCCTTCCCCCGTTCACTCTCCCCTCTCCCCTCTCCCCTCTCCCCTGATTCGCCGCGGCGTGAGCCTGTTGGAAGTCCTGATCTCCATCGGCGTGCTGACCGTCGGGCTGCTGGGCGTCCTGGCCATCATCCCCTTGGGACAAATGACCATCGCCGAATCGGTCAAGGCCGAACGCGCCGGCGCCTGCGGCCGCGCGGCCATGCGCGATATCAAAGTCAAACGCCTGCTCGATTACCGCTCGTGGATGTGGGAGCAGAACACCTGGGGGATAGGATACGACCCATCGTTTCCTCCTGCTTCGCAGATATTTCCCATTCGCGATCCCGACGTTCCCGATGCCGCGCATCCGCTGGGCGTCATCGTGAATAACGCGATGAATCCGCCGCTGGAGGCCTTCGGCTCGTTTATGATCGATCCCGAAGGGAGGGCGCAGGGCTTGCCCAGCATCTTGTACGGCGTAACCATCAATAACATCCCGTATATTTTCCCGCGGCGCAGCTTAAGCGCGGATCGTTTGAATCCCACGACGACGCGCACGATGATCCCCGCCGGGGCGTTCTACTGGCCCGACGATTTGGCGTTCGAAACGCCGGAGAATCCGGTCGAGCGGCCGGGCATCGGCCCGGCGGTCGGCTTGCTCAACTCGCGCTCGTTGGATTACTCGTATTTGTTCACCGCCGCCCCGTCCTCCTCGGAACGCTGGCTGGCGATTCCCAAACGCCGATTTTTCGACGTAACCGTAGTCGTCTTTTTCAAGCGGAATTTCAACCTCACGCTCAGCGCCAATGCCGCTCAAGCCGGATTCCCGGAAGGGGAATGGGTGGCCGACGTAAATAGCATTTCCAATATGCCGGCCGGCGCCGTTTCGCCCGGCGGCGGAACCATCGCGCTGGGCAACGCCTCGATGACCAATTACGCCTATCGCGTGAAAGGCAGTTCGACCGGGCAGCAGACGCTGCCGCTGCCGAATCCGCTGCCGTTCGTGCGCGAAGGGCAATGGGTGATGCTCTGGGACAGCGCCGACGGGCGGCTGGCCTGGTATCGCGTGATCGGCGTGAATTTCCCCGACGCGCCCACCGCGGCGAATTCGGCCACGCTGACCCTCGACGGCCCCGACTGGACCGTCTCGCAAAATCAAACCGAGAAGCTGATCGTCATCGACGGCGCGATCGGGGCTTATACTTCGACCGTGGAATTGGATTACGATCCGCTGTGGCAAGGACTGAATTGAAGGGGGGCTAGAGATCGGGGGCTAGAGATCAGAGATCAGGGGCTAGAGATCAGAGATCAGGGACTAGAGATCAGAGATCAGGGACTAGAGATCAGAGATCAGGGGCGAGAGTTTAGGGATGGGGGATTAGGGAGGAGAGGCTATGGATTTTTGTTCCCTGGCCCCCGATCTCCGATCTCTAGCCCCTAGCCCCTTTTTTAGCGAAGGAACACGTTCATGAGTCATAAATCGAACTCCCGGCGGGGCATTCTGTTGCTGTTGATCTTGGCGCTGTTGGCCATGTTCGGCATGGTGGCGGTGGCGTTCGTGGTGCTTTCGAGCCAGACGATGCGCAGCGCGAAGTCGATGCAGCGCCAGCAGCAGGCCTACCATCCGCCGCAAAACGACGTGCACGAAGCCGCCATGCAAGTCTTCCGCGGCACGCTCAATCCCGTTTCCAAAATGGGGCCGCACAGCCTGCTCGAAGATATGTACGGGAATGGCACGTTCTCAAGGCTATCCACCGGCGCCCCCCTGATGATTGCGGGAGCGCAAACAGTTTGCGGCGGGCAACTGATTGAAATCACGACGAATGCCGCGCTGCCCGCCGACTTCGAAAATATCAAACGCCGCATCGGCTCCGTGATAACGATCATCTCGGCCAATTCGCCCGCTTACGGTCTGAGCACGCGAATCGTGGGCGTGAATCCGACGAACGGCAATCCGCAACTTCTCGCCTTTCCCAACATCCTGCCCGCGAACATCCCCGCCTTGCTAGCCGGAAGGTTATTTGTCATCAACGATATGCCCTTTAGCGGCACGGGTTATGGATTCAATCCAACCACGGGCAAGCTCGATGCTTCGAATAGATTCGGCCCGCTCGCATTGCAGCCGTTCGCCGCGAATAATTTCAATCTGCTCGGCGGAGCCAACGAAGATTACGACGCGGCCGACTACCAGAATCCGCTGCTGGCGACGCCGCCGATTCCCGGATCCGCTCTTTTTTTTAGAGGAGCCAGCAATCCCCTGCCCGTTACGGTCAATCGCATCCTTCCCTCGATGCACCGGCCGGCCTTGGTGAATTATTGGTATCAAAATCTATTCTTCGATTATGTGCTCTCCGGCATCGACGCCAGTTCGGACCCCACGAATCGTTGGAGGACGATCTTCAAGCCCGTGGAAGCCTACAAGGCCGGGATCATCGTTAAGCCGTCTTCTCCGCTGCCGCCGCGTTGGCCCCAGGCGCCGACTCCCGAGCAGATCGTCGGCTACATCCTCGAGCTTAAACGGAACATCATGGCGCGGCCGTTGACCGACGATCACCCGTATTTCGACGGCAGCAATCCGACCTCCAAATCCTCGTATTACGATACGACACTCACCGATGCCATGGGTAATCCGGCTCCCAAGAAAATTTCCTGGGAATGCGGCGATATTTACCCGCCGCCTTTTGCCGGTACAACCCCGCAATTCATTCAACCGCCTCGCTGGGACGTGGACGCCGACGGGGACGGGATACCGGACAGCAATTGGATCGACATCGGCCTGCCGATCCGCAGCACGATCGACGGGCGCAAGTACAAGCCGCTGGTGGCCGTTTATTGCCTCGACATGGACGGCCGGTTGAACTTAAACGCGCACGGGAACCTGGCGCAGACCGAAGCGGGTTACTATCCTCTGCCAAGCACTCCACCCGATTCTGTATATCCAATAAACTCGTTTGCCGGACCAATGCTCCCGCAGACGATACGAGGTCGCGGTTTTGGGCCGGCGGAAATCAATTTGGCGGGCATTCTTCCGATCGCGTATCCCAATCCGCTTGGTGCTACATTCCCCCCGATCAATATGTACAAGCGTTTACTTGGCGATTCCGCCTTGGGCATCGAAGGTCGCTACGGTTCCGACGGCGTCCCCGGCGATTGCGTTGACGGGATGCCGAAATTCTTCACCAGCCTCACGGGCCTCCAGCCCGCCAATATCGAGCAGCGGAAATACAACGATTATTTAAGCGCGAATAAATGGTTCCAGTTCGACGGCATCCGCGACAGCGTTGCGGGAGGCTCCCTGGGCGCGAATTCGGCGGCGGCGGTGGACGGCGTACTCAAGCTGCGCTGCGGCGAATTGCCCGATCCGTCGGGCCGAAGCGTGTTGGGCGTCGATCCGGCGGGGCGGCCGATCTTGCAGAGCATGATCAAGATCGTTGCCGCCAATAAAAGTCCCAACGTCAATTATTACAACGTGCCCTACGAACTGAATCTCGGTCCGCAGACGGCCCGCGGCTTGTTGCAGACATCCCAGGCGAGCGATCAGCCCGACAATCCGTTCAGCGTGAACGAGTTGGAGCGGATCTTGCGGCCGTTCGATCTCGATTCGCAGAGCCAGGCGACGCGGTTGGCGGCGCTCACCTCGCCCAATCCGCTGCTGCCCGGCGGATCGCTGCTCGGCAACCATCGCCACGAGATCACCACCGAGAGTTGGGACGTGCCGGTTTACACGGCGGGCTTGCCGAATCACCTCATCAAACAGGTGCAGGACGATCTCGTTACCTCTACGGCGATTCCCGGTCCGAACTTTCCCTTGCTAACCGTCCCCGATTGGTACAAGCCGACGAAAGTAACCGATCTGCTCAAGGCCTATCTCTACTACCAACTTCGTCATCCGCCGGCGGGCGCGGCTTATGGGCCGCTCGAACCCGAGGACGATCTTTCGACGACTCCCCCGACGAAGGGCGCGCGCAGCGTTTGCGAGAGCATGGTAAATAGCTTGACCACCGCGCAACTTCTCGCGCTCTTCCCGCCGGAGTTGCTCGCGGGCTTGAAGATGGACCTCAACCACCCGTTTCCGGGCCACGCCGAGCCGTTGACGAATCGAAACTACAATTTGGCGGTGTTGTGGAAGAACAGCGGGCTTGGCAACCAATACGGCCAAATTTGGTTCGGCCAGATGCCGGAGATGCCATTCCCCGACCCGGGCCTAAGCGCCACTCCCGCCAATCCCGTCATTTATCCGAACGCTCCCTTCGCCGCGCGGCAACTTTACGCGCGCTATTTGTACATTCTGGCGCTCTTGCTCCGCGATCGCGATCCTACCACCGGCGCCGAAACTCAAGCACAATGGTTCACTGAACCGACCTTGAACGACGCGCAGAAGGAAGAACTCACGAAGCGGCGGATCGCCCAATGGGCCATCAATGCGGCCTGCTACAAGACCAACGATTCGATCATGGTCCCCTTCGAGTACCATACGAATCCCTTTAACATTAAAGCCGACACAAGCACTACTCCCGCAACCTATACCTTTTCCGGTTGGCAATACTTCTACGATACTGCCACCAAGCAATGGAGGAATAATCTGGACGGCGCGATCGATCGACTGTTGCCCACCGGTCAACTTCCGGCGGCTTCGGACGACAATCAGCAATTTCGTGGTCTGGTCTGGGGCTGCAAGCCGGCGGAACTGATTTTGACCGAAACGCTGGCGTTTCACAACCGTCGCATCGCCGATACGGCTCACGATAAAAATACCCATACGAAAGTCGATCCCGATCCGGCCAAGGACAAGGATTACGATCAATCGCGGATTCCGCAAGGGTCCGCTTTCTTCGAGCTTTACTGCACCCGCGATTTGCACGGCGCCACGCCGCCGTCCGATCTTTACGATTTGAACACCGGCCGATTGAATTTGGGGCAACTCGCGCCGCCCGACGCGGTGAATAACATTCCTAGCTATCCGGTGTGGCGAGTGGCGATCACCAGAAGCACGTTGGATAGCAGCAATCCCAATAAAGCGTATAATGACGTTAAGAACCGGCTTGCGGGTCCCAATCCGACGCCTCCTCCCAAACCCGATAGCGCTTCGCTCGAACCGGAACAGTTCTCCACGGAATCCGCCGCGAACAGCGTTACGCGCGAGCGGTTGCATTTTTCGCTCTTGAAAGGAACGTCGGACCCCAAGGTGGAAATCGAGCGCATCGTCTGGTTTGCGAGCCTTCCGCCGACCGCCCAGCACCTCGATAACGATCGGATTTATTGGAATCGATCGACGGCTCCGGGCTCTCCCGTACTCCTGGATCGCGGACGATATGCGGTCGTCGGTCCGCGCGCCTTCACCCGCCTCGGGCTGACCACCGACAAAAGCGATCCCGCCAATTACCCCTTGGGCAAACTCTCGAACCAGACGATTACGCTCGATCCGAATGTCGATCCCGATTTGAATACGGCGTATGTGACGGACCTCGGCGGATTAGTTGATCCGAATAGCATGACTCCCGGCGCTACCCCGTTGTTGAATGGAAATCGCGTGAAAGCGCCTCTGGCGATCATCGCGGCGGGGGGCGGCCAGGGCACGAGTTGGCCGACGGGTTGGGCCAGCATGAATAACACCGCGCCGAACGGGATCGGCATCAGCATTTCCGAACCGTTGTTCTCCGCTCCGAATTATTATCCCGAACCCACCGAGCCTGCCCCGGCGGCGTGGCCTGCCACGGATCGAATCTGGGAGTGGTACGGCGATCCCCTGATGCAAGACATCACCAAGTATTTCCCCGATACGCCGCTCGATACCGAACCGAACATGCCGTTGGTCAAGGACGGCATCGCCGCGAAAACGGGCACCACGCCGCCCGCGGCCAATTCCAATCCAAGCACTTACAAAACGGTTTTCCTGCAGCGGCTCGCCAATCCCTCCGCGCCCTACGATCCGACGGTGAATCCCTACCTGACGGTCGATTGGATGCCGATCGATCTGACCGTGTTCAACGGCGAAGACATCAAGGAAACCACCGACAACGGCGATGCGAAAAATTTCGCCTCCCGGCAGCGCGGAAAGAATACAACGCCCGCAGCAGATGTGAACTATTTTAATATTTGGGCGTCGCTCAGCGATCATCCCGCGGAAAATACCCTGGCGAATAATCTTGCCGGTTCCGGTTCCTATTTGGATTACAACGTGGTGCAGAGCTTGGGCTATCTCAACAAGGCATTTTGGTTTCCCACGCCCTTGGCCCCCGACCCGGCAAATCCGTGGATTACCAGCGTCAATCCAACTCCCCGACCGGCCGAATACTATGGCGATCCGTTGGTGAAGCCGTTCCCCTGGCTGCCGTGGTTCGGCCGGCCGTACGTGAGCGAGATGGAACTGATGATGGTCCCGTCGAGCCATCCGGCGCGGCTGCTGTGGGAATTCAAGCCCTGCACGGCCGCCACCAAAAACTACAATCCGACCAAAGCCGCCGAACAGCCGTTCCCGCAACTGCTGAATTTCCTCCAATCGCAGAATACGGTGGGAACCAATCCCATGAACCAGTTCCATCGGATTTTGGATTACGTGGGCGTGCCTTCGTGGTACGCAGGAACGGAAGTGCAGGCGAATCCGACTTTGTCGAGCAACATGGCCGGCCCGGATGCACAGCATTGGTTCCACGCGCCGTACAACCGCATTTCCACCTACCGCGAGCCGGGAAGGATCAATCTGAACACGATTTACAGTTCGAACGTGTTCAGCGGCTTGATGAATGGCGTCAATGCGCCAAACTGGGCGCAGTTTGTGAAAAGTCGTCGAGGGTACATAACACCTTCAAACAACATACTCGATCAATCTCCGGATCCATATCCTCCTCCGAATCCTACTGGCCCCTGCCCCACGGAATTTTTCGCACCCTTCCGTTCCTCTGGTAGTGCCACTTGGGTTCCACAGGGCGTTCCCCCGTGGATTTCTACTCCTTTTTCTCCACGCGTGATTATTCCTCCCGAAGAAATTCAATCTACTATCCTAAGGGCGTCGAATCACCTTACGCCAGTCACTCCGTTTTTCCAACAGAGCACCTCGGTTGGTGTTGTTGACGATCCACTACGCAATCCCTATTTCCACTACGCCGACCTGATGCGGATGGCCAACCTCACCACCACCCGCTCGAACGTCTATGCGGTGTGGATTACGGTGGGCTATTTCGAGGTTTTGCCCGTGCCTCCGAATCTCCCCAATAACGATCATCCTTGGTTGAAACAAGTTGAATTGGGATTGACGCCGGTGCAATTTCAACAATTGCTTCAGCAAATCTATCCCGACGGCTACGAACTCGGCCAGGAGTTGGGGAGCGACACGGGCGAGATTACCCGCCACCGCGGTTTCTACATCTTCGACCGCTCGATCCCCGTCGGCTTCGAACGCGGCCAGGACCTGAACGTCGAAAAGGCCATTTTGCTGAAGAGGTTCATTGAATAGGGGCGAGCAGTGGCCAGTGGCTAGTGGCTAGTGGCCAGAGACGCAGTGGACAGTGGGCAGTGGACAGTAGATGACCGTTGCGTTATATTCGCCTCTTGTTCACTGACCACTAGCCACTGACCACTAGCCACTAGCGATGTACCGCACGCTCCGCCAGTGCATCGACGACTTGGCCGCTTCGGGCCGCTTAAGGCGGATCGAGGAGCCGGTCGATGCGCGCTTGGAAGCGGCGGAAATTCAGCGCCGCGTGTTCCGCGCCGGCGGGCCGGCCCTCTATTTCGACAACGTGAAGGGCTGCCGCTTCCCGATGGTCTCGAACCTGTTCGGCACGCTCGAGCGCACGCGGTACATCTTTCGCGATTCGCTCGACCGGCTCGAAAAGCTCGTATCGCTCCAGGCCGATCCGTTGGATTTGCTGCGCCGCCCGCGATTGTATCTGAAATCGCCCTGGTTCGCGCTCAACGCCCGGGTGAAAAAGGTCCGCACGGGGCCGGTGCTGGCCCATGAGACCACGCTCGGCGAGTTGCCGCAACTGGTGAGCTGGCCGGACGACGGCGGGGCGTACATCACGCTGCCGCAGGTCTATACCGAAGACCCCGACCGCCCCGGCTTCGCGCACGCGAATTTAGGCATGTACCGCGTGCAGATTTCCGGCGGGCAGTACGCGGCGGACCGCGAGGCGGGCATGCACTACCAGATTCAGCGGGGCATCGCCGCCCATCACGCCGCGGCGCTTAGGCGGAACGAGCCGCTCAGGGTGAATGTGTTTGTCGGCGGGCCGCCGGCCATGACCGTCGCCGCCGTCATGCCCCTGCCCGAAGGGATGAGCGAACTCAGCTTCGCGGGCTTGCTTGGCCGCCGCCGCGTGGAGATGATCTGCCGCGGCGAGTCGCTGCCGATCGCGGCCGAGGCCGATTTCTGCATCACCGGCTATCTCGATCCGCATTGCATCAAGCCCGAAGGGCCGTTCGGCGACCACCTGGGCTATTACAGCCTGGCGCACGATTTCCCCGTGATGCGCGTCGAGCGCGTGTATCACCGCGAAGGGGCGATCTGGCCGTTTACCGTGGTCGGCCGTCCGCCGCAGGAAGACACGGTTTTCGGGCAGTTGATTCACGAACTGGTGGGGCCGGTCATCCCGAAAACCATTCCCGGCGTGAAGGCCGTCCATGCGGTCGATGCGGCGGGCGTGCATCCGCTGCTGTTGGCCATCGGCAGCGAGCGCTACGCGCCCTACGAGGAGCGGCGGCGGCCGCGCGAACTCTTGACCCTGGCCAACGCCCTGCTCGGGCAGGGGCAGTTGTCGCTGGCGAAGTATTTGTGGATCGTCGCCGGCGAAGACTGCCCGAACCTCGATATCCGCGACGTGCCTGCTTTTTTCCGGCACGTGTTGGAGCGCGTCGATTGGCGGCGCGACTTGCATTTCCAAACCTGCACGACGATCGACACGCTGGATTATTCGGGCGGAGCAGGGGAGAGGCGCGAAAAAGGGGACAGTCCCCATTTGTCGGAACGACCCTCCGGGTGCTGCGCACAAATGGGGACTGTCCCCTTTTTCGCGCCCAGCGAAGGCTCGAAGCTGGTCGTCGCGGCGGCCGGCCCGGCGATCAGGCGACTGCCGACGGCGCTCGACGAGCGCATCCGCCTGCCCGGCGAATTGGGCGTGGGAAATCCGCGCGTGTTCATGCCGGGAGTGTTGGTGGTGGAGGGGAGAGGGGCGAGGGGAGAGGGGCGAGAAAGCAGGGGCCAGGCTACAGGGGACAGGGGACAGGATACAGGGGACAGGGATCGGGAATCATCGGCGTTCCTCTCTCCCCTCTCCCCTCTCCCCTATCCCCTCGTTGCTGCGCCCCTGTCCCCTGTCCCCTGTCCCCTTTTCCTCGCCTGGCGGAAAAGTTCACTGCACATTACAAGAGCGACGACCCGATCAACGCGTTTCCGCTGATCGTGATTGCCGATTCTAGCGAATTTGCGGCCCGCTCGACGGAAAACTTCCTCTGGACGGTATTTACGAAGAGCAATCCGGCGGCGGATGTGTTCGGGATCGAGCCGTTCACCGTCGATAAACATTGGGGGTGCCGCGGTTCGCTGGTGATCGACGCCCGCAGCAAGCCGCATCACGCCCCGCCGCTGGTCGAAGACCCCGAAGTTACCGCCCGGATTGATGCCTTGGCGGCTCCCGGCGGCCCGCTTTACGGAATCATTTAACGGAAGTATGAAGTATGAATGATGAAGTATGAATGAAGAATGTACACGCATGAATTCAGAGAGTCATCAATCATCATCTTTCCTTCATCCTTCATCCTTCATCCTTTTAGTTGATGTTCACTCCCGAAGCCGTCCTATTCGTCGTCTTTGCCTTCGCGATCGGCGGAGTGGTCGGCAGTTTCATGAACGTGGTGGTTTATCGGCTGCCGAAGCGGCTGAGCCTGATCGAGCCGCCGTCGCATTGTCCGCATTGCAAGCACCCGATTCGCTGGCACGATAACGTGCCGATCTTCGGCTGGCTGTTGCTCCGGGGAAAGTGCCGCGATTGCGGGCAGGCGATCTCGCCCCGCTATCCGTTGGTCGAAGCGACCGTCGCGCTGATGTTCGGCAGCTTGATGATTTTGGAATTCGCCCTGCAGGGCGTCAATCTGCCGCGGCGGGAACCGATCGGGACGCTGTCGGTCGCGAGCGACGCCGATTGGTATTTGATCGTGCTCTATCACCTGACCTTGCTCTGCGTTTTGTTTTGCGGCGCGCTCATCGAGTTCGACGGCAATCGGCCGCCGGCGAAAATGTACATGGGAGCGATGTTGATCGGGCTGATGTTTCCGTTGCAGTGGGCGATGCTGCGGCCGATGAAGGCCTGGCCCGACGAGCCGCGGCTGCTGGCGGGCGGCATCGACGGACTATTCGGCCTGGCGGCGGGCGGGATGCTGGGGTACGCCGCCTGGCGAATCCAAGGGACGAAACAAGCCGGCGGACTGCCCTGGGGATTGGCGTGCGCGGGCGTGTTTCTGGGCTGGCAAGCCGCTTTGCCCGTGGGAATTCTCGCCGCGATCGTCGGCGTCGCAATCGCGGCGGTTTTTCCGCGAAAACGTTCGGCACGGCACATTCCCACTTCCGTCTGGCTCTGGCTGCTCGCGTTTCTCTGGATATTATCGTGGTCGCCGCTTGTGCGATGGTTCGAATTGCCGTGAATCGTTTAGCCCGGAGCCAACGGCGACGGTGGAGTCGGGAATATGAAAAAACCTTACAATCAGGTGTTATGCTGAAGCATAACCTACACCTACACCTTGTGCGATGGTTCGATATGCCGTAAATTATTACCATGTCCGAAGCACGAATCCGCGAAGAGAACCTGGAAAAAATCCTGCAATCGTCGAGTTACCGGGTGGCCTATCGGGACGTGGACTTCCTGATGGAGCCGGAGCTGCGCGCCGCGCGGATGGAACTCGAACATCTCAAGCCCGAGTTGTATCTGCGAAAGAACAACGTCCGCTCGACGATCGTGGTCTTCGGCAGCACGCGGATCGTCGAACCGGCCGCCGCGCGGGAACAATGGGAGCGGGCGAAAGCGCGGCTGGCCGAAGCGCCAAGCGAAGTCCGCCGGCAGCGCGCCGCGAGCCGGGCCGAGGCGCTGCTCGAACGCAGCCATTACTACGACACCGCGCGCGAATTCGCGCGGCTGGTCTCGACCGCCTGCCAAACCAAGGGCGAGTGCGATTACGTGGTCGTTACCGGCGGCGGGCCGGGCATCATGGAAGCCGCCAATCGCGGGGCCTTCGACGCGGGCGCGAAATCGGTCGGACTGAATATCCGCCTGCCCCACGAACAGCAGCCCAATCCCTACATCACTCCCGATCTCTGCTTCCAGTTCCACTATTTCGCCATGCGGAAATTCCACTTTCTCTTGCGGGCGAAGGCGCTGGTGGTCTTTCCCGGCGGATTCGGCACCCTCGACGAACTGACCGACGCCCTGACCCTCCGCCAAACCGGCCGCATGCAGGAAATCCCTATCATTCTGTTCGGCCGCGAGTATTGGCAACGGGCGGTCGATTTCCAATTCCTCGCCGACGCGGGCACGATCGACGACGCCGACCTGGACCTCTTCCAATTCGCCGAAACGGCCGATGAAGCCTGGGCGATGATCCGCCAATTCCACCGCCGCGCCGCGGAGGCCAAGGAAAAACGCGCGGGCGACGACCTCTTGGACCCGGTCGGGCCGTAGGGTGCGATTGAGAGAAATATGCGGTGTATGGGGGGATTGACAGCAGTATCATTTGATGGTATTATTGAACAATGGGCAAACACGAGAGAATCTTGGAAGCGATCTTCGCGCGGCCTGTGCGCTCGAACATCGCATGGTCGGACATCGAGGCTCTGTTGCGATCCTCCGGCGCGGAACTCAGCGAAGGCCGCGGCTCCCGGATTCGCATCGCTTTGAACGGCGTGCGGGCCGTGTTTCATCGGCCGCACCCCCGCAAGGAAACAGATAAAGGCAGCGTGGAATCGATGAGGCGTTTTCTCACCGAAGCGGGAATTCAACCATGATGGAATACAAAAGCTATTGCGGGCACGTCGCATTCGACGACGAACGCGGCGTCTTTCACGGCGAAGTGCTCGGACTGCGCGACGTGGTAACTTTTCAAGGCAAATCGGTCGCCGATTTGCGGAAGGCCTTCCGCGAATCGGTGGACGATTACTTGGAATTTTGCCGCGATCGGGGCGAAGATCCCGAAAAGCCCGTCTCCGGCCGTTTCGTCCTCCGTGTTTCTCCGGAACTGCATCGCCAACTGCTGCTCCACGCCAAACGCTCCGGCAAAAGCCTCAATGCGTGGATCGTTTCCCAACTCGAAAACGATCTCGCGCAGCCCACCGGCGCCAGATAATCTCCCGCGGTCTTTTCCGATAGCCGCGAAAATCCCGGCAGGAAAATCGGCGCGACCGAAGATCGCCGCACTCTCGCCCAACACTCCTGCACACTAATCCATCTCGCCCAGCACCGGTACGCCTTGCACGAGGTCTTTGGGCAGCGCGACGCCCTTCAAGATGCCTTCGCAGACCATGTTTTGGTTGACGAAGCATTGGAATTCGCAGGTCATAATCATGCGGCGGACTTTGAGCAGGCGGCTGACGATGACGAACCGGTCGCCGGGCCGGACCACGCCGCGGAAACGCACGTCCTCCAAACCGCCGAAACCGACCACGTCGGCCTCCATCAATTTGAAGCGGTGGATGTAATAGCTCGACAACTGCGCGGCCGCCTCGCACATGATCACACCGGGCATGAGCGGCATATTGGGCATGTGCCCCCGGCACCAGAATTCGTTCGGAGTCAAATCCTTATAGCCCACGCAAATACCGCGGTCGGGATCCTCGAAGCAAATCGCCGTGAGCTGCTCCATCTCGAAGCGCTGCGGATTGTGGCGGCGTATCGCCTCGGCGTCGGCGACGACGCGATCGAGATCGTATTCGGAAAAATCGAGAATCAGCGGTTTCATGGCCGAAATATACTCCAAAACGCGGCTGGTTGCCGCATTCTCATTTCGTAGGTCGGGCATTGCCCGCCGAATCGTGAATCGACGTGGACCGTGGCGGGGAATGCCCACCCGACAAAAATCAGGTCTTCACGTTCCAGCGCTTGCTGCGCCGGGCTTTGCTGTTGGCGGGACGTTTGCCGTGATTCGCCTTTTTCAATACTCGTGCCGGTTTGGCCATCTATATACTCCTCTATTGAGAGCGGGGGAATTATACGAATCCGCCAATATACCAAATTTTCGCCGTTTGGGAAGATGCACCGGGATGACTTTTGCCGCTCATGCTCCGCCATACGAGGGGATTTCGTCCTCCATTTTCTCTCGCGGATTAACTCCGTACTCCGAAAGCGAAGGACGATGCATCCCACTCAAGGCGGGGTGGTTATCGTCGCGGCGATGAAACGGCTCGACCAGCGCGTATTCGGGTTCGGGTGCCAAGCTCAAATCGAGATCGCTTTCCTCCGCCTCCGACGATTCCTCCTTGCGATCCCAAGTCAGCCAGGTCAATAACGCCGGTAGAATCACCAACGCACTGAACATGCACGAGCCCATTCCCAAGGTAAGTACGCGACCGAGGCTCTGCAGACCCTGATGGCTGGCGATCATCAAACTCCCGAATCCGGCCATGTTCGTCACCTGGTTGATGGCCACCGCCGAGGCGATCGAAGCGTTCATCCGATAGCGCCCCTTCTGGCTGCAAAAATCGTGGACGATATGCACTCCCGCGTCGATGCCCACGCCCAAAATCAGCGGCAGCACGATCATGTTGGCGGCGTTCAAGGGGATATCGAGCAGCCCCATCAAACCGAGCATTTGCGCGATGCCCAATCCCAGCGGCAGAACCGCCAGGAGCGCATGGCGGAGATTGCGGAAGTCGAAATAGACCACGGGCAGAATCACCAATAGCGCCAGGAAGGCGGCTTGCTCGTAGCTGCGCTTCATCTGCCGCGACGCCTCGTAAATTTGCAGCGGATTACCGGTCGCCTTGGGATCGATCGCGCGCACGTCCTCGACGAACTGCTCCATCGCGGTCATGTCCCAGATATCGCCGCGGCTGTAGATGCGCATCAAATAGCTGCCCCTGGGGCTGACGTACCGCGCGACGAGGCTTTCCGGCAGATCGGCGAGTTGCGGCGGGACGGGATTCGACACCGCTTGCAAGTTCCGCAATTTCAGCGACAAATCCTGGGCCAATCGCTGCTGAAAGGCCGATATTTTCGCGTAATATTCGTTCCGGTCCATGCGCTTCAGCAGTGCGGCGATGCGGTCGAAAACGGCTAGGAATTGCGCCGCGCGTTGGCTGCCGGTTACGAATTGCCGCATTTGCGCCAGCACTTGCTCCATGTCCTCCGGCGCGGTGACGGGAATCGTCGGCACGTTGCCGGGAATGGATTCCAAGCGTTGATGGATGCGCGCGACGATCGCCCGCTTCGCTTCGGCGTCGCTGGGGAACATCGACGCCAGCTCGACGACCCGGCGGACCGACGGCTGCCGCAAGAACAGGGCCTTGCGCCGCAGCACTTCCTCGCGGCTGCCGGCAATGGAGATGGCGAACGACGCGCTTAAGTCGTCCTCCGCGGCGAGCTTCTTCTCCATCGCCACGCTCTCCAAATTCCGCGCCTGCATGTGCAGCAAGTTGTGATCGTACCAAAGCCGAGTCGTGCCGATGCCCAACACCGCCGTGCCGGAGAGCGTAACGGCGAGCACCAGCCCCGGCCTGGCCATGAGCGGCTTCGTCCAGCCGCAGACGTCGATCGTGCGCGGCATCCGCCGCAGGGGCCATTTGCGGTCGGTGACGTGGATCAACGCCGGCAGCACGGTCATGCCCGCCAGCCAGCACAGCAGAATGCCGCCGCCGGCGATGAATCCCAACTCGGCCACGCCGGTGAATTCGGTAAAGCCGGCCATGAAAAACGCGATCGACGTGGCGATCGCGCCGATGGCGATGCCCGGCCCCACGCGGCGAACGGTTTTCAGCAACGCTTCGCCGCTGGAGTCGATCGTTTCCCGCTGCTGCAAGTATTCGGCGACGAAATACATGCTGAAGTCGATGCCCTGGCCGATCAAAATCACGGCGAAGGCGCTGCTCAGGATGTTCAAATGCCCCACGGCCAGCGAGATGAAGCCCATCGACCAATAGGTGCCCAGCGAGAGCGAAATCACGGCCAGCAGCGGATGCCGCCAGCCGCCGAAACCCACGATGAACAGAATCGACACGCCGATCAGCGAAATGAAGCTCACCTCGGCCATCGAAATCGAACTGCTGTTCATCTCGTCGAACTCGATGATCGGCAGGCCGGTGAGGCTGAGCTTTACCGCCGCGTGCCGAGACTGCACGTCGCGAACGATTGCCCGCAGCCGGTTGATGGCGTCGGCGTGGCGGACGAAATCGGTTTGATGGGGATCTTTCGTCAACCGGAGCAAGATCAAACCGAGCTTCTCGCTGCCGACCAGGGGCTGCGCGGCGGGGGCCGGTCGATCGCCCAACGCGTCGGCCGATGCTTCCGACCAGGGCGATTTGTATTCCCCCTCGAGCGCCTGCAGCAGGCAATGCGTGAACCACGTAAGTTCGGTGTCCGCCGCCGCCTGCGCCGTCGGATTCGATGCCGTGATTTGCCGCAATTGGGCGAAAGCGCGAGGTTCGACGTTCCCCAGCTTCAACATGCTCCAATCGCCCCGCAACACGGGCCGGACGCGGTCGAGAAAGTATTCGCATTCGGCCAGCTTCCGCGGATCGTCGAAAAAATACAGCCCTTTCCGCCGGAGCTTCGAGCGGTCGATCTCGTGCAGCACGCTCTGGAAAAATTTTGGTTCGCGTTCGAGAATCGCCGCCGTGTCGCGCACGGCCGCGTCGATCGTTTGCCGGTTTGGCCCTTCGAACGCGACCACCGCGTCCTCGGCATCGCCGAATTCGTTGATGTAGTCGATCCAGAGGCGGTTGAAGTCGCTCTTGGGATTCAGCAAATCGAGCCGGCTGGTGCGGAAACTCAGCCGCGTGCCGCTCAAGTACGTGGCGGCCAGCACCGCGGCGACCGCCAAGGCCAGCGTCGAGCCGGGAAAGCGCAGCACCAACCGCATCAGGCCGGCCAACGTGCTTCCCAAGACCGTCGCTTCTTCCGGCGGCATCCGTTCCGCGGACATGGCGTTCTTTCCGTGGTAGATTCTCAGATTGAAGAATGGCGATAGCAATTCGAGCAGCGCGAATCCTTCCTTATGAGTCGCGCGGATTCTCCGTTCCCGTCGAGAAAGCGACGGGACGGTGTAGAGATTCTAACTTACCGCCCCACTTGGGGCAAGAGGAAGTTTTATTCGCATACTCTTCAGGGGGGGATGCCGGCTATTACCCGGATTTTGACGGATTTCCAAATTAGCGTACCCGGATTTTCAACACTGGATGTTGCAAAGCGTTCAATCTCCTTTCCCCGCGAGGAATTCGCGGCCGAATCCGCGGCGAGTCGCCCGGAAGGCCAGTCCCAGGCCGCCAAACAAGAGCAACGCCAGCGTACCCGGCTCGGGAATCGGCGCGGCGGAAAACGCGGCGCGAAACGACGTTACGCCCGGATTCGCGCGCGCCCATTGGTTTTGGTTGTTCGAGAACTTGCCGTCCGCATCGCCGGCGATGGTGTTCATGGTTAAACGGTAGTAAAAATGGCCGGCGCCGCTCCCCAGGTTCAAGATGGTATTGGTCCAGTTGTCGTTCACCACAGATCCCGACGTCGGAGTAGTCTGGATATCGATGGTTTGCCAACTCGTGCCGGTGGTGCTGTATTCGACGACCGCCTGGGTGCGTTCCACGCTGGTGTTGGTAAATAGTGTCGTACGGTCTTTCAACTCCACGGTGTTGGGAAGGAGTCCGGAACTGGAAAAATCCCAGTGCAACACCAATTGAGCATGAGACTGGCCGTTCAAAGCGAAGGTAAACCCGACCGGGTCAAACCAAGTCATATAGGAAAAGTTGATTTTGGTCTCGGCGTCATTCCAACCCCGATTGTAGTTGTTGTAGCCGAACTCATAGACATATTCGCCGGCGACGACGTCGCCGCTATTCACCATGATGCCGGCATGGGCTGCGGGGAGGCAGAAACAGACGCTGCCGACGACGATCGGCAAAATTCGAAAAGGACTCAAGTTTCTCATAGTTATGCTCCTCATAAAGTTGTCCACACCTGCGCGGGCACACGCTTCTAAATCTGTAGGGACCGAGGGGCGAGTCCTCGTTACAAACGAAGGCACACTCAAGCCGGATTCCGTTCCCTTGGGCGACCGAACGCATCGCCCCCCAAAAGGGCAGCATACTCTTGTCAGTGTAATAACTTGAAACCGGATTGCAAGGAATTTCTTCCTAAAAAAGGATTAATTTTGCGAAAACTCGGAGGTTTTTAAGAAATAGGGGATAGGCACCTCATTACGCCCATTAAATCGATGGATTTCGGCACGGTTCAAAATAGGGCAACATTTTTCCGGTTCTAAAGTTGGAGCGGGCGGACGTAGGACAGGCTTCCAGCCTGCCGCGTGGCGACAGGTTGGAAACCTGTTCTACATTTGAACCATGAAAGATCGAGGTAAGCGTTCGCGCTCCAATCGGGGACTGGTCCATTTTTCGGCGTGAAAACGTATTTTGTGGACAAACGGTAGGCCGAAAACATGGACCTGTCCCTTTCCCGCGGCGCGAGGGGGACAGTCCCATTTTCGCGGCGATTAAGCATTTTTACGGCGCCATCATCTTTCGCGCCGCGAAAATCGGGACAGTCGCCTGTGAACGGCTACAGATCGAGAAAAGGCGTCAATCCGCTCGTCGCCGCCAAACCAAGAAGGCCGCCGCAGCGGTTAGCATGAGGGCCAAAGCAGTCGGCTCGGGAACGACACCGCCCTTTAAGGGTAAGTTTGGATCGAAGTCGCCGGAAGTATAGGCGACGGGCTGCCACGCGCCCGTGCCGTAGCCGTCGTCCTTGTAGAAACCGGTAACTTCGCCGCCGGCGCCCATGGCGCGCGCCAACAGATTGCCGAAAGTGGCGTCGGGCGTGAGCGCCGGCAGGATGGCATTGGTGAAAAAGCTCGTGCCGTTCGCGGGATTGGAATAGGCGACGTTTCCTTCGGAAGAAGACCCCAGGAAGCTGATTTTAGCGAGCGTTTGCAAATCCCTGTCGCCGGCGGAATCGTTCATCCACATTCCTTCGGAATGGCAAGCGTCGATCAGGAAATACTTATTGACTTCGGCAAAACTGCCGCCGGAAAAAATGGACGCCAAGGTGTTGTCTTGGCAACCGCCGCTCCGCACCGGATTGATAAAGTCTTGCACGCCCTCTCCCGGTCCGCCGGTGCCGTGGCCGGAATAGTAAAAGATGAACGAATCGCCGGGCTTCACGACGGAGGCGATGCTCGAAGCCGCTGCTTGAATATCGCCCGCGACAAAATTGAAATCCTCCCATTGGTACTTCAAAACCTTGACGTTGGCGGCCCAACTGAGTTGAGAAGCGACATTGTTGACGTCGAGATCGCCACGGAGCGCGTCGATCACGCCATTCGACGGCGACTGGGAACCGACGAGTATCGCGTAGGTTTTCGGGCCGGGAGCGACATTATTACCCGGATTAGTATTCCCGTAGTAGTAATCGACGGTGAACGCGGCTTGCGCGGAAGGCGTAAGCGCGAGGAGTCCGATTCCCAGCAGTAGGGCAGTCAGATATTTCGATAACATGGACATCTCCTCGTTGCCGAATCCGCTGCAACCGTCTCGCCCTCGATTGATGGATCGCGCAACTAACGGATAATCTCAATGTATCCGTTACAACGAAAAAGTCAACGATTTGGTTGGATTTGCTCCCCTAGCACCAGCCGATTCGATAAGGTAAAATTTCCTAATCCCCCACTAGTGGTTCCACAATACTATTTGACAGGTCGTTGGGATGGCGGTTGTACCGCAATCCCTGGGGCGACAGTGCAACTGTCGCCCGAACGGGAATCCGTCAATTAATACTTGTCGGACCACGAGTAGCGAGAAAACAGGAGTTATTTAATTATGATTGTTACCACCAAACAATTATTCAAACATGCCTACGGCCGGTATGCCGTGGGAGCCTATAACATCAACAATTTGGAGCAAACGGTCGGCTTGTTTCGCGGGAATTTGGGGAAATCGGCGAAAAACGAGGACCCCAACGACAATGCCCAAAGCGCCCCCTTCATATTGCAGATTTCCCGCGGCGCGCGGGGCTATTCGGACAAGCGGTTTTTGGAAGCCATGATCCGCACGGCCGACCAGGTCTTTCCCGAGGTGATTTTCGCGGTCCATCTGGACCACGGCACCGAAGAAGCCTGCTACGACTGCATCGAGAGCGGCTTTTATAGCTCGGTAATGATCGACGCCTCGCACGAGGAGTTCGAGAAAAACATCGAAATCACCAGGCGAATTGTCGATCGGGCGCACGCCAAGGGGATCGTCGTCGAGGCCGAGTTGGGCCAGTTGGGCGGCGTCGAGGAAGACGTGGTCGGCAGCGTTTGCCTCACCGATCCCGCCCAGGCCGCCGAATTCGTCGAGAAAAGCGGCTGCGATTCGCTGGCCGTGGCCATCGGCACCTCGCACGGAGCGTACAAGTTCTCCGGCAAGCAGGGATTGCGGCTCGACGTGCTCACCGAAATCCAAAAGGCCCTGCCCAAGAATTTCCCGATGGTCATGCACGGTTCGAGCAGCGTACCCAAGGAATGGGTCGATCGAATCAACGCCGCGGGCGGCAAACTGGGCAGCGCCAGCGGCGTGAACGAAGATCAGTATCTGCCCGCCGCCAAACTGGGCGTGTGCAAGGTGAATATCGACACCGACGGCCGCCTGGTGTGGTGCGCGATCCACCGCGAGGCGTTCCGCGACGATCCGGCGAACTTCGACCTTCGCCCCATCGGCAAGGCGTTCATGGCCGAATACGCCAAGTACATCATCCACAAGAACACCAAACTCGGCTCGGCCGGCCAGTTGGAAGGCGTGCGGAAGTCGTTGAAGTAGGCCGCGCTTTCCCTTTCCGTACATCGACCGAAGGTTGGTCGGGAGAAGCTCAATAACTCGCTAAGGCGTTGTCCGGCAATAAACTACCGAATTCCTATGTAGTAGGCACGCTCCGTGTGCCGTAATTCGCGGACGGCACACGGAGTGTGCCTACTACGATTCCGGCAACTTATTGTCGGGCAACGCCTAAACTTCATCTATTACTTGCATTTTCCGTTTTCATTGAACCAAACCGCCATGACCAACACCCCCCCGAACGGACCCGATTTTTCCCGCTGCGACGGCCTCCTACCGGCCATCGCCCAGGACGCCGAAACCGGCGAGGTTCTGATGCAGGCCTATATGAACGTCGAAAGTTACGCCGAAACCGTCGCCACCGGCCGGGCGGTCTATTACAGCCGCAGCCGGCAAAAACTCTGGCGCAAAGGCGAGGAAAGCGGCAACGTGCAAATGGTCAAGGCCATTTTCGTCGATTGCGACCGCGACACGATCCTGCTCCAGGTCGAACAAATCGGCGGCGCGGCGTGTCATGAAGGCTATAAAAGCTGCTTCTTCCGCCAGATTACGCCCGAAGGGCTGCAAGTCGTCGGCGAACGAGTTTTCGATCCGGAAAAAGTTTACGGGAAAAAATAATTTTACCTTGGATGTAGTGTCAATCCGAGCGAAATGGACGACAAAAAAGCTTTATGGCGGAGACTTAAAATCGGGGATCGAATTCGACTTGTGGAAATTCCTTCCGAATTCTCCCGAAAGGAATATTACATCCACCGCGATACCTTGCGAGTTTACAAGAAATTGTTCGCGCGCCGCCGTCCGCTTCGCGTATATCAAATAGACGACTACGGTATCCCCTGGGTAATGTGCCGCTTCCGATTGAAGGACGGGCGATGGGAATGGCATTTTCTCGCCTTCAATCACGCCGGATTCGTTCGGGTGAAATCGCGAAAATAAATGCACCACGGAGGCACGGAGAACACGGAGGAAAAGTTATTGATATCATGCGCGAAGAAAATCGGGAAAAGCCTTCCGAAAAATCCCCGTGTCCTCCGTGCCTCCGTGGTTTATTTTTGGTTTTCTTCTCGTTCAATTTGAAATTTGAAATTTGAAATTTGCAATATCCAATTTGCAATAAATTCCCCACCGTCATCAAGCTAATCAAGCACAAGCCGCCCATGTCCAACATCCTCAAACTCGGCATTCCCGCCGGCAGCCTGCAAGAGGCGACGGCCGAACTGTTCCGCCGCGCCGGTTACAAGATCACTTTCAGTTCGCGGAGCTATTATCCGACGATCGACGACGACGAAATCGAATGCCTGCTGATTCGCGCGCAGGAGATGGCCCGCTACGTCGAGGACGGCGTGCTGGACTGCGGCCTGACCGGCTACGACTGGATCGTGGAAAACGGCTCCGACGTGTACGAAGTGGCCGAGTTGGTGTTCTCGAAGGTCAGCCGGCGGCCGGTCCGCTGGGTGCTCTGCGTGCCGGAAGACTCGCCGATCAAATCGGTTAAGGATTTGCAGGGCAAACGCATCGCCACCGAGGCGGTCGGCATGACCACGCGCTACCTGGCCCGGCACGGCGTTACGGCCAAGGTCGAGTTCAGTTGGGGCGCGACCGAAGTCAAGCCGCCCAAGCTGGCCGACGCGATCGTCGAAGTTACCGAGACCGGCAGTTCCCTGCGGGCGAACCATCTCCGCATTCTCGATGAAATTTTGCAGAGCACCACCCGCTTCATCGCCAACCGCCAGGCTTACGCCGTGGCCTGGAAGAAGCAAAAGATCGACGATATCGTGCTCATGCTGCAAGGGGCGATGGCCGCGGAAGGCAAAGTGGGGCTGATGATGAACGTCCCCCGCGAGAAACTCGCCAGCGTCATTTCGCTGCTCCCCGCGCTGCAAAAGCCCACGGTATCGAGCCTCTCCGACGCCGATTGGGTCGATGTGAACACGATCCTCGACGAATCGACCGTGCGGAAGATCATTCCCCGCCTGAAAGCCGCCGGCGCGCGGGGGATCGTCGAATATCCGCTGAGCAAGGTGATCGATTAGCAGCCCGTTGAAGAAGGCGGTAATTTGGTTTTGGGTGCCATGCCCACGCTTGCCGTGGGCATGTTTTCCGCGGGATTCTCATGCTCACGCAAGCGTGAGCATGGCACCCGATCACTTTTTCAACGGGCCGTTAGGCGCCGTTTTGTGCTATAATTGAAGGATTATCCGACTATCCGAAGTGATGATTCCCTCGTGAAAATGCAGCCCGTATGACGATTCAAGACATCTTCGAGGCCGGCGTGGTGGGAGCGGGCGGAGCGGGCTTTCCGACCCACGTCAAACTCTCCGGCAAGGCCGATACCTTGCTCATCAACGCCGCTGAGTGCGAGCCGCTCTTGCATAAAGACAAGGAAGTCCTCCGCGAATATCTCGACGCCGTCATCGAAGGCATGGCCCTGGGCATGGGATTGACGGGCGCCGAGCGGGCGGTCGTCGGCGTCAAGGATAAATACCGCGACGTCATCGAATTGCTCCGCGCGAAATTGCCTTCCAACATGGAGGTCGCCGAACTCCGCGACGCCTATCCCGCCGGCGACGAATTCATTCTTGTCTATGACGTGCTGAATCGCGCGATCCCGCCGGGCGGCATTCCGCTCCACGTGGGCGCGGTGGTGATGAACGTCGAGACGGCGGTGAACGTGGCGGCGGCCAAAATCCGGCCGGTTACCGAAAAATTCCTCTCCGTCGCCGGGGCCGTCGCCGAGCCGGCAACGCTCCGCGTGCCGCTGGGCGTAACGATGGCCGAGTGCGTGGCCGCGGCGGGCGGGCCGACCGTGCCCGACGCCAATTACATCGTCGGCGGCGTGATGATGGGTTATCTCGAAGACGATCGAGACGCCCTGGTCGATAAAACCACCGGCGGCATCATCGTGCTGCCCGACGATCACGTAATCGTCCGCCGCCGCCGGCAGGATTGGAAGCAGATCGGCCGGATCGGCCGCGCCGCCTGCGACCAGTGCAGTTTCTGCACCGAGCTTTGCCCGCGCTGGCTCTTGGGCCACCCGATCGAGCCGCATCGCGCGATGCGGAGCCTGGGCTTCAACCGGATCGGCGAGGCGAACGTCATCGGCACGCAATTCTGCTGCGAATGCAACCTGTGCAGCCTGTATTCCTGTCCCGAAGACCTCGATCCGAAAAACGTCTGTACGCAGAACAAACGGCGATTGGCGGCCGAAAAGCGGCGCTGCGAAAATCCGCCGTTCAATCCCCGGCGGCCGGAACTCCACCTGGCGAACCGCAAGGCGCCGATGGCCCGCTTGATGACCAAACTCGGCCTGCGGCAGTTCCGCAACGTCGGGCCGCTTCAAGCTACGCTGCTGCCGGCGGCGAAGGTGGGCATCAAACTGAAACAACACCTCGGCGCGCCGTGCGAAGCGACGGTCGCCGTCGGCCAAAGCGTGGCGAAGGGCCAAGTCGTCGGCCGTCCGCCAATGGCCGACGGCAAGCCCGCGTTGGGCGCGCCGGTTCATGCCTCGATCGACGGCGTCGTAACGGCAATTGCCGACGGCGCGGTGTGGATCGGAAAATAAGTGGAGAGTGGAGAGTGGAGAGTGGGAAAACTCATTCATTCACCATTCATCATTCATCATTTCCCTATCCCCTATCCCCCATCCCCTATTCAATGTCCCCCTCCCGTTCCATCGGCGTGATCGAACTTTCCAGCATCGGCATCGGCTATCTGGTTCAAGACGAGATGCTCAAGGCGGCCTCGGTCGAACTGCTTATCGCCCGCACGATCTGCTCGGGCAAGTATTTGATCGTCATCGGTGGCTCGGTAAGCGACGTGGAGTCGTCGGTCGCGGCGGGCTTGAGCATCGCCGGCGAGTCGATCATCGACCATCTCACAGTGGCCAACGTTCACGAAGCGGTCTTTCCCGCGCTCGGCCAATCGGTCGCGCTCGGCGAGGACGAGATGGACGCCTTGGGCGTCATCGAGACCTTCAGCGGCACGAGCGTGCTGGCCGCGGCCGACGCCGCCGCCAAAGCCGCGCGGGTGAAACTCTTCCGCATTCACGTGGCGATGGCGTTGGGCGGCAAGGGTTTGTGCCTGATGACCGGCACGGTGGCCGACGTCCGCGCCGGCGTACAAGCGGCCGCCGACGAAGTCCGCCGCCGCGGCCTCTTGGTTTCCGAAATCGTCATCCCCCGGCCGAGCAAGGAAATGTTTGGGGATTATCTGTAAGGGTGCGTTTGTCGGCTGAATCCCGTTTTTCGCCTCGTTCCACTTCGCCCGCCGATCGAAAACGGACGTTATTGTTCATCGAGAAAAATTTTCGCTCTTGAAAGAATATGGATGACAATAGTATAATTGTAGCACACGCGCGTTTTTTCAGTTGGTGATCGAAACCGTAAGATAAGGCTCTCGCTTATGACCGCGACGCTCAGCGACCAACAAAGGCAAGCGCTTCACGAAACGAACGACGTCGGGCCGGTGACGGTGATCGATCCGGCCACGAAGGCGGAATACATATTGGTTCGCGCCGACATTTTCGCGCAAATGCGGGAGTGGATGAACGACCTCGAACCGCAAGAGGCTTATCCGCTCGTCGATCGGATCATGGCGGTGGATGACGCCCAGGATCCGACCCTTGCAAGCTATCAGAACGCCAGTTTATACCGGGGGACGGCATGACCACGCGGGGCGATGTCGTCGTCGTGGAATTTCCATTCCAAGATGGCGCGAGAGGAAAGAACCGACCGGCGCTGGTGGTCCAGTGCGATGAAAACAACCGCCGGCTGCGGAATACCGTCGTCGCCATGATTACCGGGAATGTCCGGCTGGCGGAGTCGGAACCGACGCAATTCTCGATTGATCCGGCAACTCCGGAAGGGCGTTTATCCGGCTTGCACGCGCCCTCGGCGGTGAAGTGCGAAAATCTTTTCACCGTGATGCAATCGAACATCCTGCACACGATCGGCCACCTTTCCCCGGCCTTGATGAGCAAGGCGGATGAGTGCCTCAAGGCTTCCTTGGGACTTGCGTGAAATTCTGCCGATTACCCATCTTCCAACATTCTCAATTCCGCGGCGGAGGATACGCAGACGCCGAGGTCTTTCAACCGGCCGTTGGAAATGCCGTAGATCCAGCCGTGAATGGTCAGCGGTTGTCCTTGTTGCCAGGCCTCCTGCACGGCGGTCATGTTGCCGACGTTGGCGACTTGTTCCACGACGTTCAATTCGCAGAGGCGGTCGAGCCGGCCGCCTTCGTCGGCGATGCGCGTCAGTTCGTCCATGCGTTTTCGCTGGATGTCGCGGATGTGGCGGAGCCAGTTGTCGATCAATCCGTGGGAGCGGTTTTCCATGGCCGCCCGGATGCCGCCGCAGCCGTAGTGCCCGCACACGATGACGTGCTCGATCTTCAAAACCTCCACGGCGAATTGCACCACGGAGAGGCAGTTCATGTCGGTGTGGATAACCAGATTGGCCACGTTGCGGTGGACGAACAGTTCGCCCGGCGGCAGGCCCACGATGGCGTTGGCGGGGACGCGGCTGTCGGAGCAGCCGATCCAGAGGTATTCGGGCGCTTGCTGCCGGGCCAGATTCTCGAAGAACGCCGGATCGGCGCGAACGATGTCGGCGGCCCAGCGGCGATTGTTCTCGAAGAGTTGGGGCAGCACCTTCATGGGTCGGTCCTTTCGGCGGCGGGTAAGCGTTCACGCCCCGGTCGGGGACTGGTCCATTTTTCGGCGTGAAAACGTATTTTGTGGACAAACGGTAGGCCGAAAACATGGACCTGTCCCCTTCCCGCGGCGCGAGGGGGACAGTCCCATT
>JADLEL010000029.1 GCA_020846145.1 Pirellulales bacterium | reverse complement strand
CCGCCGCGCTGAGCGATGACGACCGTCTGAGCAAGTACCTCCACTGTCGTCCCGGATGTGCGTTCATTCGCCGACCCAAACTTCCCAAACTATCGGCCGAAACTTGCAAAAGCTGAAATGCACCCTAGGGGCTGTCCGAGTTCTCGTGCGATCCTACCTCAGTCCGATAATACGGGCCGCCAATCGTGTAAACGCCATTTTAGTAGGTGGCGTTGTTGCCCGGGTCGGTTGGGTTGACAAGCACATTACTTGGAATCGAGTCGCTGCTAGTCGGATAGTCGAAATAATTGCCCGTCGCGCCGTCGTTCTTGTGATACGCTGCTTTGTACCACTCATCCTCACTCGGAATCCACCACTGTGCGCCGGCATTCCTCGTTACGGTATTGGCGGATATGCCGCCGGCGGTTATCGTGTAAGCCCCGGTCTCGGTATCGCCGGTCCCTTGGCCGTTGTGCAGCCAATTAGTGAACCGCGCGGCATCCCAGAAGTTCACGAAGTTCACCGGCCGATTCGCCCAATCGGCAGCGACGCTGTAGGCATAGCTGCCGGAACTGCCCGTCTGCTGAATCTTGCACCCTTCGCCGTCCGACCACATGCTCGCGTTGTACAGCCCGTAAGTGTCGGTGGCCGCCACGTTGTTGAGGAACTCGGCGTACTGCGCGGCCGTGACCTCGTACTTGCCGATGGCGTAGGCGTGATCCACCGAACCGTACAGGTTGCCGGTGGCGGCATCCGCCGCGTTGCCCGGATTGCCCACCTGGACCGTTTCCAGGCTTGTCAGCCCTGGGCCCATGTTGAACACGTCCGCTTGTGCAACGACCGCATAACATGCCGCCGCCGCCAGAATCATCGAACCCAGTTTGTGCAATCTCATGTTTCTGTCTCCACTTCAGTGAAAAATGTTGGAACTTGCGATACGGCCGAAAACTCCCGTTCTGGTTATCGCCTTCTCCTCCTCCAAACGCAGCCGCCCAGCCCAACGCCGACGATGCCCAGCATGGCGAAAGCGGTCGGTTCGGGCACGACCGACACCGTGATCGAATCGATGATTCCTAAGATTCCGCCCGTATTGTTCCCCGCGTTCGAGTAGTCCAGGCCGTCGGCTTGCAGTACGAAATCGTCGACCATGAACGACCAGGCAATTTGGCTGTAAGTAAAGGCCGAAAAATCAACACTCGATGCTGGAAGATCGCCGCCGACAAAATCGGGAATGAACGTGAAATCAACCATTTGCAGGGCCAACTCGTTGTAGTGCTCAATGCCCGTCAGAGACCACCCGGCGGGCAGCACGATGTCATACGACTGCACGATGAATTGACGCACAGATTCGTCTCCTTGCGAAAAACCGAACATTGAGGGCGAATTTTGAAACGTGTGGGAACCGATGGTCCATGAAAGGGAACCGGCCGAAAAGTCGTAAGCCCCGGCATTTGGGTCGGCGTTGAGATCGGGCAATGGGACGGGGTACTCAAGTGTTCCGCTGAAGGGCATGCCGGCCTGGATTGGGAAGGGGGGGCCAAAGCCAGAGCCGATGATCGTTCCCGAGAAATCGACTCGGATCGTCGTCGCTCGCACTCGTTCGGCGGCGATCGCCACTAGCACAACCAGGGCAAGTCGCAGAAGTGTCTGTCGCTTCATCTATTAACTCCTAGGGCAAAAAATGGCCGGTAACCGTTCACGGGCCTCGGAAACATTCCGCGAAAATCTCCCGAACGGCACGAACTACAAACTCGATTGACGCTAAACGCGCTCTCGAAAATAACCTAAGGTGGGACTTCGCTTTGCTCGTCCCACCCTACCTTCGGATCGCTACCAGCGGGGTGCATAGAAAAAAGATTTGCGCTTAATTCCCGTTCGGCGGTCGCCAGAAAGGCTACCCAAGAAGAAGTCCGCAGACCTGCTTCCACGTCAGACAGCGGCAATGCGTCTGGGAACTGAAGTTCGACCCTTTTCCGGGCTTACCGCGCCGCTGCCTCAAAACGTGGATTTTGAAGTGAATCCAAAAACGGATACAGCTAGTTTACCAACCTTCGTTATTTTATCAACTATTTTTGTTATATTTGTTGTTATTTACGCAGCTATTTATGTCATAATTATGAATTCGCGTCGGAACTAGTTGACAGAGAACAACTTGCAACTTAAATCCTCGTTCCCGCGCCGGGGCACGGGAACGAGGATTTATCCGTCTCGTTCGGAAGTCGGTTATTTCTCAATGCTTCCCGCGTACACATGCTTGTGCAGTCCGTAGGGCGGGAAAATCTTATGCACCGCGACCGGCGCGCGGCTGGTGTGGGCGACGACTTCGCGGCCGCCTTTGACGGACTCGAACCTCTTGGCGTGAGCGATATTGGGGAACGCAACGAACAGGATCGCGAGCGCGAGCAACTTTTTCATGGCCGATTTCCTCGATTTCGAGCATCAGGGGGGAGAGAACGGAATCTTTACGCGATAGTTCGGATTATTCATAGCGATTTGTGGAAGCGGCATCTTGCAGCTTCTGCCTAAAATGCGGCAGGATGCCGCATCTACGATGTCTATAAATAATCCCGGATAGTTCTCTTTTCGGCCGAAAAAAGCCCATTCCGCAACGATTGCGAACCTTTGCGGAATGGGCGGGAAGTAGCGATTCTATTGAAAGAATAAAGGTTATCCTCGTTTTAAGGCTTAACTTTTTGGCCTGCTGCATGCGGCGGTTGGACCATGAAAGTAACGATTGCGGCCAGAACCAAAAGCCCGGCGGCCACATGGCAGGAATAGGTGAACGTTGCGTATCGATCGTAGAGAAAACCGGCCAGCAGGGAGAGGAGAAAACCGCCCACTCCCCAAGCCGTGAAGACCAGCCCGTAATTCACGCCGAAATTTTTCAAGCCATAGAAGTCTTTGGTAATCGAGGGGAAGAGCGAAAGATTCGCGCCGTAGTTTGCTCCGATGAGCGCCGAAATCAGCGCCATTGCCGGAACGCTTGCGAGCAGGGTGTCTTTTTGCGCCGCGGTGAGTATCGCCATCAGCAGGGCTTGCATGAGGAAGCAAATGACGAGCGTCGGCTTGCGCCCGATTTTATCGGAGGCCATGCCCGCCAAGATCCGCCCGCCGCCATTGCCGACGGCAAGCATGGCCACGAGGGCGAAGCCGAGTTTGACTCCCGCTTGGGACTCGGCGATTTTCGCAAGTTTGGCGATGATCATCAATCCCGCCCCCGCGCCGCAAGCGTACATGAACCACAAGAGGTAAAACTGGAGATGTCGCAGCATTTCGAAGGGGCTGAAATCTTCGCGCTTTACAGAGGCTGCCGATCCTTTGGCGGGAATCGAGCCTGCCGGCACATAACCTTTGGGCGGGGCGACTAAAAATTGCGCCAAAATGGTAACGATAATCAGAAACGCGATTCCCAGACTCAACATGGTTTTTTCCACGCCGATGTCGGTAATCAACATTTTCGTCAGCGGAGCGATATAAACCGATGCCAAACCGAAGCCCGCCACCACTAGGCCGGCAATGAGCCCCGTTTTCGCCGCGGGGAACCATTTCACGGCGGGGGGCGTGGCCGAGGCGTATCCGAAACCGATCCCCGTCCCCGCCAACAATCCGAATGCCAGGACATAACCGCCATACGAAGTGGTCATGCTCGCAATAATCAGCCCGATGCCGACGAGAATGCCGCCGAAAGTCGCCACCAATCGCGGTCCCACCTTATCCTGCAATCGCCCCGCGGGCACCATCATCAGCGCGAAGACCAAACAAGCAATCGAATAAGGCCACGATTTTTGCGCCTCGGTCCATTTCCAGCCGGCGGGAATTTCCTTGCTGATCACGCTCCAGCTATAAAGCACGCCCAACGCCAGATTGATCCCCAAACCGGCAAAGGTTACCTGCCAACCGAGATTTTTGATGGGCGCGAGGATCGAACCCGACTCCGAACTTTTGGCGGTTTCCCGGGGGGTAGCATTGCCTTCCAAGTTTCCACGGCCTCCGTCCATTGCAATCTCCTTTGGGTAATCGGCTGGGATTGACGCGATGTCGAACGCATGCGGACTTTATCGGCAAGAGCCGACGACGAATGCCCCGTAGCGGAAAACAGACCGCTGCGGGAATCGCGAACGGCTCCTCTTAATTCAATGGATTTGCACGGGATGAGCAAATCGGAAAAAACACCCCTTGAGAATACAAGTGAACTGGAATTATTCGAATAAAAACCCCCATTTTATAAAGAACGAAGCCAGCTTGCCACCCCCTCGACCTAGTGGTCGTCAAGTTGCGATTGATTGGTGGAACGCGGGAATGCCAAGGCAGCGCCTTCCCTCGTTGACATCCGCGTTGACCTGCCCTAGAATCGCGTTTTGGTAGAGTCCAGTACTCTATTTATAACAACTTTTTATACATCAATACGCATAGGAGATATTCGATGGCCGAGGCTAAGTCCGGACAGATCGTGAACGTGATGAAGGAAGAACGGCTCTTTCCGCCTTCCCAGGAATTTTCCGCCAAGGCGCGCATCAGCTCGATGGAACAGTACGAGAAACTCTGGAAAGAGGCCGCCGCCGATATCGAAGGCTTCTGGGGCCGCATGGGCGGAGAACTCCACTGGTTCAAGCCCTACGAGAAAGTGCTGCAATGGGATATGCCTTTCGCCAAGTGGTTCGTCGGCGGGCAGACCAACGTAAGCTACAACTGCCTCGATATCCACCTCGGCACGCCCACGCAAAACAAAGCCGCCTTCATCTGGGAGGGCGAGCCGGGCGATACCCGCGTCTTCACCTACAAAATGCTGCATACCGAAGTCTGCAAGTTCGCCAACGTGCTGAAATCGCAAGGCATCGGCAAGGGGGATGTAGTCGCCCTCTACATGCCGCTGATTCCCGAATTGGCTATCGCCATGCTGGCCTGCGCGCGGGTCGGGGCCGTGCATTCGGTGGTTTTCGGCGGTTTCTCCGCCGAGGCGATCGCCGACCGCAACAACGACGCCGCCGTGAAACTGATGATCACCGCCGACGCCGGCTGGCGGCGCGGCAAGCACGTTCCCTTGAAGCAAAACACCGACCTCGCCCTGGAAAAATCGCCCACGGTGAAGAAGTGCATCGTGGTCCGCCGCGTCGGCATGGAAACGCCCATGCAAGCGGGCCGCGACCTCTGGTGGCACGAACTCATGGCCACCGCTTCGCCCGTCTGCCCCGCCGAACCGATGGATAGCGAAGCGCCGCTCTTCGTGCTTTACACCAGCGGTTCGACCGGCAAGCCCAAGGGCGTCAAGCACACCACGGCCGGCTACAACCTCTTTGCGAAAAAGACGATGGAGTGGGTGTTCGACATCCGCGACGAGGACGTGTTCTGGTGCACCGCCGACATCGGCTGGGTCACCGGCCATACCTACGTGGTTTACGGGCCGCTCTCCGCGGGAGCCACCACGATCATCTATGAAGGCTCGCCCGACACCCCCGACAAGGACCGCTGGTGGGATATCATCGAACGCTACGGCGTAACGATTCTCTACACTGCGCCCACGGCCATCCGCACGTTCATCAAGTGGGGCGACGAATACGTCGATAAGCACGATCTGTCGAGCTTGCGGCTCTTGGGCAGCGTGGGCGAAGGCATCAACCCCGAAGCGTGGATGTGGTATCACGAAAAGATCGGCGGCGGACGCTGCCCGATCGTCGATACCTGGTGGCAGACCGAGACCGGCGGCATCATGATGAGTCCGCTCCCCGGTGCCATCCCCACCAAGCCCGGCAGTTGCACCAAGCCGCTGCCCGGTATCATCCCCGAAATCGTCGGCGAAGACGGCAAGCCCGTGCCCACCGGATCCGGCGGCTGGCTGATCATCTCCAAACCCTGGCCGGGCATGATCCGCGGACTATGGGGAGACGACGAACGCTTCAAAATCCAATACTGGACCGACGTGCCGGGCAGATACCTTTGCGGCGACAACGCCCGCAGGGACGAAGACGGCTACTACTGGATCATGGGCCGCATCGACGACGTATTAAACGTTTCCGGCCACCGCCTGAGCACGATCGAGGTGGAAAGCGCGCTGGTGAGCCATCCGGCCGTGGCCGAAGCCGCCGCCGTGGGCCGCCCGCACGATATTAAGGGCGAAGCCGTGGCGGTCTTCGTCACCCTGACCGGCGATGTCGATCCCTCCGAAGAACTGCGCAAGGCGCTGAAAGATCACGTCCGCAAGGAGATCGGCGCGTTGGCCGTGCCCGACGACATCCGCTTCACCAACTCCCTGCCCAAAACCCGCAGCGGAAAAATCATGCGCCGCTTGCTCCGCGACATCGCCGCCGGCCGCCAAACCGTGGGCGACACCACCACGCTCGAAGATTATAGCGTGCTAGCACGACTGCGAACCGAAGAGTAATGGCCATCGATCGGAACCAAGTGACAATCCTATTTAGCCCCCCGTGAATACACGGGGGGCATAGAGGAGCAAGCCTTCGAATTCTGTTGAAAGAACCGTTTCAAGTATTAGCGGGTGGCAGCGGTTCTTGAACCGGTGGGCGAACGCCCAGGAGGTTGCGGGGGAGCGTGTTTCGGGGGAAAAACTCGGCATGAGGAACGAACAGCGGGTGGCAGCGGTTCTTGAACCGGTGGGCGAACGCCCAGGAGGTTGCGGGGGAGCGTGTTTCGGGGGAAAAACTCGGCATGAGGAACGAACAGATCGAATACCCCGGAACCTCTTCGGCCTTCGGCCCACCGGTTCAAGAACCGTTGCCACCCGGGACAGATTTCAAAAACCCGATGCCTCCCGCCGGGCACCACTGGCATCTTGCCAGTGCTGGGCGTGAGTTGGGTTTGAATTGCTGATGAGCCTTCTGTATTGGAGGGACTCTCTGGGCACCAGTGGCATCTTGCCAGTGCTGGGCGTGAGTTGGATTTGAATTGCTGATGAGCCTTCTGTATTGGAGGGACTCTCTGGGTGCCACTGGCATCTTGCCAGTGCCCGGCGTGAGTTGGGTTTGAATTGCTGATGAGCCTTCTGTATTGGAGGGACTCTCTGGGTGCCAGTGGCATCTTGCCAGTGCTGGGCGTGAGTTGGGTTTGAATTGCTGATGAGCCTTCTGTATTGGAGGGACTCTCTGGGTGCCACTGGCATTTTGCCAGTGCCCGGCGTGGAATGCCGACTTTTCCTCCATTGGCGTTTGTGAAGAAGTCGGGCGGCAGACCGTGGATGATCGGCAACTTCGGTTCGACTATCCGGTGTAGCGAACGGAATCAGAAGGTCGGAAATAGTCAAGAAGCGCCGGGTGCCACTGGCATCTTGCCAGTGCCGGTTGATATTTTGAGAAAACCTGCACTCCCTCAATGCTTTCCATTTTGGAACGACCTCTTCGGGTGCCACTGGCATTTTGCCAGTGCAGGGGTGGGGGTGGGATATCGAAAGAGGCTCGAATTCCCTGGCAACCCTTGCTTCAACGGCAATCGGCGAGTATATTGCCCGGCATGGCAGGACATCGGAAAACGGTGAAGCATTATCACGAGCCGGGCGACGTGCATGAGTTGACCTTCTCATGCTACCAGCGAAAGCCTCTTTTGACGAACAACACGTGGCGGGGTTATCTGGCCGAGAGCATTGAGGCTGCTTGCCGGTCGAACCGGTTTCGATTGGCGGCTTTCGTGTTCATGCCCGAACATGTTCATTTGCTCGTCTTGCCGGAACTGCCCGAACCGGATATCGGAGCATTTTTGGCGGCGGTGAAGCGGCCTTGTTCGGCCAGAATCAAAGACGATTTGACCAAGGCCAATAGCCGGCTTCTCGAACGGCTGACGGTGCTCGAACGGCCGGGAAAGACGGCCTTCCGATTCTGGCAAGAGGGTCCGGGCTACGATCGGAATTTGCAGAAAGAAAAGACAGTGTTAAGTTCGATCGATTATCTGCATAACAATCCGGTTCGACGGGGATTATGCAAGGACGCCAAGGACTGGTTTTGGTCGAGCATTCAGTATTATGTCACTGAACCGCCGATAGTCGAACCGATGTTGCCGATCATCCACGGTCTTCCGCCCGACTTCTTCACAAACATCAAAGGAGGATAAGTCGGCATTCCCCGCCCGGCACTGGCAAGATGCCAGTGGCACCCAGCGAACGGAATCAGAAGGTCGGAAATAGTCAAGAAGCTTTGTCGAAACGGACAAGAATATCTTCTATGGCATCGGTGTGGATTCGCCACGATTCGCCGGAATAGCCGCCCGATAGCACCATTGCCACCGGAATCGACCGTTCCCGCACCAAACTCACAACGAGCAAATCGCGCTCGGCCAGGTCGCTTCTTGTCAGTCGGAACGAAGCCAAGGGATCGTCGATGAAGGGATCCGATCCGGCGTTATAGACCACAAGGTCAGGGCGAACGGCGTCGAGTGCATCGATGAGAGCGTCCACGACCATCCCGATATAGTCGCTACCCGTCAGGCCGGGACCGACGGCCAGCGGAAAGTCCACCGGTTCCTTTGGAACCGGGTAAATATCCTCTTCATAAAGATCGAGCATCTTGGCCCAAGGCCAATTCCGAAAAGCGGCGGCGGTTCCGTTGCCCTGATGGGCATCCAAATCGACGACGAGAACGGCGCCGATCTTGCCTTCGTCGCGGAGTGTCTTCACCGCAAGCGGTACGTCGGCATATACACAGAAGCCGCCGCCCCGGTCCGCTGAAGCGTGGTGATATCCGCCGCTCAGATTGACGGCGACTCCATGCTCCAGTGCGAGGCGGCAGGCCAGGATCGTGCCACCCGTCGCGTATCGCATCGGTCGAAGTATTCGCCAGTTGATCGCCCAGGCGGGGAATCGCCGCACCTGCGGCACTTCCAAGATGCGGGCGAGAACTATGGATTGACGGAGCGATTGAAGGTAGCCGGGCGTATGCAATCGCAAGAGGTCGGTGCGTGTTGCCGCTCGGGGCCGTATGAAGTCCCCAGCCCGCCGCAGTCCACGAGCAATCAAGGCAGCGTGGATTCGCTTGTACTTCCGACCGTCAAAAGGGTGCAGCCGCTCGAAACCGAACGCCGTGATATTGTACGTCGGATGGTAAACAAGCGGGACCATTATTGAATTGCATTCGATTCAGGAAGCCTAAATCACCACTTAAAATCCAAATCCGGGCATACAAATCCATTATTGATAAATCCGGGGACACAAACCGATTATGGTTGCTTGAGTGATTTTTGAACCCCGCGGCGCGGAAATCAATCGACGAGTTCCTTTTCGATTTCTTCGAGCGTTTTTCCTTTGGTTTCCGGTAGCTTGCGCCAAATGAAAAGGAAGCCCGCCAGACAAACGGCGGAGTAAATCCAAAAGGTGCCGGCCACGCTTAAAAACTTGATCAGTTGCGGGAAGGCATAAACCAGGGTGAAACACCCGAACCAGAGCGCGAATACCGAAACCGAAACCGCCGCCCCGCGAATGCGGTTCGGGTAAATTTCGGAAATGACGACCCAAACGGTCGGCCCCAGGGAAAACGCAAAACAAGCCATGACCGAGACGATGAGCGCGAAGAGGTGGAACCCGTGGCTATGATAGTGGAAACAGACGCCGATCGCGAAGTAGATTAACGATAAGCCGGCCGCTCCCAGCAGCATCAGAATCCGCCGTCCGAAGCGATCGATGGTAAAAATCGCGATGAAGGTGAACAACAGATTGACGGCGCCGGTTACGACGATGTTGAACATCAGTTCGCTGATGCCGTAGCCCGCGGAAGTGAACACGGTATCGGCATAATTGATGAGCGTATTGACGCCGCACCATTGTTGAAAAATGGCGAGCGCGACGCCGAGCAACAGCACCTTCCGCATTTTCGGCTCCAGCAATTCGCGGAAATCGACCTTCTCGACTTCATCGACCAAAGTCGCTTCGATCTCGCCGATCGCCCGCTCGGCGTAAGCCGCCCCGCCGATCCGGCCGAGGATGCCTTGCGCCATCGCGGACTTGCCGTTTTTTGCCAGCCAGCGCGGGCTTTCCGGCACGAAAAACATCAACAGAAAAAAAACGAGCGACGGGACGGCCGTCAAACCGAACATCCACCGCCAACCGGTTTTGCCGTTCCACGAAGCGTATATTTCCCACCACTCCGCCTGCTTGGATAGATCGTTCAATTCATTTACGGCATTTTTGAAATCCGCGTCCCGCTCCGACTCCGCAACGGCCCCCCGATCGGACAAGTCGAGTCGGGGATAACGGCGTTGCAAGTCCCGGGACCGCGTTTCGAAATCCTCGATGTCCGCGGCGATCATTTCGCGGGCTTCCGGAGCGGCGCCTTTCGTCGCGAAATCCTGGGCGATGGATTTCAGGACCTCGATTTTTCCGGCCACCCCAACGCTGCTCGCCGATCGATGCGGCACGATCTCCGCAACCTGCCAATTGACGACTTGTGACAATACCGCGCCGATCACGATGGTAAGCTGATTGACCGCCACCAATTTGCCGCGGATTCCGGCGGGCGCGACTTCGGCGATATACATCGGCGAGAGGTTCGACGCCAAGCCGATGGCCACGCCCCCGAGGATCCGCCAAATGACGAATGTCGAAAAGACATCCGCTGCTCCGGTCCCGATCGAGGAAGTCGTGAAGAGGAACCCGGAGAGGAGCAAGAGCCGTTTGCGTCCATAACGGTCGCTCAATCCGCCCGAGACGATCGCGCCGATCAAACAGCCGATCAATGCGCAGCTATTGGCCCAGCCGCTGAGATTTTCGGAAGTGATGAGGAAAAACTTCTCGTAAAAAGGTTTCGCGCCGCCGATGACGACGAAATCGTATCCGAACAGCAGCCCGCCCATGGCGGCGACGAGGGAAATGCCCCAAATAAACGGCATGTTGAACCGCTCCGAGCCGTCCGCGCTATTGCCTCGTGCCGTTGGATTCCGATCGAAAAAGGATCGCATGCATCAACCTTTCTAAAAGAGAGGGCGGCGGAATCCGACGACAACGATGAAATCCGGAACCGTAAGTCTCGGTTTTCCGCAAGGCGGTTTTACAACCCGACCGTTTTTTTCCCGCCGATCGCCCGACGGCGCTTTTGGATCCGGTCCACGTTCAAAGGGTAAGTGCCGTATTCGTGGACGGTGCGGTACATGGTTGCGGCGTTTTCGAGCGGCACGAGGTTGTGCACTTCGCTCGAAGAACCGATGAAACACCGCGCCCGCGGTCCCAGCCGTTCGATGAGTTCCAGCGTCTCGTCTTCCACGTCAAAGGGGTTCCCTTGCGGTAGCGTCACCGAGCAGCAGACGTTGCCAAAGAGGAATTTATGCGGATATTTTTCGCGGATTTCGAAGATGTCGTTGCAGCCGTTGCGCTCGATCGGATGCAAACCGTCGGCGTCGAGTTCGCCCAAGATCAGCGGCAAGGCCGGTCCGTAGCGCCCGTCGGTGTGAAAGATGAATTTGAATCCGCGGGCGCGAATCGGCGCCATGATCCGCCGCCACTGCGGCAACGCATTCGCCCGCAGCCAAACGGGGCTGACGATCGGGCCGGTGCGGTGGCAGATGTCCTCGCCCATGAAGAACAAGGGCGACGTGGCGCACTCGGTGTAGATCCGCGCGATGCAGGTCGAGAACTGCGTCATGCATTCGATGATGTGCCGGATCAGTTCCGGCGCATCGGTCGCGGCCGTCAGGAAGAGTTCCATGTCGGTGAAGATGTAGCTATCGGACAGCGGTCCTTCGACGCCTTGCACCCAAGCAATGTCGTGCTTGTCGGCCATTTCTTTGACTTGCGAGATCAGCGGCTTGAACCAATCGGAAACTTCCTCGTAAATCGGGGGGCGGGGCAAATGTTTTTCCAGGCCGCGGAGATCGGAAAACGGCCGCTTGGATATCCAACCGGTGCCGCCGGACTGCGAAACCTGCCAACCGCGGGGATCGACTCCCAAGAATCGCGCCCAATTCGCCACTTTGACATTCAACCACGGCAGCGCCGGATTGTAGATGCCGCGAGTCATGTCCAAACCGATGCTCTTGATCGCCCGCGAGTTGACGGCGAACAGTTCCTCGAACGTGTACTGCTTGGATGGGTCGTAGCCGCCGCAACGGGCGAGAATCGCCTCGTTATCGATATAATCCCACGTCATTAAGCGGTCCACGCTTTCGCCTTGGAGCGTTCGGCAAAGCCGTTCGTAATTCGTCATGGAAAAATGTTAGGAGAAAAAGTTTGATTGCAGCCTCCGCCGCGCGATACCGCATCCCGCGCAGTTTTCCTATAGAAACGTATTGTGGCTTGTTTTTTGGTAGTAAATGGGATAAGTCCATTTTCGTGCGGACAATTGGGCTTATTCCGTTTTCCATCCTCCATCGCGATACGCAGGTGCCAGTGGCGCCCAAACGGCGGCAACTTCCGGCCGCTCCCGACGACGAGAATTATTTCCCCGTCGCCAAACTCAAGGCGATGCGGCAGGCTTTGTGGAACTCCGGCAAGCAGAGCCGTTCGGCCGGCGTGTGGGGGTTTTCCTGCCCGCAGCCGAGGCTGACCGTGGGAATGCCCCGGGCGAAAAGCCAGTTGGCGTCCAGTCCGCCGTTGGAGATTGCCCGCTGGGGAGCAAGCCCCAGGCCGCGCATCGCATCTTCGACCGCGCGCACGCACGGTTCTTCCGCGTCCAAGCGAAACGCCTCGTAATCCAAGCGGCCCTCGATGAGCACTTCACCGGTCCGGCGTTTGGCGTTCCGCACTTTTTTCGCGGCCTTCCGAAACGCCGTTTCGATCGCGCGGATGATGCGGCCGCGGAAGACGGGATCGTGGCTGCGGGCTTCGGCGCGGATTTCGACCAGCGGCGTAACGACGTTCGTTGCCTCGCCGCCGTGAATCGCGCCCACGTTGCTGGTGCCCGTCCGGCCGTTCTTTTCGATCTTGCCGTGCCACCCTTCGCGGTGCAATTCGGCGATCGCCAGCGCGGCGATCGCCACCGCGCTCGCGCCTTGCTCCGGCGCCGCGCCGGCGTGGGCGGCGATGCCGCGGACTTGAATCTCCATGCGATATCCGCCGGTCGCGCCGAGCGTAACCTTTTCGGCCGCGCCGCCGTCGAAGTTGAACGCCAGCCGGGGCTTGCCAAGCAGGCTCGTTTTCGCGTAGCGCGCGCCGTAGAGGCCGATTTCCTCCTGCACGGTCCAGAAGAACGTGAGCGGCGGATGGGGCAGGCCGCGTTCGAGGATTTCCAGCGCCGCCGCCAGGACCACCGTCGATCCGGCGCGGTCGTCGGCGCCCAGCCCGGTGTTTTTGTCGGCGGGCACGAGATATTGCCCCCGGCGAACGGGCCGCGCGCCGGCGCACAGCGGCACGGTATCGGTATGCGCCATCAGCATCCGCCGCGGCCCGGAATCCGTGCCGGGGATTTTCAAGACCAGATTGCCCGCGTCGCCGCCTTTGGGACTGCGCTTTTGGGCGTCGTCGAAGCAGAGCCAATCGGGCGACGCGCCCGCCGCCAGCAGTTTCGCCGTGAGATATTTCATCACCTCCCCTTCTTGGCAACTCCCGCCGGGAATCGCCAGCAATTCGAGGAGCAACGCTTCGGCTTTTTTCAGGAATGGATCGAGCATGGTGTGTTCGGAATAAGTGGATGAATGTGAAAATTGACTTCTACCGCAGGCAGGTATTGTATTGGTAAAGATCGCAAAATCAATAACAGTCGAATTTGCCCCAAAGGGGCAGCCGTTCTCCCAGCCCAGGGCAACGCCCTGGGGAGCGAGAGCGGTAGGCATCGGCTCGGCCCAACGGGCCAACAATTCTTCTGGAACGGTTGGCCCGTTGGGCCGAGAAATTTTTTCGTTTCCCCGTTCCCCAGGGCGTTGCCCTGGGCTGGGAGAACGGCTCGGCCTTTGGCCGAAAAACCAGTAGCCGGGAAGGAATCGATGGCGACATTTTTCGATTCGCCAACCCTAAAGATAAGGAATTGCAGGAATATGAAAAGGGGGGATCGGCCGTCAACGGAAAAATGGCGGAGGCATTCACCCTTCGACTTTGTTCTCGCATTCCACGTCGCTCTTTCGCACCGAAATCGCATCGACGGGGCAAATGTTGATGCAATTCCCGCAGCGGATGCACTGGTCGCTGTCGATCCAGATATAGGTGGCGGCGTCCGGTTGATCGGCGGGCACTTCGGTCCAGGAGCGCGGCGCGCCGTCCCGGTCGCGCAGCAATTTGCCCAGCCGCAAGATGCAGTTGCGCGGCGAGACCTTGATGCACCAGTCGCAATGGATGCACTTGTCCTGGTCGATTTCGAACTTGTAGTTGCACAGGTAACACCGCCAGGCGTGAAGGTCGGCCGCCGCGGCGTCGAAACCGAGTTCCACTTCGTCCTTGAGGCCGCGATGCGCGAGCGGCAGCATGGGCATTTCGGGCGTATCGACCAGGTCGTGGTCGCGGAGCCGCCCGGTGATCTCGGCCGGCTTCACGTCGAGATACTTTTTTCGCCGCGGGGAGCCCATCAGGAAGGCGTCGATTTTCTCGGCGGCGATTTTGCCGTCGGCGACGGCGTTGATCACGTCGGCCGAGTTCGCGCCCAGGAAATCGCCGCCCACGAACAGGCCGGGGACGTTCGTTTCGTGATCCTCTCCGAGATGAATATCCGGCGGCAGCATTTCCGTCTCCCGCTCCTGGCCGATGGCGAAGATCAGCGTGTCGCAAGGCATCTCGAACTCGCTGCCCGGGACGGGCAGAAACGCCGGTTTGCCGCCGTCGAGCGTTTTGCCCAGGATATTCCGCTGAAAAACGACCGCCTTGAGCTTGCCGTTCTCGCATTTCGCCGCGACGGGCGCGACCAGCGTCTCGATGCGGATGTGCTCCTCGCGCATCGCTTGCAGTTCCTCGTGCGTGGCCGCCATCTGCGCCTCGCCGCGGCGGTACATGATCGTAACGTTCGATTTTCGATCCCCGGTGCCGTTGTCGGCTTGTCCGGCAGTGCGGGCATCACTGCTGGACAAGCCGGCAGTGGCGCCCGCGCGAGATAAGGCGCCGTTTGATTTGGCTTGCAGCAACCGCCTGGAGGTCCGCGCGCAATCGACGGCCGTGAAACCGCCGCCGACGATGAGCACGTCGCCCGCGATCGCATCCGGCCGCCCGTCGTTGAAGCGCTGCATGAAATGCAGCCCTTCGATGGCCGCGCCATCGGGCAATCCATCCAGCCTCAGCGTTCGCGGCTTGTTCGCGCCGGCGGCCAAGAGCACGGCGTCGTATTGCTTCGTCAGTTCGAGGATTTCTTCCTTGCGGATCGAGCGGTTCAACCGCACCTCGACGCCCTGGGCGAGAATCGCATTGATATCCCCTTCGATGATCTCGCGCGGCAGCCGGAATTCGGGGATGCCGATGCGTATCTGCCCGCCCAAGTACGCCTCGCGCTCGAAGATCGTAACCTCATGGCCGTAGCGCCGCAACTCGCGGGCGGCGGCCAGGCCGGCCGGTCCGCCGCCGATGATCGCCGTCTTCTTGCCCGACGGGCCGAAATACGCGGGCAACGGGCCGAAGGGCCCCTTTTTGCCGTCGGTCGAACAACGCTTGAGGTGGCAAATCCGCACCGGCCCCTTGATGCTCGTCCACTGGTAGCGGCAGCGCGTTTCGCAAGGCCGGGTGCAAATCCGCCCCAAGATCCCCGACAAGACGTTGTCCTCCTGGTTGACCAGCGCCGCTTCGTCCATCCGCCCGTGGGCGATGTGGCGGATGTACTCGGGGATGTTCGTCCGCGCCGGGCAGGCCGTGCGGCAGGGCACGTCGCGCTCGATGGTGCGGAAATCGAGCGGCTTGTCGGCACGGCCGGTTACGACCGTCAACTCCAGCGGATTGACCGCCTTTTCATATTCGATGCCCAGCGCTCGGGCCGCTTGGACGTACGGCTCCACGCCCAGCCGGGCCACGTTTTCGGCCAGCGTCTCGCCGTCTTGACGGAGTTTCAAGAAGGCGTCGAGAATCGCGGCCGTCGCGCGCGCGCAATCGTCCTCCTTGAACTCGCCGACGACTTGCCCGAAATTCGTCTGCGTGCCGCCGACCGTCATTTGATAGCCTTCCCGCGAGCCTTCCATCTCGCGGATTCGCAGCCCGCGGAAGCCGATGTCGGCGATCCGGTACGGCGAGCACGAATTCGGGCAGCCGGTGATGTTCACGAGGACCTTATCGCGAATCGCGGCGTACTTTTCGTCGCGCACGAGCGTTTGCAGCTTGTCGAAAAGCGCATGCGTGGCGCTCACCGCCAGCGGGCAGTAGGTCGTGCCCACGCACGTAACCACGTCGCTTAAGCCGAAGAAATCCTCGGTCTCGAAACCGAGCGATTCGATCTCGCGCTTCAACTCGGGCAGCCGCCGCGGATCGACGCCGTGGAGTTCGAGGTTCTGCCGATTGGTGCTGTAAACGTGCTTGTCGCCGTACATTTCCGCCAGTTCGGCGATGCGCTCGAGATGCTCGCCGATGAGTTCCCCCTTGGGGATTTTAATTTGCTGGATCGCCAAGCCGTCGTCGCCCGCCGGTTTGGGATTGCGCAAAGGCCGCTCGGGCACCGCCGGACCGCAATCCGCGACGGCCGCACGCTCGAAGCGCGAGCGATCGACGCCGTCCTCGTCGAGATACTCGTTCACCAGTTCGCGGCAGCGCTCGATGCCCAGCCGATGCACGGCGAACTTCAATCGGGCGTACATGCGGACGTAGCGATCGCCGTGATCGCGGAAGAGATAACCCACCGCACGGCACACATCGACGAGCTTCTCCGCCGGCACGAAGCCGTAAAGCGGTTGGGCGACGAACGGCTTCCAGCCCATGCCGCCGCCGATCGCCACGCGGAAGCCGGTTTCCTCGCGGCCATCGGACCGTTTGCGGACGATGGCCGTCGCGCCCACGTCGTTGATGTGCGGCTGGCCGCAATCGCCGGGGCAACCCGATAAATTGATTTTGAATTTGCGCGGCAGGTTGTCCAAATCGCGGCGCGACGCCAGATGTCCGGCCACCGCCTTGGCGTAAGGCAGCACGTCGATGCGGCGGTGCGGGCAGATTTCGGCCCAAGGGCATGCCGCCACGTTGCGGGTAACGTCGCCGCAACCGTGAAACGTGGTCAGGCCCGCCGCCTTGATCTCCCGCAGAAACGAGGCCAATTCCTTGAGCTTCAGGCAGTGCAATTGCATACTCTGCCGCGTGGTGACGGAAATGCGGCCGGGCGCGTATTTTTTCGAGAGCCGCGCCAACTCCCGCGCCTGCGCCGAAGTGATCTGCCCGCCGGGAATTACCACCCGGCCCATGTGGTTGCCCGCCTGCCGCGAGTGATAGATGCCGTACCATTTCGAGATCGAAATTTCCTCGCGCGACATGGAGCCTTTCCGCGCAATCTCGTCGTAATCCAACACCAGACCGGCATCCTTGACGGCCTCGTCATCGCTCCGCCGTAGTTTCGATAAATTCCGCTGCACGAAGAATCCTTTCGAATATAATCGAGTACCTATCCCCGCAAATAATCGTTTAGCCCGGAGCCAACGGCGACGGAGGATCGTGGGCAAACTCCCTTCCCTAACGCCGTCGCCGTTGGCTCCGGGCTAAACGAGAAAAAAACATTCGACGATTGTACCGCGTACCCCGGCCCGGTCAAGGTTCATCGCGCGTTTTTCACAGAATAATCTGTCAGAACGACGGCGAAACCGGTTCTTTTCCCGCGCGCGTCGAGAGGGCCTGCCAGGCCGCGCGATCGACATCGTCGGTCATAAATTGCAGTGAGCCGTCGGCCAGGAGCGCATTGACGCCGCCGGGATGTCTGCTGCGGGCGGCTCGCCACCCGTATGCCGAATAACGCACGCTCAAGCTGCCGATGACCACCGCCGAAAGGCAATCGACGCACTCCGAATTCGGCGTCCAATAATTGTTGAACAGCGCGCAGCGATACTCGCCGTTCGCCCAGGAAAAGCCGCGCAGGTCGCTGACGTTCCACATCGACGCCCCCCGGCAAGCCGATTCGGTCAAGGGCACGGCGTTGGCGAAGGCGTACGTCGTCCGGCGATCGACGGCGGAGGCATCGAACAGCGGCGCGGGGCCGTCGCCCAGCAGGCTTTCGCTCATGGCTACGGTATGGCTCAGCCCGTCGGTGATTTTCGCCGCCTTCGTCTCCGAGTTTATATAAAAGATGCCGTCGCAATCGAAAGGCGTTCCGCCGCCCGCTCCCGAACCGGTGCAGGCGGCGTAGTTCGTCGGCCCGAAACCCGCGGCCACCGGTTTCTGCCGGTCGGAAGGACAGAGGAACAGTCCGATGGACTGGGCCACGCCCTGGCGATTCGCCGGCGTAACCTGCAGGTTCGCGCCGTAGAGCGGCTGCGACAAATCGAGTTGACGCAAAGCCGCCGACTGCTCCATATACGGCATCAAATGCGCCAGCGCCGACCAGCGGTAAAAGCAATGCGGCGTCGAAGGCGCCGCCGGATACGGATGCGATTCGGACCCCGCCGGAAAAAGCTGCTTCGCGCTCTCGAAATGGTGCAGCGCCGTCCCCAATTGCTTGAGGTTGTTGCGGCACGTCATCCGCCGCGCCGATTCCCGCGCCGCTTGGATCGCCGGCAGCATCATCGCCGCCAAAACGCCGACGACGGCGATTACCACCAACAATTCGACGAGGGTAAAGGCAGGCCGGCGGGATGGAATTCTCCAGGAGGATAAAAATGTCTCGCACTCCCGGCCGATCGCGGGATCAACATGAGAGAATCTCGGTCCTGCGGGAGGAATATCTTTCACCTCATGCGCCTCCGCAACGAGAACGCAAGCAGGCTTAAACCTCCCCACAGCGCCAGCGCGATCGCGCTCGGTTCGGGCACGGCCTGCGCGCTCGATGTCCCGCCGATCGTCAGTGCTTCGGCAATAATTCCGGCCGCGTTAAATTGCGCATCGCCTTTGACCGAGACGCTGGGCGAATGGCTCAGAAAACCGGATACGGTCATCTTTCCGGCCAGCACGGTCGTCGCGCCGGTGTAACTCAAATCGCCTTGCAGGAGCAAATCTCCCGCGCCTTTTTTCGTCAGGGGGGAATTACCGCTAATGTCGCCGCCGATGGTAATTTTGTGCGCGCCCGTATCGAACGAGCCGCCGCCGAGGACCAACTCCAAATCGAGGCCGATCGCCTGATCGTTTTCGCTTTGATTGACGACCGGACCGCCCAGCTTGATGGCGTTGCCCGCGAGCGCGTACGTCGTGTTGCCGCCGCTGAAAGTGATGCCGTTGAATTGGGTTCCGGCGGGAAAGTCGTTGAGCGGAGCGGCATTTCCGCCGCCGCCGGTATTGCCGAAGCGGACCGCGGCCGGATCGACCGGAGCCGTGCCGCCCCAGTTGCCGGCGGAAGTCCAAGCGTTCGTCGGCGCACCGCCCGACCATACCGCATAGGGTTCGATCAACATGGCCGTCGGTTGAATCCAGCTTGTCAACGGGATCTCGATAATGAACATCGGTTCGATCGCCGCGCCGGTCGCGGCGTTGAATTTGCCGATGTAACCGGGCGCGTAAGGTATCTGCGGATTGCTGTTGTTGCCCAAGCAGGAAACCAACAGATTTCCCTCGGGATCGAGCGCGATATCGGAGGGGAAGTACAACATTTGCGATGCCGCCGGAACAAGTTCGCCGACCGATGTTCCATTCGCGTTGAATTGAAACACGTTTTGCGACATTAGTCCGACCACGTCGAGCTTGCCGCTCGCATCGAACAGCAGCCCATTGCTCCCCTGCAGCGCCGCATCGCCGGCGAACGCGACGGGCGGCGTGGCGGTGTTGGCGGGATCGAATTTCAAAACCTGTCCATAATAAAAATTGCTGACGTAGAGCATTCCGTCCGGGCCGAGGGCCATGTCGGAATATCCGCCGCCCGTGCCCGCATCGAATCGGCCGGTCTCCACGCCGCTCCCGGCGTCGAAACGGACGATCGTGTGCCCGTCGAAATTCCCGAACTCGCTCACGTAAAGGCTGTTCGTGGCCTTGTCGAACAGTACGCCGCTGGGTCCGTAAAGACCCGCGGCAAAAGGCGCCGCCGCCGCCGTTCCCGTCTTCCAATCGTATTTTAGCACGCTGCCGTCGTTGATGCTCGTTACGAACAGGTCGTTCCCGTTGCCGAAGGCCATGCCCGAAGGGCCGTCGGGCAGCGTCGAACTCGGCCCCACCACGGTGCGGCGAAAACTCCCGTCGAGATTGTATTCCAAAATCCGATTGCTGATCCGATCGCTCATCAGTATCTGACCGGGAGAAATCGGCGAGAATACAGCCATGCAAACAATACCCAAAACGATCCTCGACCAAACGATTCGAATGCGGCTCATGCGAGGTTCCCATCTTTACTCGATGTCGATCTTACGATTACTTTCCTACCGAACGAAATCCTATATGACTTGATATATTATCTTTATTTGCGTTACCTTGTCAATAATATCCCCCCGAACGATTAGAATGATGCTGTTACCCAGCACTATGACCAAGAATGAATGCCGGATTCGCTGGGAAGATGATGCAAAAGGGCAAAATGCGACAAGATTCTCCTCCAGAGTAATAATTGGTCCCGCCATCCCCCGTATTGGATGCCATTTCTGGTTCGCCTTGAGTGCGAGAAACACGGAGGGGCAAGCCATCCCTGATACCCCGTCAATGGAGAACCTATACTGCGTTCGGTTGAGATTGTCCGATTTCAAGCGAGCCGGGGGGTTTATCCCCTCGACTAGAAGTGCGATATTGTTCGACGATTCCAGCCGAGGGGATAAATCCCCCGGCTCGCTGTCCAATATGTCGAATTGTGTCGATCTCAACCGAATACAGTATATCCCGATACTCCCCTCTCCGGCGCCGAACGTAGTTTGATCGGGCAATGAGCGGGGTGAGGGCGGAATGGGCCGGAAAATGATTCCAAGGATTTTTCGAGAGTGGTTTTTAGCTCGTTCGGGAATGCCGGTTGCTTATTCCCGGTAGATTCACCCGCGTCGATTCTCGTCGCGCGCCGGATCGATGTCGGAGTTGGCGTGGGGATCGGCCGCCTCGGCGCGGCGCTCGTCGGCGTCCATCGCCAAACCTTCGTTGATGAATTTCTCGACCGCTTCCACGCTCTGGCCGCCGATCATTTTCCGCCGCGCCCAGCCGTTTTTCGTCTTGCGGAACATGACCAATTGCGGCACGGCGGCGCCGCCGCCGGTAAGCTGATTGGCGAGTTCCTTATCGCGATCGACGTTCACGTGCGCGAAGGTGATTTTGCGAAACAGTCCGTGCTCGCGAACCCGCGGCAGAATCGCGCGCCGCATGGTTTGGCACGGGCCGCACCAATCGGCGCCGACCATCACGACCAGGGGCTTGCCGGTTTTTACCGTAACGCGATGCGCTTTGGCGTAGGTTTCCTCGGCTTCGGCCTCCGTTTTTTTCGCGGATTCCGTCGCGGGGAGAACGCCGGTTTTCGCGGCGGCAACTTCCTGAGGGGCGGCGGCAGCCGGTTCGGCGGCCAGGAATGCGGATTGCATCAATGCGGCGCAGAGAATCAACGACATCCTGAATACTCCTTTGGTTGTGCAACCTGCGAGGCTCGAGGAATCGAGGCATTTTGTGCGAAGCACCGCTTGAGTGCTTCCGGCAAAATGCGCCTCGTTCCGCTTCCGAAATTGCACCGCGGCCGTGGATTCGAGGCGCGGGGGCAAGCTCGCAAGTCCATGAGGCGGGAAAAGTGGGAATTGCAGTAGGCTTTTGCTGGGCAAGTGCCGGCGTTGGGGCTGGGGCGGGACGCCGGCGAATTTCCCACTTGAAGTGGTTTCAGTCTAATCGGGCAGCATCTTACGGCAAGGGGGACATTGACGATTTCGCAAATAAAATAATTTGGATAAATAATCTACCCCCACGGCAATGAAAGATAACTGGTCAAGAGAACGGTATTTTCAAGGGATTTCGCAGCTTTTTCGCATCGAAACCTTGCCGCAAATGCCCCGTGGATAGGAACTTCGGCATTCCGGGCATTGAGAACCGGCGGGGGTGGACGATATAATCGGTAGTGGCGTTCGCGCAGGTTCGAGTTTACGCATTTAATCCTGTAATAAGTTCCATGAAACTCCGCATCGGCCTCGTCGGATTGGGCGAAGTCTGGCAAACGAGGCACGCCCCGGCGCTGCGAACGATGTCCGATCGCTTCGAGGTCCGCGCGGTCTGCGATCAGGTCTCGCATCGCGCCGAGCAGGCCGCCGCCGAATTCGACGCCGACGCAGTCGATGGCTACCGCACGCTGGCCGCGCGGGAGGATATCGACGCCGTGCTCATTCTCTCCCCGCAGTGGTACGGCGCACTCCCGATCCTCGCCGCCTGCGATTCCGCCAAGGCCGTCTATTGCGCCGTCGGACTCGACCTGGAATTCGAGGAAACCCAACAGGTCAAGCTGCGGATCGAGGAGTCGGGCATCGCCTTCATGGCCGAATTCCCCCGCCGCCACGCGCCGGCCACGATCCGCTTGAAAGAACTCATCGCCACCCGCCTCGGCACGCCGCGGCTGGTCTTCTGCCATCAGCGTTCGGCCGCCGAAACGTCGAATCATACGCTGCCGGTGCGGCCGCCCAACCACTTTTCCGCACGGCACCTGGTGGAGCTGGTCGATTGGTGCTGCTACGTGGTCGATCGGCCGCCGCGGCTGGTTACCGGCATGATGCACCGCACCGGCTGCGACGCCGCGGGCGACGATTACCAGATGATGAGCCTCGATTTTTCCGAACCCGAACACCCCGGCACCGGCGCGGTCGCCCAGATCAGTTGCGGACGCTACATTCCCGCCGCATGGCAGGAAGCCGTCTCCTATCGGCCGCTGGCCATGATGCAAGTCTCCTGCATGAACGGCGTGGCGTTCATCGACCTGCCGGCGACTTTGGTCTGGTTCGACGAAGCGGGCCGGCATCAGGAATCGCTCGACAGCGAGCGCCCCATCGGCGAGCAATTGCTGGCCCACTTTCATCGCACCGTTACCAGCCTCGTTCGCCGCAAGAGCGAACTCGAAGACGCCTGCCTCGCCCTGCAAATCGTCCAGCAAGCCCGCCGCGCGCACCAGGAAGGTAGGCGGATCGCTTTGTAGGAGCGAGGGGCGGGGAACTCAAGCGTCGTTTTGCGATCAGGCAAAATCTCCATTCGTTCAATTTGAAATTTGAAATCACCAATTTGCGATTCCCCCCATCCATGCGCATCGTCCTCTGTTACCCCGTCGAACAGAAACATATCGAGCATATCTCCGCCGCCATGCCCGAGGCGGAGGTGATCGACGCCGGGCAGGATCGCGTGGCCGAGGAGCTTTTTCACGCCGATATTTTTTGCGGACACGCCAAGGTGCCGGTCGATTGGGACAGCGTGGTGCGGCAAGGGCGGCTGCGTTGGATTCAATCGTCGGCGGCCGGCATGGACCACTGTCTGGTGCCGTCGGTTATCGAATCGGATATCACCGTTACGAGTGCTTCGGGCGTACTTTCCGATCAAGTCGCCGAGCATTCGATTGCCCTTTTGACCGCCTGGACGCGCAGTCTGCCGACGTTCTTCCGCGCCCAGCAGAAGAAAGAATTCATCCGCCGCCCCACGCGCGATCTGATCCGCGCGACAGTCGGCATCGTGGGCTTAGGCGGGGTGGGCCGGCGGCTGGCGGAATTGCTGGCGGCCTTTGAATGCCGCATTCTGGCCACCGATTTATTCCCCGTCGATAAGCCCGCGCACGTCGAGTCGCTCTGGCCGGCGGAAAGACTCCCCGACTTGCTGCCGCTGGTCGATATCCTCTCGCTCCATGCGCCGCTGAATGCAACGACGCGGAACATGATCGATGCGGCCGCGATCGCCAAGATGAAAAAAGGCTCGCTCCTGGCCAACATGGCCCGCGGGCCGCTGGTCGCCCACGACGACCTGGTCGCGGCGCTTCGCAGCGGGCATTTGGCCGGCGCGGTCATGGACGTTACCGAACCGGAACCGCTGCCCACCGCTAGCCCACTCTGGGAGATGCCCAACGTCATCATCACGCCGCACGTGGGCGGGCAGGCCGCTTGGCGGATCGACGCCATGACCGACCTCTTCTGCCGCAACCTCGTGCGTTGGCAAAGAAAGCTGCCGCTCGTCAACTATCTTTCCGACAAGCGTCTCGGCTTCCCCATCCGCGGCGGCGGCGCGCCGCTCTGGGGCGAACCGTGCGAACCGTAGCCTTTTCATACTCGGCGACGGCGTCCCCAATAGCCCGACAATACCATTCCGCCCAAACCAATAAGCACCATCGCGGAAGGTTCGGGAACCGAAACGAACGAATCGCTCGTCGTTCCGCCCGCATTGGGAATCCCCTGAACGTGCAGCCCGACGCGCAGCGTGTTGGCGTTTAAGGCGTTGATGACGTCGCTGAAGGTCACCGAGGGAAGCAGGCTGAACTGCAAGCCGACGGAATCGGTCGCGTGATCGACGCCGTTAGTGATGAGCGTGGGCGGCGCATTTGCCGATTCGGCGGAAAAATCCCCCGTAAAAGAGGGCGTTACGTTGCTGCCCGAAGGCAAATTCGGCGGATTCGCGCCGCTTTGAAAGAGGGTCGTGGAGTTCACGATTGCCGTGAGGCCGCCCAGAAGGCTCGGTGCGTTGGGGCCGCCGTCGTCGAAATAGATGTCGGTGATCGAGGAGGCGACGGCCGCCGAATTGTGAAACTCGAACTGAACGTGCGCGGCGTCAACGCTGCTCACGACGGCCCACAGTTGCGACGCAACGTCCGTCGGCGCGTTCGCGGTGATCCGGTCGAAGTAAATCATCTCGGCGCGGGCCGATGGGGATATCGACGCTCCGAGGGCAAGACATAGAATCCCAAGGGGGATCGAAGAACTGAATTTCCTACGGATACTGCTGTTCATGATGTCTCTCTTGTTGTGTTGCTAAGTTGCTTTACGACACGTTATAATGTAATTATTCTCCAAAAACCTATCTATTCAACTTAGTTTACCGAGATTAACAAATAAGTCTCGCATTTACCAATAAAAAACCACACCTTCAAGGGGTGTATTTCATTATTTACCGGTCATAAGCCGCATTTCCCGCACAATTGATACGAAGGACACTTGAGTCCGGACATCCCAGTTGTTCTACTGGCATTGCATTAAATCTACCCTTGTGCCGACAATTTGCGCTGGTTGTAGCCGTTTGCTGATTAGGAGGATGCGATTTCGAGGCCGATCGTGGAAGAACTATCGCCGTATTGTTGTCGGGATACCAAAAATTTGGCGGTGTTGAAAGATGCTGCACTGTGCACAAATCCAGGTGAAAAAATGAACGAAACAACGAAAACCTTTCATTCCTCGCGCCGCGAATTTCTCAAAACTTCCGGGGGCACGCTGCTGGGTACCGCATTGGCCGGGGTGATCGCCTCGCGAAGTTACGCCGGCGAGGATAATGCGATTAAAATCGCCTTGGTGGGCTGCGGGGGACGCGGCACGGGCGCGGCGGCCAATGCGCTTTCCACCCAGGGGCCAAAAACGCTCTTCGCCGTCGCCGACGTTTTTCAGAACCGCCTCGACGAGAGCTGCAAAAACCTCGCGGCGGAGTTCGCCGCGCAAGCAAATGTTCCCCAGGAACGCCGTTTTCTCGGCATGGACGCCTACCGAAAAGCGATCGACGCCGTCGCGCCGAGCGGCGTGGTGCTGCTGGCCACTCCGCCGGCCTTCCGGCCGATCCATCTCGAATACGCCGTCGAAAAAAATTGCCACGTGTTCATGGAAAAATCGTTCGCCGTCGATGCGCCCGGAATCCGCCGCGTGCTCAAGGCGGGCGAAGCGGCGCGGGAAAAAAACCTGAAGATCGCCGGCGGATTGATGAGCCGACACTACAAACCGCTCGAATTGGCGATCGAGCAAATCCGCGGCGGCGCGATCGGCGAGGTCATCACCTGCTGGGCCTACCGCGAGCACGATCCCGTCGGCTTCGTGCCCAAATCGCCGGAGATGTCCGAACTCGCCCACCAGATTCGCAATTACTCGAATTTCACCTGGCTCAACGGCAGTTTTCTCCTGGACTGGCTGATCCACAATTTGGACGTGTGCTGCTGGGCCAAGGACGCCTGGCCGGTCACGGCGCAAGGGCACGGCGGGCGGCAGCAGCGGCAGGAGCCGGACCAGCTCTTCGACCATTATGCCGTGGAATACTCCTTTCCCGACGGTACGCGGCTGTTCGCCCAGGGGCGGCACATGTCGGGCTGTTGGGGATTTTTCGGCGACGCGATCCACGGCTCGAAGGGTTCGGCCGTGCTCGGCGAAGGCGTTTCCCGTCCCCGCCTCTATTCGGGCCATCTGGCTCGATCCGAGAATTTGGTCTGGGAGCACAAAGGACCGCCCTGCCATCCCTATCAGGTCGAGCACGATTTGCTCTTCGACGCCATTCGGCGCGATTTGCCCTACAACGAGACGGAGCGTTGCGCCAAAGCCGCCATGACGGGCATCCTCGGACGGATGGCGGCCGAGTCGGGCAAGCAGATTACCTGGGAAGAAGCCCTGGCCTCGAACCGGGAATTGGCCCCCGGCCTGGAGCAAATGACCTGGCAATCGAATCCGCCGGTCATGCCCGACGCCCAAGGCAAATATCCCGTGGCCGTACCCGGAATCTCGCAAGTCCTGTGAAGCCATGAAAAGGCGGACTCGGTTTCTTTTCGCCGGTACTCACGCCGGAGCTAGCCGGGATTATTCGTAAACATCGTAGATGCGGCATCCTGCCGCATTTTAGGCAAAAGCGGCAAGATGCCGCTTCTACAAATCGCTTTTGTGAATAGTTTGGGCCAGAGAAAAACGCGGTTTGGCAATTTATATCGACCGTCTCATTTGCTCGATATACCGTGCGAGCAGGCGGCGGGCATCGATTTCCGCGAATACTTGCGGATCGCAGCGGACGCAGACGTTGTAGCGCCCGGCGTACTTGTGGACCAGGAACGCGGCGCGGGTGTTGGCGCGAACCGGAGGAGCGCATAGGATCGATTCCAGCACGAGGTTCCCGGCGGCGATCTTGCCCGCGGGACAGGAGAACGCCGCTCCGATGCTCCGGTTGATATCGCCCAAGTTCGACAGCACCGCCGTGGCCAGACAACGATGGTCGCCCAAATAAAGCGGTATTGCTCCGGGAATGCGCAATAAGCAGCGAATGCCGCGGAGGAACATTAGGCCCCGCCGACGACGCAAGGAGGGCTGGTTTTCAAGATTGATGCCGCGCAAAAACTCTTCCGATTCGTCGCACCGATGCCGATTCCGCGTCAGCAGGTTGTAACTGACCTGATTGGCGGCGGAAGTGCAATCGCCGTCGCCGGTTCTGAGGCTGACGGGAACCGCGATCCGAATCCAGCGGCCGGTCGATCCCGACATCCGTTCCGCAATCCACGTTTGCAGGCTCAGAAACATGTCCCGCAACAAAAGATCGTTGACCGTTACTCCTTGCCCGGCTGCCGCCGCGTGGAGTCGAGCGCTCTCGGCGGAATCGAATTCGTGCCGAAGTATGCCCGGGAAGGGAATCGTTGGGGTACTGCATTCCGCATCCGCGCCGCTAAGGCCAAGGATCGCCGGTCGGCGTCCCAGCAATCTGCCGATGTCGCGGAGATCGGTCAAAAGCGAGCGGTTAAGCTCTTTCGGCGGGGGCGCCGCGGCATCGGCGTGTTCTCCACGCCATAACAGGTCCGCGGGATTGCAGCCGGGTAAGTTCGGGCGTTGCCCTTCCGAGGCGGTCCTGATGCCGTAGGCGGCCAGTAAATCGGCGAGAAACTGCAAAGAGCCTATTCCGTCGCAGCACGCATGATGGAATTGCAGCGTTACTTCGGCCGAACCGTCCCCCTGGCGGACCCAACAGCGGAGGCCGGCCTCGCGTTGCAAATCGATTCGCCCGTCGTGCGAACCGTCGAGTGGAGTCCCGTTTCGTGCCCAATCGATAACCGGCCTTCGTTCCCGGGCAGGATTCCAGACCATTCCCCTTCGCGGCGTGTGGCGAATCAACGCGCACAATAGCGGATGGCGCGCGAGGGCTTCGGCGAAAGATGAATCGAAGGCCGGTCGAGCGATATCGCCGGTGAGCCTGAGTTGCAATGCGAAATCCATCGGATAATCGGGACGATCATCCAGAAACATGTACTTCTCGAACGCCGTCAGCGGCAACGGAAAGAGGGTTGTCGCGGTGGCGTCGAACATAACGAATTTACCTACCACCCGGTCTTATCGAAGGCTTCCCGCTCGAACGGATTGTCGTAATACGGTCGTTTGCCTACGCACCAAAGCACGAACCAACACATTATATAGGTCGGCACGAACAGCGGGCCCCAGCACTCATATTGCTTCACGTGGATGAGTTGATGCGGCCGGCAGGCGTCGAGGTGGCGCGGGCAGCGTCCCAGAATGACGTGGCCGAAGGTGGCGACCGGAGAACCGGCGATGAAAGGGAAATACTTGAGGAAGATGGGGAGGAAGCCGCCCCAAAACTCCAATATCCGCCCGCTCCGCCGCAGTCCCCCGCCGGTCAAAAGTCCCAAGATCCCGATCGACATCCCCCAAAAACTCCACGGGGAAGCCCAAAGGATTTTCAGGAAAAGGATCGTTCTCGAGGTAATTTTGCCGCGCGAAAGCCTTCGGCTCCGAGTCGCTAGGCCTCGCGAAATTGCTGGATCGTAAAAGGCTGGCCAATCATTGCAAAAGGTGTTGGGCGAATCCGGATTCGGCCCGATTCGCAAATTGATCGAAGGGCTGGAATCGGAATAAACATCGGACAAATCTGCGGCCGTTGACATTTCGTTCTCAAAAGTCGTGGTACTCATATTACTTCACCAGAATACTCCTAATCATCGCAATCTTCCCATTGTCCCCAAAAACGTCGCTATCGTCAACAAGCCTCACGAACCTGAAAAAATATACAAACCCCTCTATAGTATGTATTAGTCGGGGCCACCATTATCAAGCCAAGTGCTCAATCAGATGAATGGACAATTGTTTTCACTTGGAAAGGCTGAGGATAATCATATTTTTTCACGGATATAAAACGAGACAAATAACACCTTTGGTAAAAACGTGCAAATGACCGTGAGATTAAAATGCCCCTACCCCAATCCTCGAAGCGGTAAAACTCGTGGAAATTATATACGGTTTCCTTGCTAGCAGACAACCATCCCGAAAATAATTATGAAATTTGAAATCTTTGAAATCTGAAATCTGGAAATATGGAAATCTGGTGAAATCGGGAAATCTGGGAAAATTCGTGGACACGCACCGATATTGGCACAATGGAGAAGATTTTGCAGATTCCTCGTATGGCCCGAAAGGCAAGGTTGGTCGTTCCGGGTTTGCTTCATCAAATACTGCGCTAGAATTAAATTGTCCATTATGTTAACTTTTCACTAGCCCAGGCGTTTACGCCTGGGGAGGCGAATTAAATCCACCTTTTTGTTTTTCCATCAGCCCCTTAAGAGATCGTCCGCCTTTCATGACGGCGATTCTTCGGGGATTCGCATAGGTTCAGCGGGAATTTTTGCGGCTGTTTGGCTTTTCTGTAAAATCAGCAAGTTATAAGTCAAGACGGCCGCCCCGAT
>JADLEL010000028.1 GCA_020846145.1 Pirellulales bacterium | reverse complement strand
TTTCCGATCGCCGAACGCCCGGGCCGTAACGATTTGAACCGCCAACGGGAACAGCCGAAACACCACCAAGGGCGCGGAGGCCGCCTCGTGCAAGATATGCGCCATTTCGTCGCTGAATGCCTGGCGGCGCTCCTCGCCGGTTTTCGTAAAGTCGCTTTTCGTCCGCTCGACGATCTCCCCCCGCCAATCGTAATCGCCCAAGCGGATCCGCGCGAGCCAATCCAAATACCACGCCGCGTCGGCCGTGTAGCCCTGATGCTTCGCGGCCGCGGCCGATTCCGCGATTTGATAGCGCTCGACGGCCTGGTTCGCCAGGAACAGGGTTCGCAGTTCCGAAACCGGCATCCGCATCGAGTCCCGCCCGACGAAAAGCTCCACGTCCTGGTGCATGCGAAGATAGAGCGCGGTTCGCAGGACCGTCAATCCCGCATCGAGCCATAACACCGCCGCCGCGCCGTCGCTCCGCCCTTCGTGCCGGTCGAATTCCTCCGCGGCTTTTCGCAACGCTTCGGGCATGTTCGCTTGTCCCATCGCCTTTACGTCCTATTGATGGTTTTTGAAAGGAAAATCCGTATCGCCGAAATGCGTTCCCAGGCGGAACCTGGAAACGAGTAGCTCTCGCTCACTGCCCACTGGCCACCGCCCACTGCGTACTGCCTACTGCCTACTGCCCACTTTTTCCCTCACTTCATCGAAATCGTCCGCTGCAGCGGCTGCAAAATCTGCTCGATGACGTGGTTTTCCAGCATCTCCTGGCAGATTTGCGACAATCGGTCGAGCGTCTGCACAAAGGTCGTCGCCGGCGAAAGGCTGCCGTATTGCCGGGCGGTAACGTAAACGCTGAGCTGCTCTTCGGGATACTCGCCCATGCGGATTTGATAGGCGTTCGTGCGCGCCTCGACGCTCAAGCGGCATTGCAGCCGGCATTCCTCGTCGAGCGCGACGGTGATCGTCGGCTCGTAGTTGATGATCGTCGCCCCCGGCAGCTCCACGAGCCGCTCGAAGGCCGGGCCGACGCCCAGCGCCTCGGACAAGAGCTGGTTGTGGTTGCCGCGGTAAATGAAGTCGAAGCCGTACAAGAGATCGAGCGCTTCGCAATCCATCGGGCTGACCGAAAGGGCGTAGGGGGCCAGTTCGAGCACCAATTTGTGCTGCTTCATCGCGTCTTCGATGTTCTCCGGATTGACCTGCCCGGAGCACACCCGCCGCGACTCCAGCGTACACCAGCGGTAGCAGCCGCGCTCCTTGTCTTCTTCGAGAACGAAATCGCCCCGCTCGCGGGAATAGAAGTTCCGCATCGTGGGATACGTCTTTTGCACCTGCTCGAAATAGTGCAGCACCGTCTCCCGATTCGCCGGCAGCTCCATCTCCGTGCTGAGATTCATGTTCACGTAAAAATCGTCGGACAGCGAAGCGTACGGATTCATGCAAAAAACCTCGGCAATTGCGGGTCGAAAAATGAATGTCGTGAGGCCGACCATCGGGAGGCCGGAATTATCGGGTGAAACGCTCGCATAACGCGACATCGATATCCTGAGTATCAATAAGTTCCGTGGCGGAAGAAAAGTGAACCGCGGCGTGCGCGCTTGCGCGCACGTTATTATATCGGATGGCTCCGCACCCGCGTGCGATCGCGCAACCTACGCGCCGTTTCCGAAAGGAGAGCCGCCTAGAGCTTCCCTTTCACGTAATCTTCATGGCGCGCGGCGACTTTCCCTCCCTCCGCGTCGCCGCGGTGGACCAGCACCCCCACGCGCTGTTCGAGCGATTCGCCCGGCTTGAGCGTGAACGGCTTGCCGCTCTGCGCGCTCACGCGCCGCGGGCCGAACGTGCCGTAGTCGCGCGTGAGCCAGAGCGGCGGCTGGCCGTCTTGCGGGAAGGCGAACATCGCCAAGCCTTCCGTCTCGCCGCCGGCCTTATTCGAATAATCGATCCACAAGGCGGGCTTCTCGTGCGTTTCCTTCTGTCCCTTGCCGCCCGTCGAGGAAAGCAGCGTTCCGCCCCCTTCCACGGAAAAATCCTTGTTGATGCGGATGAACGGCCACGCATAATGAACCCGGTCGCTGATGAACTTCACCGCCTTGCGCGACGGCGTAACGGTAAAGTGCATGTCGAGCAGATACTCGCCGTTGCCCAAGGCCGTCGCCCGCAGCGTGCGCGTTTCGTCGATGACCGGCTTGTTCCCGTCCATCTCCCAAACCAGCTTCATGCCGATTTCGCAAGATTTTCCGTCGTTCGATTTCGAGACGGGCGTGAACTCGACGTGCCGAATATGGTCCTTGTAAGGCGGTTTCGGATTCTTGCGGTCGCTCGAATAGTACGACTCGTAAAACGAAACCTTCCGCCCGCCTTCGGGTTGCACCGTGTCGGCGAACCAGAAGGAGCGATGGTGCGGGTAGGGATTGGTCTTCTCGACCGTCATCGGCTTGCCCGACGGACTGCGCACGGGATAGAAATACGGCAATTCCACGTTCGGCCCGTAGCGGTAAACCAGCGCCTCCTTGCTATCCACCATAATCCGCATCTCCGACTTCGCCGCGTCGATCTTGAACTCCACGCCGCCGGGCGGATCGGCGGCTAGAACCGCGGCCGTTCGCAGCAGCGCAAAAACGATGGCGGCAACGGGGATCAATCGCTTCAGGGAGGGAGTGATAGCGGTCATCATCGTGGGATCCTTGGTGGTTGTCGATCTAAATTCGGTTCCGTTGCGGAAGTAGATTGTTAGGGTGCCATGCCCACGCTTGCGTGGGCATGTTGCGATTTCACACCGCGACCGATGGTCGCGGCTTTGAAATTCAATAATTCTTTACTTCCACGGCCGTCCCCTGCTTGTCGGCCGAGACGTAGGCGCTGTAAATCGTCGAAATCGTGTCCGCCGCCAGCAGGCTGTCGGTCTCGCAGGGCGCGCCGTAGGCGATCGAGCGGTAGAACGACTCCATCTCTTGCGGGTATCCGGTGAACCAATCTTCTTCGGGCGAAATGCAGGCCCAGCCCTGCTTCGTGCCGATTTTCTCGACCACGTAAACGTCGGCGAAATTCTTCTCCACCGGATTGTACGTCTGCATCGCCGTGTTCGGATTGATGTTGCACAGCGTACGGTGGTTGTTCGCGCAGATTTCGAGCCAGTTGTGGATTCCGCCCAGCACGATGTCCGACGCGAAAATGTCGGCCATCGTGCCGTCCTCGAACTCGACGTGCATCAGCGAAAAATCGTCGATATCGTAATAGGTGTTGCGGATGTGCCCTTCGTCGCGGAAGTTCTTCATCCGCGTGATCGCGTGCGTGCGGGCGCTCACGGTCTTCGGCCGGATGGGCTTGCCGTCGCGCACCCGACCCTCGACGCGCTTCAAGTACAGCGCCGCGGTGAGCGGATGGCAGCCCTTGCCGATCATCACGCCGCCGCCGCACCGCGCGGCGTAGGCGTAATCGACCGAATGCGATCCGCTGTGCGCTTCCTCGCCGTGAATCCAGAGGATTTGCCCCTTGGTCTTTTCCAGTATCTCCCGCTCTTTCTGCACCGACGGGGCATAGACCCAATTCTCGGCGTAAAGCAGCCGGCCCTTGCTCTTCTTCTCGGCCGCGAGCATGCGGTCGATGCTGGCGATGGCTTCCCGCAACGCGACCTCTTTATCGGCCCGCTCCCAATGGAAATCCGCCGAGCCGTCGCCGAAATACCCGGTCAGCGGCTTCTCGCAGATCACGAACTTATCTCGCGCCAGGCCCGCCACGGAAATTGGCTCGTGGAACTTGGGCGGCACGCAGACGTGGATCGAATCGACCTCCTCCAATAGCGGCTCGAGCGTCTCGAAGAAGCGGAGGCCGCGTTTTTCCGCGTACTTCCGCCCCCCCTCGAAGTCGATCGTATGCACGCCGACGACCTCGACGTTCACGCCATAGACCTTCAGCAATGCCTCGTAATGGAAAGTGGCCGAAAAGCCCGTCCCCACGATGCCGGCGCGAATCGTTTTCTTCTGCATGGGACAATTCTCCATTTTCATTATTCACTCATCCGTTAAGCCCCCGCGTCCACGCGGGGGCGCTGTTTGTTGAGAAAATACAATTGCGAAGCCGCAAGCGGCCGATTCATCATTCATCATTCAACATTCATCATTTGCTTTCGCCGCCGCGCAAAGCGCATCGATATTCTCGGTCGGCGCGTCGGGCGGCGCGCCGCCGCCGCAGGAGACGATGATTCGCCGGCGGTCTTCGACGCCCGCGAACATCTTGGCGATGCTGCGGCGCACGTCGTCGGGCGTGCCTTCCGCCAGCACCTGGCGCGGGGGGATATTGCCCACGAGCGCCACGCCGTTGCCCGCCAAACTGCGAATCTCCTCGATGCCGTGGTTGTACGAGAAATTAAACAAATTGACGCCCATCTCCGCAAGGCTTTTGGCGGTTGCCAAACCCGATGCGTCGTTGTGCAGGAATTTCACCGCCGCCCGCCGCGATGCGAAGACCGCCTTGATATAAGGCAGGGCGAACTCGCGGTAATCGTCCCCGCGGAGAAAGCCGATCAGGTCGTCCAGCAGCAAGATGCCGTCGATGGTGTCGAAAGCCTCCATTTGCAGGCCGATCCAGTCGATGAGAAAATCGGTAACGATCCGCAGCAGCCGATGAATCTCCTGGGGATTGGTTTTCACGCCCACCAGAAATTCGGTCTGCCCGAGCAGGTACGAGGCGATGTTTAGCGGCCCCCGCGCCACCGCGAAGCGAATTTTATGCCCCGCCTTCTCGATCGCCGGCCGGCAGCTCCGCAGCCGGTTCAGCACGAAGGGCAACAGGCCGTCGGAACGGCAGTCGGGCTTCTTCACCCGCGCAATCTCGCCGTAATCGTGTAAATTGTTGACCAGGCCGGGAAACGAATTCTCCGGAAAAACGCACTTCGCGCCGAACGCCGATGGCTCGGTGCACATCCCGTATTCCGACCAGAATCCGGGCAAAAAGATGACCTCCGGAAACCGCCGCACGGCCGCCAGATTCGCCTCCAGCCAGACCTGCTCGCGGTTGAAGTAATCGAGGATCGATACTCCACGCCAGCCGGGAAGCCAGGGGCAATCGATGATCAACCCCACGGGAGTCGGGGTCAACAGTTCACCCTGAATGAGGCGCAGCAGATCGTTCCATTGCGAGTCGGTCATGGAGGAGGATAAAATAGGGGACAATCGGCTTCTCAAAGGATCGCAAACCCTCAATTTTGGCCTACCAGACCGTTCCCGTCAATAACCGATTTTCCGCAAAATAGATATTCTTTTGCGAATGATTCCTACGGGGGGCATAGGGTGCATTTCAGCTTTTGCAAGTTTCGGCCGATAGTTTGGGAAGTTTGGGTCGGCGAATGAACGCACATCCGGGACGACAGTGGAGGTACTTGCTCAGACGGTCGTCATCGCTCAGCGCGGCGG
>JADLEL010000027.1 GCA_020846145.1 Pirellulales bacterium | reverse complement strand
TGCCACCTCCGATTGTCCGCGATTTCAGGGGTGGCAGTGCAACTGCCACCCCAACGGATATGGATTATAAAATAAGCACTTAAAAAGTTCGCGCTTTCGTTCCAATTTCCCGGCGCGGAAACAAAAACACCCATTTTCCCTCCCGCGAGTTAAATATGCGATCTCTCTCCCCGTTTCCGGCAAACCGCAATCTCCGTAGAACATTTTCCCATGGACTGCCAATCCCTTTTTTTCTCTTGGTTCTCGGCTTCAATTCCCTCGTGCTGAACGCCGATGAAAAACCGCGGATCGACGCTTGGTTGATCGACACCCGCTGCGCTCCGGTTTCGGGTGATTGGGAGCGGGGAAAAGAGCGCATCCGCTATTGGCGGCTCGGCGAGAATCGGGAATGGAGCGGCGCGACGGCGGCGTCCTTCGCCGAGAGCGGCGAAAGAAGTGCGCCCGCCGTTTTTCTGCTGCACGGCAATCGCACCTCGAACGACGAGGCCGTCGAGTTCGCCTGGCCGATCTATTGTTGGCTTCGCCGGCAAACCGAAGTTCGTTCTTTCCGCGTCGTGGTTTGGTCGTGGCCCAGCATGCGAACCAATAAGCGCCAACGCTCCGACGTGCAAACCAAGGCTTGTTATTGCGACTCGCAAAGCTACTATCTCGCCGATTGCCTGCGCGGCATGAAACCCGAAACGCCCGTCTGCTTGATCGGCTACAGCTTCGGCGCGCGCATCATTACCGGCGGCTTGCACCTCTTGGGCGGAGGGACTTTGGCGGGGCGCCGCCTGCCGGAAGCCGCTGCTTCGGATGCAATCCCCCAACGCTCCGGCCCGATCCGCGCGGTGCTCGTCGCTCCCGCGATGGATTGCTTCGCCCTCGCCCCCGGCCAAGCCAATGGACTTGCAACCGCGCAAGTCGAAGAAATGCTCGTCACCCAAAACGGCTGCGACCGCGCGCTCCGCTGGTATCCGCTGCTCTACGGACGCGGCGGGCCGCAAGCCCTGGGTTTCGTCGGCCCTTGCCGCGGAACACCCGAAAACATGCGCCTCTTCCATGCCGCGTGTTGCGTGGGCAAATCGCACCATTGGGAAGACTACATCGAATGCCCCAGCCTGTTCAACGTCCTCCCGCATTACATGTTCGCGGAAGCGAAGTGATCTGTAAAAGGACGATATCATCAGGCCGCGGCGGATCTTTTTTATCTCGCCCCTCATAAGGAAGGGGTTGTATTATCTTCTTGCGGTAATACAATGTAACAATTCGCATTATTCATAAAAGCGAATTGTAGAAGCGGCATCTTGCCGCTTTTGCCTAAAATGCGGCAGGATGCCGCATCTACGATTTTTATGAATAATCCCGGAAAATCTTTTCCTCTTTCATGTCGCCAATTTTTGGTTTTCGCCATATACCGTGAATCGCAAGCAAGAAATCGTTACCTTCAAAGTCGATGAGCCGCTCTGGGAGGCGATGCGGGGAATCTCCAACCGCTCGGAGTTCATCCGCGCGGCAATCCTCTCGGCCTTGGATAGCGTTTGCCCCTTGTGCAAAGGATCGGGCATTCTCACGCCCGACCAGCGCAAACATTGGGATGCTTTCGCCAAAAACCACCCCTTGGAGGAGTGCGAAGATTGCCATGCCGTGCATCTGGTATGCGAAGCGGAAGGCGAGAACGGCGGCGGAACGGAATCGAAGAAGGATTGATCATGAAACTGAGGTTTTCGATGCCGTTCGTGCTCTTCATTCCTTCGATCCTCATTTCGGCGGGATCGGCAGCCGAGCCGATGGCGGTATTTGCCGGCGTTCCGCCGGTGGCCTATTTGGTCGAGCGGATCGGCGGCGAATATCTGCGAATCGAAGTGCTGATGCAACCCGGCCAAGATCCGCACACTTTCGAACCGTCGCCGAGGCAGGTCCGCGCGCTCGGCCGGGCGAAAACGTTTTTCAAGGTGGGAATGCCCTTTGAAGAACGCTTGATCGAGAAAATCGCGAAGGTTCGGGCCAATATCGAAATTGTCGATACGGCGGCAAAAATCGATAAGCGGTTGGCGGAACCTTGCACCGAACACGATCATGCCCATGCATCCGCCGCGCGACATGCCGACGCCGATTACGATCCGCACGTTTGGCTCTCGCCGCCGAATCTGAAAATTCAAGCGGCGAATATCGCGGCCGCGCTGGAAAGAGCCGATTCCGCGCATGCCGCCGAGTATCGTGCGAACTTGAAGGAACTCGAAACCGAACTGGACGCCCTCCACGAAAACATCGCCGCGCGCATGAAACCATTTGCCGGCCGTGCGATGTACGTTTTTCATCCCGCGTTCGGTTATTTTGCCGATTGTTACGCACTGAAACAGGAGGCCGTCCAGTCGGAGGGCCGGCAGCCTTCGCTGAAGCAACTCCGAGAACTCATCCAGCGCGCAAAGGCGGCCAAGGCCAAGACGGTTTTCATCCAGCCGCAATTCGATCCCCGCAGCGCGCAAACGGTCGCCCAGGCCATCGGCGGAAAGGCCCTGCCGCTTAACGATCTGTCGAAGGACGTGCTCGCCAACCTCCGCGAAATCGCCGAAAAAGTCGAAATCGCGATGAAGTAGGGCGGTAGGCGGTAGGCAGTATGATGAGTGATGAGTGATGAATGTCGCAACAGCCCCTTGCGATTCAACAAACATGAATGCTACGTACTGAAAACTGTGTACTCTGTACTGCCTACCGCCTACCGCCTACTGCCCACTGCCTACCGCCTACTGCCCACTGCAAACCGAAACCCCCGCCATGCCCTTTACGCCCGTCCTCGCCTTCGAAAACGTTTCTTTCTCCTACGGCTCCGTGCCGGTTTTGGAGAACGCGAGTTTTTCGATTTTGGAGCGGGAGTCGGTGTGCATCGTGGGTCCCAACGGGGGTGGAAAAACCACGCTGGTAAAGCTGGTTTTGGGACTATTAGAGCCTTCGGCGGGCGAAATCCGCGTGTTCGGCGGATCGCCGAAAGCGGTCCGTCCGCGGATCGGTTACATGCCGCAGCATCTGCTCTACGATCCGCTGTTTCCCGTCACGGTGCGCGATATCGTGCTCATGGGCCGACTGAAAAGCGGCGGAGTGCGGGGATTTTTCGGCTGGCCCGACGGCGAAGACCGAGATGCCGCCGCCGATGCCTTGCGGCGCGTCGGCATGGAGGATTTTTGCCGCCGTTCCTTCAGTTCGCTCTCCGGCGGCCAGCGGCAGCGGGTGCTGATCGCCCGGGCGTTGGCCGGCCGGCCCGACCTGCTGTTGCTCGACGAGCCGACCGCGAGCGTCGATACGCTCGTCGAAGCCCGCTTGCTCGATCTGCTTCGCGAATTGAACGAACGGATGACGATCGCGATGGTTACGCACGATCTGGGATTCGTTGCCGAGATGGTCGAAAAGGTCGTCTGCGTCAATCGCCGCGTGGTTGTCCATTCGACCGCCGACATCAGCGGCGAAATGATCCACGACATTTACGGCGGCCACGTTCGCATGGTCCGGCACGATGGGGAGAGGGGCTAGGGGAAGGAAAGCCGCTTGCGGCTTCGCAAAGCATTAGGATAAAGCACGGTGAACTGCAAATAATGAATGACTTTTTCCAAGCGATCGTCGATCCCGACTTCCCGCTGCTGCGATACGCTTTGCTCATGGGCTTGCTATCGAGCGCGGCGATGGGCGTGGTCGGCTCGTATGTCGTTACGCGGCGGATCACCTACATCGCCGCCGCCATTTCGCATTGCGTGCTGGGGGGAATCGGCGCGGCCGTCTATTGCCAAAGCGTTCTCGGTTGGCAGTGGTTCGACCCGCTCTACGGCGCGTTGGCCTCGGCGTTGCTCTCCGCGCTGCTGATGGGCTTCGTCAGCCTCTACGCCAAACAGCGCGAAGACACCGTCATCAGCGCGGTCTGGTCGGTGGGGATGGCCGTGGGCCTGCTCTTTCTCTCCCGATCGCCGCCGTCCGTCGATGCCATGAGTTACCTCTTCGGCTCGATCGTGCTCGTCTCCCAAGAGGATTTATGGCTCGTCGTCGTGCTGGACGCGGTCGTCGCGGCCGTCGGCGTGGGATTCTATCCGAAGTTTCTCGCGCTCTGCTTCGACGAGGAATTCGCCGAACTCCGCGGCGTGCGGCCGAAAGCGTATTATCTGCTGCTTCTCTGCCTGACCGCGCTCGCCGTCGTGTTGTTGATGCGAATCGTGGGCATCATCCTCGTGGTTGCGCTCTTCACGCTTCCGCCCGCCGTGGCCGGCCAGTTCGCGCGGCGGCTCTGGCAGATGATGCTTTGGGCGGTCTTGTTTTGCGCGTTGTTCATCAACGTGGGGATCGCCGTGAGTTACCGGCAGAACCTGCCCAGCGGTCCGGTGATTGTTCTGCTTGCCGGCGGGACGTACTTGCTGGCGGCGATAGGAAAAAAACGGTTCGGGTGATGGCGTCCAACGTCGGGGGCTTTCGCAACTTCGGGGGCGTGTCCCGGTCCGACGACGCACGACAACCCGCCCGATGAAGAATAATCGAATCCCATGAACTGGGTAGATAATTGTGATTGAGAAGAAATATTTTCGGCAGCCTCATCCAGCGTGAGGCTGAATTCCACATTGATGATTGACAATTCGGTCGGAAAATGCCTTTCACTTCACCGTGAATGCGCACCATGAGCGCGGTTGCTGCTTGGCAAGGCGTTTTACCTACGCCATACGACGAAGCTTTTTGAGGGGAAAACGCTTTCGACCTTCGAGAGAGGAAACGTCGAGTTCCAATCGAATTCCCCGCATTCCCTTCACCAAGCTTCGCGGCGCGGTACATGGAGAGGCGCGTGGTCAAGCGGCTCGTGGCTCAAAGCGCGGACTGCGGTTTTTCGGCGCGGCATACCGCGATAGACTTCCTGAAGAGTTTTTCGATACCCGTTGCTGATTGCGGCCAATCGTGGCCGAATGCGGCTGTACGTCGCAAGTAGTCTTACACCACAGGAAGCACCTCGTCTTTTCTTGTCGCCGTAAGTCTTTGGCAAGTAAGCCACTTACGGATAATCGGCGTCGGCCTCCGAAGCCGGAGGCTACAGGTTCGAATCTTGTCTTGGCGAGATTTTGGGATTTGGTAGAATGAAAACTCGGGAAGCGATGCTTCCTTTGCCAGAGGATGAGGTAACACGGCATTGTTATTCCAACCTAGGCAATTACATAAATCTACAACGACTGGCGAAATTATGGGGAATAGTGTAACGGCAGCACAAATGACTCTGGATCATTTAGTCTAGGTTCAAATCCTAGTTCCCCAGTTGATACAAAGCCTTGCGTAGCAATGAGTTACGCGAGGTGATTGCGCATGTCACGAGTCCCCGGTGATTCCGCGGGAGCCGGGCGCTAATTATTCACTTTTCGAACATCATGCGAATTTTTCTCGCCGGGATTATGCAAGGATCGCATACCGAGGCGGTATTGCACGAGCAGGACTATCGGTCGCAAATCAAGGAATCGATCGCCCGGCATCTGCCCGAGGCGGAAGTCTATGATCCGCTGGCCGATCACGCGAAATCGCTGGAGTACGGCGCGCGGAAAGGGCGCGACGTGTTTTTCCGGCACAACCTGATGTGCCGCGAGGTCGATGTGCTGCTGGCGTTCGTGCCGTCGGCCTCGATGGGCACGGCGATCGAGATGTGGGAGGCTCACCGGCACGGCGCGGCCGTGGTAACCATCAGCCCGCTGAAACACAACTGGGCCGTCAAATTTCTGAGCCACGTGCTGTACGCCGATCTGGAAGAGTTTACCGCCGCGTTGGAAGACGGGAATCTAAAGAAAAGGATTGACGAAATTCGATCCAGGGCAGGTTGACTCGTTCTCCTGCTCCGCGAGGGAACGTAATTCCCCAACGCTCCGCATCGGATATGCCAACCGGGATTGAATTCGGCAGGTGGAACCGCGCTGAAAATCGCCGATAACCGTGTTTTCGAGCGATTACGTCCTCGCTCCCGGTCCCTCTCCGGTCACCGACCGCAAGTTGGTTGGGAGAGGGGAGTTGTGGTTGCAGCCGTTGCCTCCCCCCAACGCCTTCCGCAGAAACTTGCCCGTGTGATTTTCGGGGAGGGCGGCGATTTCCGCGGGAGTGCCGACGGCGACGATTTCGCCGCCTCGCCGGCCGCCTTCGGGGCCGAGATCGATGATCCAATCGGCGGTTTTCATCACGTCGAGATTGTGTTCGATGACGATCACGGTGTTGCCCAAATCGATCAGGCGGTTCAGCACCAGAAGCAACTTTTTGATGTCGTCGAAGTGCAGGCCGGTGGTCGGTTCATCGAGGATGTAGAGCGTTTTGCCGGTATCGACGCGGCTGAGTTCGGCCGCCAGCTTGACGCGCTGCGCCTCGCCGCCGGAGAGCGTGTTCGACGACTGCCCGAGCGTCATGTAGCCCAGGCCGACCTCCTGCAAACAATTCAACAGCCGCGCGAGCGCGGGAAAGTTCTCGAAGAACTCCGCCGCTTCGTCGATCCGCATGTCGAGCACGTCGGCGATCGAGCGTTCTTTGTAGCGGATTTCGAGCGTCTGTCGATTGAATCGCTTTCCCTCGCAGACCGGGCAAGGCACGTACAGGTCCGGGAGAAAATTCATTTCGATCTTCTGCTGGCCTTGTCCCTGGCATTCTTCGCAGCGTCCGCCTTTGACGTTGAAACTGAAGCGGCCGTTTTTGAAGCCGCGTTGCTTGGCCTCGCGGGTGGCGGCGAAAACCTTGCGGATTTCATCGAATGCGCCGGCGTAGGTGGCCGGATTGCTCCGCGGGGTACGGCCGATGGGCGATTGATCGATTTCGACCACTTTGTCGATCTGGCTCGCTCCGCGCAAACTCGTATGCGGGCCGGGTTTGGGCGCGAGGCCGCCCAACCGCCGCGCGAGCGCCCGCGAGAGCGTCTCGCTCACCAGCGAACTCTTGCCGGAGCCGCTCACGCCGGTTACGCAGACGAAAACGGAAAGCGGAAATTGGACGGCGACGTTTTTCAGATTGTTCGTCGTAACGCCTTCGAGCGCGATCGAGCGCGTTTTAAGGATGCGGCGGAGTTCGCCGGGCAAGGGGATTTTTTCGCTCCCCGCAAGATAGCGTCCGGTGGGCGAAAGAGGACTCGCGGCGACTTCTTCCGGCGTGCCTTGGGCGACGATCCTGCCGCCGTGCGAACCGGCGCCGGGACCGACGTCGATCAGCCAATCGGCCTGCCGCATGATGGCTTCGTCGTGCTCGACGACCACGACCGTGTTGCCGCGGTCCTGAAGATCGCCGAGCGCCTCGATCAGCCGCCCGTTGTCGCGGGGATGGAGTCCGATGGAAGGCTCGTCGAGCACGTAGCACGCGCCGACCAATCCCGAGCCGAGGCCGCCGGCCAAGCGGACGCGCTGCAATTCGCCGCCGCTCAAGGTCGCGGCGGGCCGGTCGAGCGAAAGATATTCGAGGCCGACTTTATCGAGAAATTCCAGGCGCGCGGCGATTTCGCCGACGAGCGGCTGCGAGATCGGCTCGCGTTCCTCCTCGAATTTCAGTTGCGCGAAGAACTCCCGCGCGGCGGTGACGGTGAGCGCGGCGACATCGTGGATGGCTTTGCCGGCGATTTTCACCGCCCGGGCTTCGGGCCTCAGCCGCGCTCCGCCGCACTCGGCGCAGACGACCTCGCCGCGGAAGGTTTCCCACTGCCGCTGCTTGAGATCGCTGGTGGTGGCGGCGTACTCTTTTTCCAACAGCGTAAGCAGGCCCGGGAATATATTCCCGTTGCCGTAAAGCAGCAGTTCTCGATCTTTGGGCGCAAGTTTATCGAGCGGCGCGTTGAGGCGGATGCCGGTTTTATCGAGGAACGGCTTCAAGCGTTGATGCAGTTTTTGCAAGGCCGGCTTGGCGGCGTTTTTCCACGGCGCAATCGCTCCGCCGGAGAGCGAAAGGGACCAGTCGGGGACGATCAGTTCGGGATCGAAACCGACCCGCGCGCCCAATCCGTCGCACTGGGGACAAGCGCCGTAGGGACTGTTGAAGCTGAAGGTTCGCGGTTCGAGTTCCTCGAAGCCGATTTTGCAGTTAGGACATGCGAATTGCGTGCTGAAGAGCCGATCGTGCCAGACGCTGCCGTCTTTCGACCGTTTTTCGTACGTCGCCAGAAGCGAGCCGTCGCCGTGCGCAACGGCGAGATCGATCGATTCGGCCAACCGCTTGCGGACGCCTTCGCGGATCACGATGCGGTCGATGACGGCTTCGATGTCGTGGTTTTTCTGCGGCGTCAGTTCCGGGGGTTCGTGGACGTCGATCACCTCGCCATCGACCCGCGCGCGGAGCAGGCCCGCCTTGCGGATTTCCTCGAAGACCTCTAGGTGCCGCCCCTTCCGCCCGCGAACCAAGGGGGCGAGGATCATCGTTCGCGTGCCGGACGATAGTTGCATCAGCGCGTCGAGGATTTGTTCGGGCGTTTGCTGGCGGATCGGCGCGCCGCACTGGTGGCAGCGCGGTTCGCCCAGCCGCGCGAACAAGAGCCGCAGATAATCGTAAATCTCCGCAATCGTGGCCACGGTGCTGCGCGGATTGTGGCTGCCGGCGCGCTGGTCGATGGAAATCGTCGGTTGCAGGCCCTCGATCAGATCGACGTCGGGCCGTTCGAGTTGGTTGAGGAACTGCCGCGCATAGACCGAGAGGCTTTCGATATATTGCCGCTGCCCTTCGGCATAGAGCGTATCGAAGGCCAGCGAGCTTTTGCCCGAGCCGCTGGGACCGGTGAGCACCACGAAGCGGTTGCGGGGGATATTGACGTCGAGATTTTGCAGATTATGCACCCGCGCCCCGCGAATGCGGATGCACTCCTCGGCGTCGATTCGGACTTTGCAACGCTTACGGTTCATGCTGCGCTCGGGTGGGGACAACAGGGCCATCCTAAACTAATCAGCTTACCAGGAAGCGGGGCGGAAGGCAATCTTGTCAGAAAGCGAACATAAATACTTATTTTATCTTCCGTGAAGTATTACCGAAACTGATACAACAGCGAGCCACTTCACGAATCGACGTAAATCCGGAGATAAAATGGGGTTGCGCGAAGCATCTTGCCCTTGCAAGCCGTGCGAACTTGCGGTAATTTCTTGAATTAGTCGATGTTTTTCCTCCCAGTATTACTTTTTTTCATTCACTGAACGGATAGAGATTATGACACATGCTCGGCCGACGATTTTGCAGAATTCATTAACGAATTTGGAACGCGCGACTTTTTTGATTGACGGCGAGGTTCCGGCGGAGATCTCGGATAAGTTGCGGCAGCCGGTAGAGCGCATCGAGTTGTCGATCGATCCGCAATTGAGCGATGGGAGGAGGCACGGCTATTGCGCGTTCGTAGTGCGCCACAGCACGGCGTTGGGTCCTTCCAAGGGGGGGATTCGCATGACGCCCAGCGTATCGCTGGACGACGTCTCCGGCCTGGCGATGGAAATGACCTGGAAGTGCGCGCTGATCGGCGTGCCGTTCGGCGGCGGCAAGAGCGGCATCGTGGCCGACTCGGAGCAGCTTAATCCGCTGGACAAGGAGACGCTGATCCGCGATTTCACGCGCCATGCAATCCGGCACATCGGGCCGCAAACCTACGTCCCCGCTCCGGATATGGGCACCAATGAGCGCGACATGGGATACCTCAAAGACACCTTGAGTTCCGCTTTGGGACAAGCCACCACGCAAGGCTGTTACGTCACCGGCAAGCCGGTGATCTTGGGCGGGATACCCGGCCGCCGCGAAGCCACGGGCCGCGGGGTGGCGGCGTGCGTGGTCGAGGCTCTTAAGCGTTTGGGCCGCAAGGTCGAAGGCGCGACCGCCATCGTTCAAGGCTTCGGGAACGTGGGTTCCGTGGCGGCGAAGGCGCTGGCCGAATACGGCGTGCGGCTGATCGGCGCGAGCGATTTGCACGGCGCGGTTTATCACGAGAAGGGATTGCAAGTGGCCGCGCTGGAAGATCACGTCAACCACACCGGTACGGTCAAGGGATTCCCCAGCGGCATGGCGATCGATCCGGCGGAACTGTTGACGGTTCCCTGCGATATTCTCGCGCCTTCGGCGGCGGCGAGTCAAATCACGGCGGAAAACGCGGCGAAAATCTCCGCCGGACTGGTCGCCGAGGGCGCGAACAGCCCCACCACGCCCGAAGCCGACGACATTCTCGCTTCGCGCGGCATCACGGTGATTCCCGATATTCTCTGCAACGCCGGGGGCGTATATGTCTCGTATCTCGAATTCACGCAAGAGACCCAGCAGGAGCAGATGTCGGAGCAGGAGGTGAACGACCGCTTGCAGCGGCGGATGACCGAAAAATTCAACGAGGTCTGGCGGTTAAGCGAGGAGCGGAAGATTTCGCTCCGCGACGCCGCCATGTACTTGGGCGTGAAAACCGTCTGCACCGCGCTCATTGCCCGCGGAAGGCTCTCTTAACGGCCCATTGAATGAGCCGGCGATTTGGTTGAGGTTGTCATGCCGCCTCGCCGATTACTTTTCGTTAATGGCAACTTCCAGTACATCCCCGGCCTGGAGGATAACGCTCTCGGGGAATTCGATCTTCAGGCGATTGCCCTGGAGTTCGTGCTTTGCCGCAATCTTTTTGCCCGCAATCCGAAGGCTTAGCTTTTCGGATTTAACGTTCTCGGGCAACCCGAAAATCAATTGTCGAAGGCGCAGCTTTCCCCACGCCAATTCGATTTTTTCCCGCTGTTCGCCGCCCTCGCGCCGCTGGGTAAAAACGCCCCAGCTATGGGGAGCGGTGAAAAACGAAACGTGGTCCTCCGGCCGCCAGACGGGATCGAAGCCGAGAACGCCTTGCGGCCCGTCGAAGATTTGCCGCTGGCAGGCCGGGAGCATCGACCACACGCTCAGCGGGCGAACGTAAAACTTTCCGGCCATGTCGTCGCCGAAGGGATTGCCGCTATGTCCCAGGCAACTCCACGGCGTATTGTCGAGACCGGTCCGCAGCCGACCGTCGTATCGGTCGGCGTTGGCGCGGACGATCGTGAAGCCCTCCTTCAATAGACCGGCATCGACCATGAGCGCGGCCACCGCGTAGGAAATACCCACCTTCACCTCGTCGGCGTGAAGCATCGCGTTTTTGAATTCGGGTCGCCCGCCGCGCGGCCAAGCGCATTGGATCATCGCCGCTTCGTCGTCCCAGACGAACTTGCGCGGGCTTTGCTTGAAACCGTGGAAGTCGGTGCGGAAATTGTATTTCAACAGCGATTGCATGGCGGAGCGCACGTGTGCGCGGGGGTAAATCCAGCCCAGATCGAGCCGGTTCGCCCACCATTGCCCCAACAGTTGATCGGTGTAACAGCCGGTGAGATAATCTTTATACGGCTTGGGGTCGGGGATTTGGATGAAGTATTCGCCGTTAAACAGCTTTTGATCCTGGTTTTTCGCCCCGATTTCGAGAATCGTGCCGTAACGCGCGGCCAAGTCCGGTTCGTCTTGCAGCAGGGCCATCTGCTTCGCCGCCGCCAGTGCCGCGAGATACATGCTCCCCATCCACGACGAAGTGCCGCCGTGCAGGCTGTCCATGCCGTGTTGCGGACCGGAAAGCATGCCGTCCTCGTCTTTGTCCCAGCCGGCGATCAGGTAATTCATGGACTGCTTGATCTTCGGCCATTGGCGATCGAGCCATCGGCCGTCGCCTTCCAGCCGATGCGTCAGCAGCGAGGCCAGGATCGAATGGCACTGGCCGTCGAACGCCTGAAACAAGCGTCCTTCCCGCAAGCCGATCCGACACGGAAGCATTCCTTCCGGCGTTTGCGCCGCGTGTTCTTGCTCGCGCATTTTTTTCGCGACGAACGGGAAGAGGCGGGGAACGGCATGGGCATAACCCCAAACGTGCGTGGCATTGCCCGGACAGCTTCCATAGGACCAGGAGCACCCTTCCCAGCAGCCGAAGAAATCGTCCTTGGCCCAAAAAACGGTCGGGCTGCGGAGGTTGGCCGCCTGCGAGCCGATGCGGTCCAGGAGCCAATGGGGGAGATTCGACCGATACAGCGAATCGTGGTATCGGTGCGTGAGTTCGGTCAACTCCTCGAGCCGCGCTGCGACTTCCTTCGCCAACGACAGGCAATCGGGCCACCAGTTGGCATACACGTAGCCGTCGTGTTTCCAATTCGGGCATTGATGATCCACCACTTGCGGGATGTTCGGAAAGTACCACGTCAACACGAAGCGGACGGTCCGCTTCTCGCCGGGCTTGAGGACGAAGGGGACCGACAGCGCTCCGTCGAGCGTTTGCCCTTTGGGAGAGGGGCCGGCGCTCTCGGAGCCTGAGACGCATCCCTTCCCGGCGAACTCGGCCTGGAGCGCCTTTAAGTCGTCCCAACTTGCGGTTCCCTGCGCCTCGGAATCCATCGCAGCCAGCACCATCTCGCCATAGCCGGGCGCATCTTTCGGTTTGTCGATGGTCATGTGCAAAAGCGTCGCCTTGCCGGTTCGCAGCACCCGATTATTGTTAGCGCCGTATTGGTCGGAGCTTCGTCCCTTGACCGTCCAATTTCCGATGGGTTGGTGATTCAATAATTCCCGGCTCTTCACAGGCTCGTCGGCGAGCGTTTTGACCAATCCCGCCGCATTTTGCTGCGTGGCCAGAAAGCCGACTTCGACCTTCCGCCGGCTTTTGTTTTCGGCGGTCAGGTTGAACATCGCGCAGGGGATCGCCGAATCCTTCTCGTTTAGCGGTATAAGCGGATTGAAGGTTTCCAGGCTCACTTCGACCGGCAGGGCGGGATCCTCGAACGAATACCAACCGAGGGGATATTCCCCGCGGAAGGCAAGCGATTGCATGCTCCGAAACGGTCCTTCGGGCACGGTTTGCAGAACGCGCACGATGGGCGCGCCGTCGCCCGCGCGGGCACGGACCGCAAAGAAACTATGCGGCAAGGGAAAATCGGTGAAGTTCCGCCACAGTTGCCAGGCCGCGCGCCGGCCTTGGCCGTCCATTTGTATCGATCCCGTGCCGAGACCGCCGATCGGAATCCGGATGGCCATCAGATACTCGTCGCGATAGATACGCGACTCGCCGCGGGCGAAAAGCCGCTCCGGATCGGTTAGCTCGGCCATGCGCTTGGCGCGGCTGGCTTCGGTTTCCGCCGACAAGGGCCGCAACGCGAATCCATGGATCGCGACGATAACCACTGCAATAAAAAAACCGCTCGACAACTTGATCACGTTTTGCTCTCCTTGAGTGGTGAAAGGTAATGCACGCAATTCGGTGAGAGTGGATGCTCCTGCCAATGTAAGCGTTCACGCCCCGGTCGGGGACTGGTCCATTTTTCGGCGTGAAAACGTATTTTGCGGACAAACGGTAGGCCGAAAACATGGACCTATCCCCTTCCCGCGGCGCGAGGGGGACAGTCCCATTTTCGCGGCGATTAAGCACTTTTCCAACACCAGAATCTTTTCGCCGCGAAAATAGGGACAGTCCCCTGTGAACGGTTACCTGCCAACTGCTCACTCCCATTTTGCATGATTCCCAATCCATGTCAAGAAAAATCGTAGGGGGCGTGCTTGCACGCGCCCCGCGGGATATTTCCGCAAAGGAACTACGGAACCTGCGTCTTTGCCCCTCAAGAAACGCAATTCGGTCCGCCGGTCGCTCGATCGCCCAATACCCGCAGCATTCTTTCGATGGCTTCGCCGCCCGCGAGAAATTCCATCTCCACGCGCAGCACCCAAAGCGGCCCGCCGCCCAAGTTTTCCAGCCCGATCTTGACGAGGTCCTTGTGCGTGCAAACCGTCGCCTCGGCATCGAGCGATCGCGCCCAGACGGAAAGGGTTTCGATGTCTTCGCGCGTGTAGTGGTGGTGGTCGGGAAAATCGCGGAAACCGGCGACCTCATACCCGCACGTTGCGAGCGTGTGCCGAAATCCCGCCGGATTGCCCACGCCGCAGAAAGCGGCGACCTTGCAGCCGCGCAGTTCGTCGAGGTGCTTCGCCTGTCCGCCCGCCGAAAGGAGTTCCACCGGCGCATGGCGGATTTCCGCCCAGGCGGCTTTCGGAGCGATCCGTTCCACGCGGCGGCGGATTTTCTCCCGCTCAACCGGATCGAGCATGTCCGCGCGGGAAAGAATCGCCGCATCGGCCCGGCGCAATCCGGCGAGCGGTTCGCGCAGCGTTCCGCGGGGAAAAACGTGCTCGAAACCGAACGGCTCCAGGGCGTCCAAAAGCACGATATCGAGATCGCGCCCCAACCGGCGGTGCTGAAAGCCGTCGTCGAGCACGATGAGCTGCGTCTCCAGTTCTTCGATGGCGATTCGCGCCGCCGCCGCGCGGTCGGCGTCCTGCACGTGCGGCACGTCGGGCAGCTTCCGCTCGAGCTCCCGCGCTTCGTCGTTGCGGCTCCCCGCCTCCGCGCCGTAGCCCCGGCTGACGATCGACACCCGCACGCCGCGCTTGCGGAACCACCGCGCGATCCATTCCACGAGCGGCGTCTTGCCCGTGCCGCCCAAGGTTAGATTCCCCACGCTTACCACGGGCACGCTTACGCGGTGGATTTTCGCCGCGCCGCGATCGAATCGCCGATTCCGCCGCGAAACCTCGAGCGCGTAGGGCGTTTCCAGCATCCGCAGCGCGGCGCGCCATAACCGCGCCGAAAAATCCTTCCGGCGGCCGCTAACGATCTCTCGAAATTCGCTGGGGGTAAACAAAGATTCGGCTCGATGGTTCTTGACCTGCGCATCCTCTGCCCGACTAAACTTCGCGGAACCTGCAATTTATTGTAGCCGTTCATTTATTTCGTTGAAAGGTGGAAGCGGGATACAATTGTTTTCATGCGTTTTTTCTGCTATACTGATTGGCGTCCGAGCCGGAGGAGGCGGGTAAATATAGCGTATCGGGGTGAGATCGTCCGATTATCACCGGGTAATTCTCGGACAATCTCAGCCTAACGCAGTATAATCCTTGGCGGCTCTCGCTGCCGAGGCCGATATTCCAGATCTCCTCGATCCTTCGGTCTTCCTATTCCCAAATATATCCGCACCAAAATCCCAATTGAAACGATCCAGGCGACAAACATTTCCCCACGAATACCGCCGTTCAGCCGTTTTTAATAAAAAAACCATGCCGAAATCGATTTCTTACTAACCAAAGGAAAAAAATGAAAATTACTTTTTTTGCATTTTTTTGGGTAAGTGTTGGATTTGTTTTCTGCTCGGCCGAGCCGCCCGCGCCTTCCTTCGAAAAACTTCGGTTAAGCGAAAAGTTTTACGCCGAAGGGGCTTATTATGCCGACTTCAACAAGGATGGAAACCTGGATATCGTGGCCGGACCCTTTTGGTATGCCGGGTCCGACTTCAGCAAGAAACATGAGATCATCCCGCCCAAATCTTTCGATCCCCACGATTACTCGAACAATTTCCTCACTTACACCGGCGATTTCAATGCCGATGGCTGGCCGGACGTTCTCTATCTTCCGTTTCCCGGCACCGAAGCATTTTGGTACGAGAATCCCGGTTCTCAAGGCGGTTCCTGGAAGAAGCATTCGGCCTTGAAGGACGTCGGCAACGAGTCGCCCGTTTGGGCCGATATCGACGGCGACGGCCGGCCGGAGTTGATTTGCAACACGACCGGCTACCTGGGCTATGCCGCCTACGATCCGGCCAAGCCCGACGAACCGTGGGTTTTTCACGCCGTTACTCCCAAGGGCAACTATCAGCGCTTTACGCACGGCATCGGCGTCGGCGACATCAACGGCGACGGGCGGCTAGATATTCTCGAAGCGGAAGGTTGGTGGGAACATCCGGCTCAAGCCGAGCCAGGCGTGCCGTGGATTAAACATCCCTCCAAGTTCGCCGAAGCCGCCGCCCAAATGTACGCTTACGATGTCGATGGCGACGGACTCAACGACGTGCTCACCGTTTGGCATTGCCATTTGTACGGACTGGTCTGGCACAAGCAAATCCGCGATGCCCAAGGGGAGATCACCTGGAAGCAAAATGTGATTCTCCCGTCCAGTCCCGATTTGAAGTCGAGCGACTTGCGCATCAGCCAGTTGCATGCAGTCGAACTCGTGGATCTGAACGGCGACGGGCTGAAGGACATCCTCACCGGCAAGCGATTCTGGGCGCACGGCGCTCACGGCGACGCGGAGCCGGATGCTCCGGCCGTCGTCTATTGGTTCGAACTTAGGCGGGACCAAGATAAAGGCGTTCGGTTCGTTCCACATCGGATCGACGACGACTCGGGCGTGGGCACCCAAGTCACCGGCGTCGATCTGAACGGCGATGGAATCCCCGACGTCGTCGTCAGCAACAAGAAGGGGACTTTTCTCCACCTCAGCCGACGGTGAAAAATTCTTCCGAATGCAATAACTCATAATTGGAAGGATCGGTGCTGAATTGATTAGAAATCATCATTATAAAGATTGACATTACATAAACAATGACTCAAGAGATTCACCCACAAGTAGTTCAGTTGAAACGCAGCCTCTTGCAACGGCTGGAGAGCATGGAGCGGTCGGGCATGACGCATCTGAAAAAGTATCCGGTTATTAAGGTGAAAATCCCCTCCTCGGCAACGCAAACGATTCGCGCATCCCTTCCGCGGCCGAAAGGTCCCCTTCCGCTCCCGCCTTTTTCGCCCTTGAATACCGCGTCGAAACCATCTACCCATCAGCCTGAAAAAACCGCGAAAAAATCGCCCGCGCTGGAAAAAATCGAGCAACTGGAGTTATCCGCCGATCCGCGTTGCCGGGCTTTGGCGCTGGTCGCCCGCGATGTTTCCGCGTGCCGGCGCTGTAAAGAATTGGCCGAAACCCGCACGCAAACCGTTTTCGGAGTGGGAAATCCCTACTCCAAACTGGTTTTTTGCGGTGAAGCGCCCGGCGCCGACGAAGACCGGCAGGGTGAACCCTTCGTAGGCCGGGCGGGTCAATTGTTGACCGACATTATCGAGAAAGGGATGAAAATCCGCCGGCAGGACGTTTATATATTGAACATCCTCCGCTGTCGGCCGCCGGGAAATCGCAATCCGCTTCCGATCGAGGCCGCCCATTGCCGGGAGTATCTCGAACGGCAATTGCGAATCATCCAACCGCAATATATTTGTTGTCTGGGGGCCGTCGCCGCGCAGAATTTGCTGCAAAACGACGCTCCCATCGGCCACCTCCGCGGAGTACTGCACGACCTCCACGGCATAAAAGTGCTTTGCACCTACCATCCGGCGTATTTACTTCGCAATCCTTCGGCGAAAAGATACGTTTGGGACGATATTAAAATTCTGATGGCGGAAATGGGATTGAAAATATAGGGATTTTCGGGGCAGAAGCTAATTTGCATCCGATGACGGTTCCGCGAACGGGCGGGCGGCGAGTTTCTTGCCGCTCATCCGTTCGGCCGGCATGCTCAAATCGCGCACGACGCTGCTGCCGGCCAAATCGCCGCCGGGGAGCGCGAGGCGGATGCGGGTAACGCCTTTCGCCGCGTCCCACAGGCAACCTTCGCCGCGGAACTCGCGGTTGAGTTCCAGGGCAACGTCGAGCGGTTGGTTTTTCGGATTCGCGACTGCCAGCCGCACCTTATCGCCCTGCTCGCGCACGATAACCAGACATTTCGAATCGCAGGCGATGCGCGTCGCGGACGTCGCCAGCTTTCCCGGCTGGTAGAACGCGATTTGCGTGATGCCGAGCGCAGGATGGCGGACGGCTTGCATCTCCGGAGAGTTGCCGAGGACTTCGATTTGCGGCCGCTTGAGGCGTCGATCCATCTCGGCGGCGGCGATTCCCGGCACCACGACGTATTCGTAGCTCTTGGCCGCGGGCTTGACGCCGTGATCGATCCACAAGCAAAAAACGTCGCCCGAAATTTCGTCGGTTTTCTGGAAACCGTTAATCTCCCTCCAAGTTCCTTTGCGCGTTTCGGCGACCAGATGAATCGACTGGTTGCCCGGAAAAACGTAACCCACGCCATCGTGATGCACCCACCGCGCGCCGTCGAACGCTTGGCGGCTGATGGGAATCGTTTTCTTGCCGCCGGCATCGCGGACGACGACCTCACCTTGCAGCAGGCACTGATTCACGCAGGTTGCGACTTCATGCTCGTCCGCGCAGTTAATGTCGGCGCCGAGGCAAACGTATTCCCGATCGAAGAAGAACCAGGCCTTCCGGGCCGTGAGACCATCGTTCTCGAAGTTACAAGCCGCGCAGCCGTAGCTCCCATCGGAAACTCCGCCCACAAAGGTTCTCACTCCGCGTCCGCCGGGAGCGAAGGGACGATCGCCTTGGAGACAGGTCGTGCCGGGCAGTTTGCGCCAGTCCCAGAGGGGAAAGATATTCGTGTATTCGTCGCCGCGGAGGTACGTATAAGTCAGGCCGTCGGAAAGGTGGTCGCCCTTGAGATTTTCCCGGTTCACGACCTCGGTTCGCTTGAGACGCGCGGAGGGCATGCGGACGGAAGCGTTATAGGCCGGGCGGCGGTGGACCATCAAATCGGACCGCCAAAAGTGCTTATTGCCGACGAGCGCGGCGCCGGGCGGATCCTCCCCCGTGAGGGTCCGCAAGAAGGCGAGGAATTTCGCCCGGTCGGGCGTGTCCCGCTTGGCCATTTCCTCGCAGCACGCGACCATGCCATTCGACGTGAGGTCGGCGCGGCTAATGCCGCGGCCGTGGACGCTGTAATCCATTTGAAGGCCGCGGAACATCCACTGTTGGCCGTCGAGGACGTATCGACTGAGCAGTTCGATTTTCTCATGCGGGAAAGCGAAGCGCGTGCCCTCCAATAGTCCGGCGATTCGCGCGCAGTCGTTCGAGAACGCCAAGCCATAACCGCCGTTGTAGAGTTGTTCGCCGTGCTGATGGAAGCTCAAATCGGGCTGGATGCCTTCCTTATCGGTGATGCAAATTACGTCGGCGATGGCCCGATACGCCTTCGCGCAGAGTTCGGCATCGCCGATCAGGCACGCCCGCGCGGCGGTGATTTGCGCGAGCCAGACCAAATTTTGACCGGTGGCGCGAATCGAGGCCCGGTTGAGAATCTTCAGGCCGGCGTTCATCCGCTCGGGCAAAAGCTCCGGCTCCAAGAGAAAGAGAATTTGCAGCATCATTCGGGGAACGCCGATCTGGTTGCTGAACCAGTTGCGGCAGATCGGATTCTTCCGGTTCCAGAAGTCGTAGGCGGCGTACATCGCCTTTCGCAGTTTTTCGTCGCCGCGGAGGGGAGAATCGGACCGGCGGTAGGCCCTGGCCATATCGAGGATGCGGGCCACGTGCCCGATGGGTTGCCAACCGGAGAGCGCGGGGTCTTCGTAATCGATGTCGGCCCAACTGCCATCGGCCTGCAGCGACTCGATGACACTGCGGACCGCCACGGCATCCACATCGCCCAGGATGCTCATTTGCAGCAGCCGGTCGTGGAGGATGCGGAGATCGGGATCGTCGGCCCGGCCTACCGTGGCCATCGTGAAAATTGCGAGTAGGCATAAAAAGAGGGGGGATATTCTTAGGAGAAATCGAGGGGAGGCAAACTCGTAAGCGGGCATGTAATCACTCCTCTTTAGGTCGAGATTATTGAGCGGGGAGGGTTTGCGGCGGGGGGAAAATGGAGGTGGGAAACCGTCAGTTTATCGCATCCAGTCGGCGATGGCAACAATTTCCGTTTCAATCCGCGTAAGCGTTCACGCCCCGGTCGGGGACTGGTCCATTTTTTGGCGGGAAAACGTATTTTGTGGACAAACGGTAGGCCGAAAACATGGACCTGTCCCCTTCCCGCGGCGCGAGGGGGACAGTCCCATTTTCGCGGCG
>JADLEL010000026.1 GCA_020846145.1 Pirellulales bacterium | reverse complement strand
CGCTGTCCGACAATAAACTACCGAATTCCTATGTAGTAGGCACACTCCGTGTGCCGTAATTCGCGGACGGCACACGGAGTGTGCCTACTACGATTCCGGCAACTTATTGTCGGGCAACGCCTTACGTATTATACAAAAGCCGGGCGCCATGCCCACGCTTGCCGCGGGCATGTGGCGATTTTTCGACTGCCTAACATGCCCACGGCAAGCGTGGGCCTGGCGCCGTACTAAAATTATCGATCGACTCATGCAGCATTTACTCGACGGCCTTACCGATGCCCAACGCGAAGCCGTTACGCATATCGAAGGGCCGTTATTGATCCTCGCCGGTCCCGGCAGCGGGAAAACCCGCGTCGTAACGCATCGCGTGGCCTGGCTGTTGGCCAACGGCATCCCGGGCCATCAGATTCTGGCTCTAACCTTCACGAACAAAGCCGCCGATGAAATGCAGCGGCGGATCGAATCGCTGGTGGGCGACACCTCCGTTTGGGTAGGCACCTTTCACCGCTTTTGCGCCCGAATGCTGCGAAAATACGCCTCCTTCGTGGGGTTGCAGGAGAATTTTTCCATTTACGACACCAGCGATAGCGGCCAAATCCTGCGGCAAGCCATCGGCCGTTCCAATATCCACGCCACGCACGTAACGCCCGATGCCATCGGCCGCGCCATAAGTTGGGCGAAAAACAACCTGATTCCTCCCGAAGATTATGCCGCCAGACCGGGCCACTCGATCGGAAGCCTCGCTGAAGAAGTCTATCCGCTCTACCAGGCTTCGCTGCTTTCGGCCAATGCGGTCGATTTCGACGATCTGCTGATGCACGCGGCGACATTGTTGCGCGAGAACCCGGAAGTCCGCGCCAGCCTCGACGAGCGGCACGGCTTCATCCTGGTGGATGAGTACCAGGATACTAATCTAGCCCAGTACGCCATTGCTCGCGCGCTGTCCATCGATCACCCGAACCTCGCGGTAACCGGCGACCCGGACCAATCGATTTACGGCTGGCGGGGGGCGAATATGAACAACATCCTGGAATTTGAGAGGGACTACCCCAACGTCCGCGTCGTGCGGTTGGAGCGAAACTACCGCAGCACGAAGCGCATCCTCCAGGTAGCCGCCGATTTGATCGCCCACAATCTGCGGCGAAAAAAGAAGAGCCTCTTCACCGAGAACGAATCGGGCGCGCCCGTCCGGCTGGTGCAATACGCGACCCACAAGGAAGAAGCCGAGGCAATCGCCGCGCGGATCGCCGGCGAAGTGCAAAGCGGCCGCCGCCGGGCGCGCGATTTCGCCGTCTTCTACCGCGTGAACGCCTTGAGCCTCGAGTTCGAGTTCGCGTTAAGGGCTTTCGGCGTCCCCTTTCAATTGGTCCGCAGCGTGGAGTTTTTTCAGCGAAAAGAGATCAAGGACCTCATCGCCTATTTGCATCTGCTGAACAATCCGCAGGATGAAGTGGCTTTTCTGCGGGTCATCAACACGCCGTTGCGGGGCATCGGCAAAACCACCGTCGAGCGTTTAAGAACTTACGCCTTGCGGCACGGCTTCAGCCTGCTCGAATCCGCCCGGCGGGCGAAGCAGATCGAAAAAGTGAGCGCGAAAACCGCCACAGCGATTCATGGCTTCGTGCGGATTTTCGAGGGGCTTGCCGAGATCGCCGATCGGCCCCTGGAGGAACTGATCGGCACCTTGCTCGCGGACACCGGCTACCGCGATCAATACGCTTCCGACGACGAGGAAGACCAGGAGCGGCTGGCCAACATCGAGGAGTTGCTCACCGCCGCGCGGGAATTCGACGAGCGGCACGGCGGCGGCGGTCATTCGCTCGAGGCATTCCTGGAGGAAACTTCCCTGGTGAGCGACACCGACGGCTGGGAAACCGAAGTCGATCGCGCCACGCTGATGACGCTGCACGCCTCGAAGGGGCTGGAATTTCCCGTGGTTTTCCTCGTGGCCGTCGAAGAAGGGCTGCTGCCGCACGATCGCAGCAAGCACGATCCGATCGGACTCGAGGAAGAACGCCGGTTGATGTTCGTGGGCATCACGCGGGCGCGGCAGGAATTGCAGATCAGCTTCGCGAAGCACCGCGATTTCCGCGGCCAGCGAACCATGCCCGTGCCCAGCAGCTTCCTGATGGAACTCCCCCGCGCGGAAATGGAAGTGCAGTTTTCGGAAACTCGTCCTTCTCCTTTTGGGAAAGGTGTGGGGGGCGAGGGGGACGCCATTCACGAAGAATACGAAGAACCGGTGTATTCGCGATCCGACGATTTCAATGAAAACGCACGAATCCGAGCGGGCGAGGGCCTTCTTTCCCCCGACGCTTTTTCGCAAGGCATGAAAGTCGCGCATCCGCAATACGGCGTGGGCGAGATCGCGGCGTTAAGCGGCGCGGGGCCGGCACGACAAGCGACGGTCGATTTTGCCGCACCCACCGGCAGAATGCGGTTATTGCTCGCCGGATGCCCGCTAAGGCGGGCCGATGCGGAGCCACCCTCCGCTCAATTCTGATTCTTCCAGCGGGCAAAGAACAGCATCGCGCCGCCGAAGACGAGCATGAAGCCGCCCCAGGAAAGATTGATGTTATGCCCCAAGGAATGCATATCGTAAATATTCGGTTTGGAAAAAAATCCGAATAGCGCCAGGATGATGCCGAAAATCGCGAACATCAAGCCCATGGGAATGCGGATATCGAGCATGGATTTCTCCTCTTACCAAAAAATGTAACCGTTCGCGCCCCGGACGGGGACTGGTCCATTTTTCGGCGTGAAAACGAATTTTGCGGACAAAAGGCGGGCCGAAAACATGGACCTGTCCCCTTCCCGCGGCGCGAGGGGGACAGTCCCATTTTCGCGGCGATTAAACACTTTTACGGCGCCATCATCTTTTGCGCCGCGAAAATCGGGACAGTCCCCTGTGAACACTTACCAAAAAATAATGTTCAGGGCGATCGTTACGGCCAGCATGACGACGGCCAGCGTTTCGGGCTTGGCGTACCAGGCGAGATGATCGTCGTGGTCGAACCGCGGCGTGAGCGAATAGACCAGGCCGCGCAGCTCGTCGTCGGTTTTCGTGCGGGGCGTCGCCAAGGAGATGGCGACGGTCGCGACAAAACAAGTTGTCCACGAGTAGATCGCCATCCAGAAATTCTGGGCCATGTCGCTGCCGTATTCATGGATCGGCTTTCCCAGCAAGCCGGCGTTCACCAGCCAATGGCCGGTGGGGCCGGTTAGGGCGGTGTGCATGGCCGATGCCAGCGTGCCCGCCAGAAGGCCGAAAAACGCCCCGTGTCCGGTGGTCCGCTTCCAAAACATGCCCAACAAAAACGTGGCGAACAAGGGGGCGTTGACGAATCCGAACACCAATTGGATGAAATCCATGATGTTGTTGAAACTCGCCGCCAGGTAGGCGGCGGCGATGCTCAGCAAAATGCCGACCACCGTGGTGGCGCGCCCGATCCAAAGATAATGCGTGTCGGAACGGTTGGGAGCAAGGTAGCTTTGGTAGATGTCGTAGGTCCAAACGGTGTTGAAGGCCGTCACGTTGCCGGCCATTCCCGACATGAACGAGGCCATCAGCGCGGTCAAGCCCAGTCCGAGCAATCCGGTGGGGAAATACTGGACCAACATCATCGGCATGACCTTGTCGTAATCGAGTTCCACCTTGCCTTCCCGATCGGCTTTAATGCGCTGCACTTTCTTTTCAACGCCATCGACGATTTCGATCTTGGTTTCGATTTTCGGCGGGATCAAGCCTTGAAAGGGCGGCGCGATCCGCTCTTCGACGGCGTCTCCGGCCTGGGGCGGATTCGTTTGGTAAGTATCGGGAAAAACGCCCGGATGCGGTTTGGCCACCAGCGCGATCATCCCCGGAATGATGACGATGGCCGGAATCATGATTTTCGGAATCGTGGCCAGTATGGGCGTCCGCCGGGCCGCGGACATCGACTCGGCGGCCATCGCCCGCTGCACGACTAAAAAGTCGGTGCACCAATAACCGAAAGCCAGCACGAAGCCCAGACCGAGCGTCATGCCCACCCATTCGACGTGCATGGGATTATTCGTGGAGGAACCCATATTGGCCCAAACGCTCGTCCAGGCATTGGCGTCATAATGTTGACCGGGCGCATTTTTCGCATATTCGGCCAATTTCGTCGTCAGGCCGTCCCATCCGCCGATATCCCAGAGGCCAAGTATCACCAACGGTAAAAAACCAATCACAATTAGAAAGAATTGCAGCACTTCGTTGTAGATGGCCGAGGTCAAACCGCCCAAAAAGATATACACCAACACGATGATCGCGGATATCCAGATGCTCGCGCCGAAGGGCCAGTTCAAAAGCGTCTGGAAGAGCACCGCCAGGGCGTACATCGAAATGCCCGACATGAAGATCGTCATCACCGCGAAGGAGATGGCGTTGAATCCGCGCGTCTTTTCGTCGAAGCGGAGCTTCAGGTACTCGGGCACGGAGCGGGCCTTCGAGCCGTAGTAGAACGGCATCATAAAGAGGCCCACGAAGACCATTGCCGCCACCGCGCCCAGCCAGTAGAAATGGCAGGTCATCATGCCGTATTTGGCCCCGCACGCGCCCATCCCGATCACCTCGTTGGCCCCCAGGTTGGCCGAGACGAACGCCAGCGCGGCGATCCACGCCGGAATCGAACGGCCGGAGAGGAAAAAGTCGGTGCTGGTCTTCATGTAGCGCTTCAAGGCGAAGCCGATCCCCAGCACGAAAAGCATATAGATGACCAGGATGACGTAGTCGATATTTCCGAGTCGAACGGTGTCCATGAAGGGGCGATCCTCAAAAGGCGAAAAGTTGCCGGCGGGTCAACGCCTTTGCCGCAAATCGGCAAGGTGGAAAAACCAAAATATAGCACCCGCCGGACCGGACCGCAATTCCCCCCGATTCTCGTCGTTGAGCCTGGAGCCAACGGCGACGGCGTTTGTGGGAAAAAGCTTTACAAAGGCGGATGAAAGCCGATCCACCGTCGCCGTTGGCTCCGGGCTAAACGAACTTGGAAGCCGGGTAACCGTTCACAGGGGACTGTCCCGATTTTCGCGGCGCAAAAGATGATGGCGCCGTAAAAGTGCTTAATCGCCGCGAAAATGGGACTGTCCCCCTCGCGCCGCGGGAAGGGGACAGGTCCATGTT
>JADLEL010000025.1 GCA_020846145.1 Pirellulales bacterium | reverse complement strand
GGGCAACCGCCCCCCTTGCTTGCGTCCGCCGGTTCTTAGCCCCAGCTTTCTTCCTCGCACGACATGCCTCCCGCTCATTCTACGCTCATGCTATACTGATTTTCAGGGGAAACCGTGAACGGTTACGATGAATCAACTCATCTCGCGAATGAAACGGCACGCGCGGCTTGTCCTTTGGGCGTTCGCGCTGATGATCTTATTGTGCCTGGGCGTCCGCGTGCTTTGGCTTGCGTCGCGGACGGAAACCGGCTTCTGCATGCTTCGGCAGCAATGGGGGGATGCGACCGCCGGCTGGTTCCAAAGCAATCGCCGGCCGATTTATATGCGAGAGCCTTCCGAACAGGCCGAATTCTGGCTGCGAGAGGTAGATCGCGTTTTGAAAGCCCATCCGAACGATGCCCGATTGGCGATGGGCGCGGCGCTGGTGCTGGATGCGCCGAATGAGCAATACGGAATGAGATACTCTAAACATGGAATGATTCTGGGAACTACCTTTCCCGTGTTTGATTTTAAACCGATCGAGCGGTTCGAGGATGTTTTTGAAAAACAATGCAGGCAGCGCTGTCTCGAACTTGCCGCGCGGGCCACGCAGTTGGAAGAAAATAATGTCGAGTGGTGGCGGCTGCGCGCACTGCTTCTCTTTCGTGGATCGATCTTTTTGTCCCACCCTCACCCTCGCGATCCTCATTGGCTCGACATTCTCGATGAATGCAGACGCCACGACCCCGGGAACGCTCTATACGACTATTTGGCGGCCAAGTATTATTGGGATACTGGCGCGAAGCGGGCTTTTACGACCGACTCGCGATTAGTCGTTAAAGATGCCGCGAAATATCAAGAGGGAATCGAATGGTTCGAACGCGGGCAAGCGAAACCTCATTGTTCCGTCGGAGATGTCAGCTTCACCGCAACGGACGAATTTCTTATAAAATCGAATGTGCCTATGACCGCATATCCGTTGGTCGTTGGTGGTCAAAAATTCCGTATGCAGGACGATTTTCTCTTTTACCATCTGTATGGTTGGCAAGAATATCGCGACCTGGAAAAGTATTACGCCGGCGATATTCACGCGGCCTTGGCTATGGTGCGGCAAAACTTACATTTGTGCGGCCAATTTTGCGATGGCGGACAATCTGTGTTAAATGATTTGGTCATTGAATACAAGGTTAGAGCGACTAAGAATATGAAACTACTTGCAAACGAACGCAAAGATACTTTGAGCGCCGCCGAGATCGAGCAAATTGAACAATTACGGGAATTTGCGATAATCGAGAAAATGATACACGATACGGCCGATCGGGCATTGGCGAAAAAACAGAACCGTTCTCCTACCGGCGTTACATCTTCACTCGATTTTTTAACCCTGATTTCTGCTTTTATGGTCGCCATATTGCCGTCCTTGATCGTGCTTTTACTCTTTGTCGGCATCGTGGCCACATTACTCGGACGCCGCCTTTCGAAGGAAGCGGTTCCCGTTGTTGGGCCGATTGGGCAAAGCTCGTCATTTCTAGCAGCACTTGGAATTTCCTTCGTCTTTTTCGGACTGGCGCCGGCGGAAATCATAAGCCGCAACATTCAATCATGGTTCTTTTCGATAGGCTTATTGTCGTTGCCGCTCTTGGCCGCATTCTGGGGCGGTTGGATGTGGCTGAAAAAGCGGGCTTACCAATTCTCCATCCGCGCTCTCTTGATCGCGATGGCAATTCTGTATCTTGCATTCGGTCTCGTATCCGCCGTCTCCGCTCTAGTCGAGTTTCCGTTTCGGCTTTGGATACCGCCGCGCGATTGGGACGGAATAGACGTGACAATGTTAGGACCGGAGATAAAGCGCCTCGGCGAATGGTGCTGGGCAGTATCACAATGGTTCGCCTATCGCGACGGGTATATCGCCCTGGCGATCTGGGCGGTTTTGTTAGCGGTATGCTACCTATTGAAAATTCGGCATCGACAACGCCGACCGGACGCGATTCCCTTATCGGGCCGCAAACGGCTGGCGGGCTTGGTCCGTTCCCTCTCTCGACCCGCGTTCGCCGCATCGGCGATTATGCTCATGATTTACCTCTTGCTTTCCCCAGGCTACTTGGAGTGGACCGAACTGGATTTTCAAGAGGAGATCGCCTTTGCCCGCAATCCGGAAAAGCATTGGGCCGAAGTCAGGCAATGCGTCGAAGAAATCCGCGCCGACGAGGCCACGATGAGATCAATACGAGAATCCGCGAAGGAATTTCTGGCAACGGAGTCCGATGCCGAGAAGAAAAAATAGGATCGGAAGGAAAATTCCCCACGCCATGCCCCCCGTGTGTTCACGGGGGGCTAAATGTTTTCTTTACCTTCGGCGCGGGCGGAAAAATGGAGAACGACGGGGGCGGGCGTTTCGGGGGCGGCGTGAAGTTTTAGATCCAGCCGCGCGCCGTAGGGGAGAATTTGCGCGGTCTTGATGCGCGCCGCCGGGCCGTCGGTCTGCGCGACGGTCAACGCCGGCGTGCGGGGAAACGGAGGGCAAAACGCCAGATGCACGCTCTGCGTCCGCTGGCCGGCGGCGAACGGCATCCGCAACCAGCCGGAAAGCACCTCCGCGCCGTCGGCGGCCGTGGAGCGGGTGAATTGCTGGGTAACATCTTCGAGCAGAACCGTCTCGCCGATCTTCGGTTCGATGTCAGGGAGCGGCATGGAAATCGCGGGAGCGGCCGCGTCGCGGAGCAGTTGGCGAGCCTGCGCGGGAGATTCGGCAGGCCGGCAATCTGCGGCGCGTGGAAAGCGAGTGCGCCGCGCCCAGCCTTCTTCGAAGAGGAGAAGCATCCCAAACGCGATCATCGCCGGCGGGGAAGTGCCCGGCACGGTAAGCGCGGCCGCCGCGGCAAGCAGCGAAAGCGCGAGCGCGATTTTCGCAAACCACCGCACGTATTTTTGGGCGGGGAAGAATTTTCCGCTCCAATGGGCAACGCCCGCCAAGAGGCTTAGGCTAATGCCCGCAAGTAGGAAGCCGGCCGCCGGGAGCGGTTCGTTGACGGCGCCGATCCATCTTCGCCAGAAAATAAGCGCCGCCAGAGCGAGCAGCAGCATGGCCGCGTAAACGGCTGGCTGGCGGAGCAATTCCCTCGCGAACCGCGCCGCGCGGCTGAGGGAAATCGGACGTTCCCAGTTCAGCGAGGAGTGCATGAGCGTGGCGATACGGGGGAGAGAAATAGGTGGAGAGAAGGTTCCTTGCCAAAACCGCGATATTCTCGTTAAGCCCCCGCGTCCACGCGGGGGCGAGAAGCAATTAGCGTTGCAACCACCACTGCCCCCCGTGTATTCACGGGGGGCTAAATGATTGATCAACCTTTCGCCGCGGCGGCGAGTTCGGCGGCGCGGTGGGTGCTTTCCCAGGTGAACTCCGGCTCGCAGCGGCCGAAATGCCCGCCGGAGGCCGTCTTGCGGTAGATCGGCCGGCGGAGATCGAGGTACTTGATGATGCCGCTGGGCGTGAGGGGGAACAATTTGCGGACCAGTTCGCAAAGCTTCTGGTCGGCGATTTTTCCGGTCCCTTCGGTATCGACCAGCACGCTCACCGGTTCGGAGACGCCGATGGCGTAGGCCAATTGCACTTCGCAGCGGTCGGCCAGGCCGGCGGCGACGATATTCTTGGCCACGTGCCGGGCCATGTAGGCCGCCGAGCGATCGACCTTGGTCGGGTCCTTGCCCGAAAAGGCCCCGCCGCCGTGCCGCGCCCAACCGCCGTAGGTATCGACGATGATCTTCCGGCCGGTCAGACCGCAATCGCCGTGCGGGCCGCCGACCTCGAATTTGCCCGTGGGATTGATGTGGTAGGTGATCTCGCCGTTGACCAACTGCTTGGGCAAGAGCGGCTTGACGATCTTCTCGATGACGAAGCGGCGGATTTCCTCCTGCTGGGCCTCGGGGGCGTGCTGCGTCGAGACCACCACGGTGTCGATCCGCGCCGGCTTGTTGTTTTCGTATTCCACGGTTACCTGGCTCTTGCTGTCGGGCCGCAGCCAGGCGACTTCGCCGTTTTTCCGCGCGGCGGTGAGCCGGTTGAGAATCTGGTGAGAGAGTTGGATGGGCAGCGGCATGAGTTCGGGCGTGTCGTTGCAGGCGTAGCCGAACATCAGGCCCTGGTCGCCGGCGCCGATTTCCTTGCCCTTGGCGGCGTCTTCGTTGACGCCCATGGCGATATCGGGGCTTTGGCGATCGATCGAAAGCATGATCGCGCAGGTGTCGGCGCAAATGCCCATCCGGTCGTCGAGGTAGCCCACGTCGCGGATTGCCTGGCGGACGACTTCCTGGTAGTCGATGGCTGCTTTGGTGGTGATTTCGCCGGCCACGATGGCAATTCCCGTGGTTACCAGGGTTTCGCAGGCCACGCGGCTCATGGGATCTTTGGCGAGGAGGGCGTCGAGGATGCCGTCGGAGATTTGATCGGCCAGTTTGTCGGGATGGCCCATGCTGACCGCTTCACTGGTGAATAGGAACTTGCCTTCGGACACGGATATTCCTCCTGGGATCGAATTAGAGCCGATTTTTTGCGGAATTTTCAGATTATAAACCATGCCGGGGGATAACGGCAACGGGTAAGCAAGCGACATCCCCCTGAATGGGCAGTTGCGGGGTTATCATCTGAGGGTGAAAGAAAGGATGCCGGTCGAATTTAGCCTCCGTGAAGATGCCGGGTGATTTGAGGAAGTTTTTCGGGATGCGGTTCTTTGGGAGCCGCTTTTCCCTAATAACAGGTTTGCCCCCCTCGTTCGTTTTTTACGCGACACTTTTCGATTTTTTCGCATTGCAAGCGTTCACGCCCCGGTCGGGGACTGGTCCGTTTTTCGGCGGGATAACGTATATTGCGGACAAACGGTAGGCCGAAAACATGGACCTGTCCCCTTCCCGCGGCGCGAGGGGGACAGTCCCATTTTCGCGGCGATTAAGCATTTTTACGGCACCATCATCTTTTGCGCCGCGAAAATCGGGACAGTCCCCTGTG
>JADLEL010000024.1 GCA_020846145.1 Pirellulales bacterium | reverse complement strand
GGGCAACCGCCCCCCTTGCTTGCGTCCGCCGGTTCTTAGCCCCAGCTTTCTTCCTCGCACGACATGCCTCCCGCTCATTCTACGCTCATGCTATACTGATTTTCAGGGGAAACCGTGAACGGTTACGTGATTTGTATGGCGACGAATATCATCGTTCAATGGACGAGTATCGAAAAGAGACTTGGAAGTCGAAATCGTCCTTTTCCCAAGGGAACTTGAATTCAACTCACCCTCAAGATACCAGGCACGTCAATACCTGTCGTGATGGGCGTTTACGAAAAAGTGGGATTGGTGATTGGAGGATCGCAGACAAATCGAAATGGAGGCGACCAGAGTAAAGGGGTCGGGAGTCTTTATCTTGACCGAGGTCGAGCTTACCAGCGTTTGGGATGATAGCGGCAACCGGGGAAAAGGGGGCAGAACGATTTTCCTTCAACGAATAACGTTTCGTTCTTTGACAATACAACGAAAACGGCAACCGGAAATACGGCGGTCAACCCTACGACGGCATCGGCGCCAACAACCGGCTCGCGGCGGACGGCAGCTTTACTTACGAGTATGATGACGAAGGCATCCGAAATGCAAGATCGATGCTCGAGACGCAGGATCGTTCGGCTATGCCCACTCGGCGGAGTATTATTTGAAAAAAGGCAAGCTGGACGAGGCGGTGGCTGAGTGCGATAGGATCCTTTCCATCGCGCCGAGATGCGCCGACGTTTACGCCTTGCGCTCGGGCGCATATTTGAACAGGGGTGATGCGTCGAAAGCGATCGCCGACGCCTCCGAGGCTATCCGCCTCGATCCCCAGTGCGCTCAAGCCTATGGCTACCGCGCCGCGGCCTACAAGCAAACGGGCGATACTGCCAAAGCTGATGCGGACCAAGAGCGGATAAAAAAGATTCGGAGCATCGAGAATTGAACCTTGGCGACGAGCTAAGTTAGGACTAATCGCCGCGGTTATAGCGCATCGTAAACATCCATTTCCGACCGCTGCCAATCTTCGGCAAAAGCGTTCAACCGATGGCGAAGGTCTCGAGCTTGCTCGGGTTCGATTCCCCGATCGGGTAAATTGATACCCGTTCCGCTCAAAAAAGTTACAATGACCGGTCCTTCGAATCCGGCGGGAGGACTTTCGGTCAATTCGATCTTGCCGGCGTGAAAGATTCCTTTGGCGGATTGCAACATACGTCGATTCCTTTTTTTCTCGCTCGATCAGCTTGTTCACTCCCAATTTTACTTTATAAAGCGGTAGAAATCCAGCAAGGAATTCGACATATTTGACTGGTACTTAGTTTTTGTTGAGGATTCATGCGTTGGGCGAGTCCACGCTGCGCTTGCGACCCACTTTCCTGTCCTTTGAGGCGCGCCGAGGTTCAACAATTCAAGATACGCTGATACTAAATCCGATTTCCGCTCCTATCGCTTGAGCATAACGATAGAGCGTATCGACGGTCGGATTGAGATAAACGCCGTTTTCCAGACGGCTGATGGCGGCGCGATCCATGCCGCTCCGCTGGGCGACATCCGTTAAACTTAATCCTTGTTGCGCGCGGTGTTTTTTCAACTTGGCAAGCATCGCTTGGAGGTCCAAATACTCTCCTTGCGAAACGACTTCCGCGGCATCACCGCTGGCAAGCAAATCTTCCAAGCTGGGACGCTCGCGCCTAAAGCGTTCGCGGATTGCTTCGATCTCCCGCTGCTTTTCGGGAGTGCGCTCGATCTTGCGATGGATGCGTTGTCCGGCCATGATCAACTTCTCATGCGGGATTCAGGAACGGGAAAGGCGGTAACGAGATAAACTGTCAGCGGGTCATTGTCGGCCAACTCCCCAATTACTGCGAGATATCGCCCCGCGGCCGTCCAACCGAAAGTCATCGGCCTGTCACTTGAAGCGCTGTAAGTCGCCTGGCTTTGCCGATCGTTCAATACTTCTTCTACTTCTTCGGGCGTTACATCGTGCTCGGCAATATGCTGGATGTTTCCATTCGGGTCTTCCTCCAAATCCCAAATCACCAAAATCATGGTCATGTTCCCCGGTTAGAGGCATCCCATCCTCTATTGTAATATAATACAATAGGCGTTGGGATTTGTCAATAGAGAACTTTCTATTTTGGGCGAATGCGAGAAAGGATAAGGTTCCTTCTTGGAATGGAACAATTCGTCACCCGCCGTGCATCCACTGCCGCAGGGTGGGGGCGTACTCGCAGAGTTCGGCGGGGGTGAAGAAGATTTCGATTTCGCGTTTGGCGGCTTCCGGGCCGTCGGAGGCGTGGACCAGGTTCATCTGCTGGCTGGTGCCGAAGTCGCCGCGGATGGTGCCGGGAGCGGCCTTCAGGCCGTTGGTCGCGCCCACCATCTCGCGGACCACGCGGATCGCCTCCGGGCCTTCCACGACCAGCGCCACGATCGGGCTGGCGGTGATGAAGCCTTCCAGTTCCGGATACCAGCCCTTTTGCACGTGTTCGGCATAGTGCCGCTTGGCCAATTCGGGCGTAACGCGCATGAGCTTCAGGGCAATGAGATTCAGGCCCTTTTCCTCGAAACGGCCGATGATCCGACCGGCCAGCCGCCGCTGGACGCAATCGGGTTTGAGCAAGACTAACGTGCGTTCCATGACGATTCCTCTTTTTTATCGTTTTAGCCGAAGCCGTTGGGGATAATGGTTTTGCGTAAGCACAACACCTTAGCCCGGAAGATGTTATGCTAAAGCATAACCTACTCGCATCTCCGGGATAAACGATATTCGGCGACTCCCGCTGGTTGTCGGGGGGCTTGGAAAAACGGGGATTTTAGACGATACTGGAGCTTGGGAAAAGGGGGTGGCTTGCGGGAAGCTTGCCTCTCAATGCTCGCCCCAGATCAAACGAACCGGGGAGGATCGTATGCATCCGAAATATCGGCCGCTGCTGTTCAATATCGGATTAGTGCTCGGCGGAATCCTGGCGCTGCTGCTCTGGTTCAATTTCGCCCGACTCGGCGGTTGGACCGTCGCCGGCATCCTCCTGGCGGTCTGGATCGCGATGGGGATCGTTTCGGTTTATTTGCTCCGGCGGCAGAATCGGCGAAGATGACGTATCGGGTGAAGCGGGCGTATCGCTCGAAATCGAAAACGCATTTTTCTCGTTCCCACGCTCCCGCGTCGAAATAGTGCCAACCGACATTGATTCAAAACTTGCGGCAAGGATGCGGGAGCATCCCCAACGTGCGTTCCCACGCCGGAGCGTGGGAACGAGGAGTTACCGCACACCCTCCCACCCCAAAGGAATTCACGGCATGAAACGCATTGCCCTCACGATGCTTGCTCTGGCAGTCGCGTCGTCGATCTCCCCCGCCCAGGAACCGCAAAAACCGCGGGAAAAGGTTTTGCTCAAAGCGGGCGAGTTCGTGAAGATTTACGATCCCAGCGTCGGCGAGAAGGAGAAATGGTACATCAACGACCACTGCTTCATTTACGGCGCGGGGAAGTGGCATCTGTTCGGCATCACGAATCCGGAACCGTCCAAACCGATGAGCGAGCGCGTTTTCGCCCATGCCACGGCCGACAAACTGCGGCAACAGCCGTGGGACAAGCAGCCGTTCGCGCTGACGGTCGCGACGGAAAAGCCCTGGAACGAAGTGCATCTCTGGGCGCCTTGCGTGGTTTCGCACGAGGGCGCGTATTACATGTTCTATTGCGCGGGCGATAAGGACCACAGCAAGTACAAAATCCATCTGGCCACCTCGAAGGATTTGAAAACCTGGACGCGGCACCCGCGGAATCCGCTGGTCGTCGATGGCTTCGACGGCCGGGACCCGTTCGTTACGCGGCACGGCGGCGAGTGGCTGATGTATTACACGGCCAATTCCGCGCCGCAGGGGGGCAACCACGTGGTCGCCTGCGTGCGCAGTTCCGATCTTATCACCTGGGGCGGCAAGCAGGTGGTTTACACCGATCCGAGCCAGGGCACCTACGGCGGGCCGACGGAATCGCCGTTCGTCGTGCGGCGGGGCAAGAATTACTATCTCTTCGTCGGCCCCCGGCCGGAGTACAACGGCACCGACGTGTTTTTGAGCGACGATCCGTTCCACTGGACCATCGAGAACAAGGTCGGACACCTCCGCTCCCACGCCGCGGAGGTGATCCGCGATTGGGACGGCAAATGGCACGTCAGCCGCTGCGGATGGGGAGAAGGGGGCGTTTACCTGGCGCCCTTGATTTGGATGGACGGCATGGACGACGCCGAAACCAACCTCCCCGCGCCGAAGAAGTAGCGATCGGTTCGAGTCGCCGACCGAAGAACGGCCGCCATGCCCACGGCAAGCGCGGGCAAGGCGCCCTCAGAATCGGCTTTTCGCCGCGAAAATGAAAGAGAACATTGCGCCGGCCGAGGCGGCGGCCAGCAGCCACGCGGAGGAGGGTTCGGGCACGGCCTGCGTGCCCGTCGCGCCGATCCGCAGCGCGTTCGCGGCGATGCTCCGGACGGTTACCGCGCCGAGCACGTTGACGGCTCCGCCGACGTCGATGTCGTGCGTCGAGATGGTGTCGTACGGCAGCGTCATGTCGTTCTGCACGCTCATCGCCGCGGCCTGCGCCATTTGCCGTGCGAACCATTGCGAGCCGTAAGGATAAGACAGGTGGACTCCGTCCCAATTGAGGAGTAGGTCGCTATAATTCGGCGTTTGCCGCATCGAAGACCACGCATCCAGATAGACGGCGCCGTACAGGTCGGCTTCGGTTTTCAACCAAGCATTGTACATGTTCTGGATTTGATCGTTGAGGCTCTCGAAATAATAATGCACGGGTAAAATGCCGCTGATGACCAATCGCGCGCCCGTATTCTGGAATTTCGCGAAACAAGCGTCCATGACCGGCTTGTATCCATATTCGAAGTGATACTGGGCATCCGTGGAAGACGTGACGTCGTTGATGCTCAAGAGGAAGAGGATTACGTCGGGTTGGGCGTTCACGACATTCTGCGAATAATCCCGCGCGACGTCGTTGGGAAACGGATTCAAGCCCGTATAATTCCAGGACGCCATGCCGCCCCGCGCGGTATCGCTGCCGCCGGCTCCGAAAACGGGATTCGGGTAAACGTAATTGTTTCCGAAGGATGCCAATGCGCTCGGCATGAACTCGCGATACTGACCGGTAATGGAATCTCCCGTCGAGATCACCGTGATTGCCGATGCCGGCGGCGAGCATCGAAAAGCGATCGTCGCGATCGTCAGAATCGTGGACGATCGGAACGCGAGGGCAATGGTGCGGTGGAACATGAGGAATCACATCCGGGGCAATTCGCGATCGGTCGAATATCTATCCATGGTAATCCGAAAGATGGGCAAAATACACCCCCCCGCGGCCGTGTTTGGCGGCGGGCGATTGTCCCGATCGGCCGCGTTTGCCGCAGAGGGCGCGGCGGCCCGTCAATCGGCGTTTCCATCTCGGCGCGTCGCAGCTCGCAAGCGCGAGGCCGAATTATTCATAAAAGCTATTTGTGGAAGCGGCATCTTGCCGCTTTTGCCTAAAATGCGGCAGGATGCCGCATCTACGATGTTTATGAATAATCCCGGCTAGGCCCGCTGAGGTAATCGCGCGGCCAGCCGTTCCACGACCGCCGCGTATTTTTCGCCATGCGCGGAAATGCAAAAACGCCGCTCGGTTTCGGCGGTCGCGGCGATTTCGATCTCCAGAAATGCTTCCGGCAGTCCTGCGGCGACGCGGTCGGCCCATTCGACGAGCACGAGGCCGTCGCTCTCGAAATACTCTTCGGGACCGAGGGCGAGAAATTCGTCGAGGTCCTTGAGGCGATAGGCGTCGAGGTGATAGATCATCCGCCGCCCGGCGTATTCCTGGATCAGCACGAAGGTGGGACTCACGACCGTGCCGCGCTCGACGCCGAGCGCTTCGGCGATGGCCTGCACGAGGCGCGTTTTTCCCGCTCCCAGCGTACCATTCAGAGCGACCGTGCTGCCGCCGGGCAAGACCTCGGCCAGCGCGGCGCCCAAGGCGGCGGTGGCGGATTCGTCGTCGGCGGCGTAAATCAAGTGGTGCATGGAGGATAATGGCGTAGGACGGGTTTCCAACGTGTCGTGAAAGATCTTCAAGCGAATTCATGCTCCCAGCCGCGCGGCGCGAGCGGCGTCAATTTCCCATTTGCTTCGCGCCGCCACAATCCGCGGCCGGGAATCATTTCGCCGATCTCGGCAAGGGGGATGGAAAGCGGCCGGTCGGCGAGAATGCGCCGGGCTTCGTCGGGCGGAACTGCCAAAAGCAGATCGAAATCCTCGCCGTCGGCGAGCGCGTGTTCGAGGGGGGTGGAGCCGTCGGAAAGTTGCGCGGCCAGCCGCCGGGCGTCGTCGGCGATGGGGATATTGTCGAGATCCAGGAGCGCCCCGCATCCGCTTTCCTCGGCCATGCGGCTGAGGTCGAGCGAGAGGCCGTCGCTCACGTCGATGCCCGCGTGAAGCGCGTAACGCTCGTTGAGGAGCAAGGCCTCGGCGACGCGCGGCTCGAAATCCAAGTGGCGGCCCAATATGCTGCCGCCCAGCGCGCCGGTGGCGAGAATCCGGTCGCCCGCTTTCGCCCCGCAGCGGGTAAGCGCGCCGCGCGGCGTGATTTTTCCCAAGAGCGTGATGCTTACGACCAGCGGGCCGTCCCAACTGTTGGTGTCGCCGCCGGCGATGGCCAGTCCAAACTTTTCGGCCAGCGGAATCATTCCCTCGTAGAGATTTTTCGCCAATTCCAGCCCGCCGGTTTTGGGCAACACCAAGGCCACCACGCCGGCGAGCGGTTCGGCGGCCATGGCGGCCAGATCGCTAAGGTTGACGGCCAGCGCTTTGCGGCCCGCGCGGCGGGGATCGATCTCGCGGAGCTCGAAATCGACGCCGTCCATCAGGGCATCGACCGTTACCGCGCACTCCGCCGCGCCGCGCAGGTCCAAGACGGCCGCGTCGTCGCCGATCCCCCGTTTTAAGAGCGGATGGGCGGGCAATCGTTGGCGAAGCCAGCGGATGAGGTCTCGTTCCATGGCCCTAATTCACGCGCGGGTCATCGGGAATCTCCTTGATCTTCAGCATCGAATCGAGCACCGCGCGGCCGATGCGGCGGGAGACGAGCCGCCACAGTTCGGTGCTTTCGCGGAAGAGGTACTCGGCCGCGGCGGAGAGGGAGAGCCAGGCGCCTTCTTCGAGTTCGCTTTCCAACTGGCCCGCCCCCCAGCCGGAATTGCCGATGAAGATTTTATAGGGGTGTTTGGTTTGCGCGACGAGGGCGTCGAGATTCGGCTTGGCGGCCGAGAAGAAAATGCCCGGCATGATTTCCAATTCTCCCGCCTGGGCGTCGGCGTGGACGGCCATGAGCGGACCGGGCACGGGCCCGCCCAGAAACACGGGCTGACTGCTTTGGCAGGGTCCGCCGCCCACTTCGCGCCATAAATCCTGCACGTTTTTGTCGATCGGCCGATTGATCACCAATCCCAGCGCCCCCTCCTTGTTGTGCTGCACCAGGAAGACCACCGTTTTGACGAAATTCGGATCCAAAAGGTGCGGCGAGGCAACCAGGAGATGACCGGTTAAAAAAGCCATGGGATGCGATCCCGATCGATTGATCCTCCGCTGAAAACACCGGAGGCGATATGGGGAAATGATGTCAAAGGCGGTTTTTCCTGAGAAAATATGGTTTATTGCCGACGCCATTGCCCCCCGTGTAATCACGGGGGGCTAAATATACGTGGGCTAAATTAGCGCGTCAGCAATTCCGCTTGGCGGCGATAGCTTTTGGCGTGCCGCAGCATGGTTGCCCGTTTGGGAACGCTGGGGGTAATTTTGGCCAGACGTTCGTACTTTTCGGCCAGGGCGATCTTGATTTTCGCCAATTTTTCGGGATTCGATTTCTTGCTCACGAGCAGGTCCTCTAGGGGATAAAGTTGGACGATTGGGATTCAAGCCCCCCATTGTAGCATATATTCGCGCTTCGCCAAGAAGGTTGCGGGGCGAGAAGCATTGGCCTTATCGGGCATCACCCCCTTTTAGTAATTAAAGCAGGCGGATTTGCGTTTAACGGTATTTTACGCAGTTATCATTATAGTAATGGGCGGAAAATATTTGACAGGTTATGCCGGTACATGGTTGAATGTCCCGATGCGAGCGGCGTTCGCTGGCATGGGCGCGGATCGGCGAAGGATTCGAACCGCGCCAAAGGATATTTTTCATGGTCTCTTTTGCCGGAAACCGGCAGGAGGCAGCGGTGATTTCGGCCGCGTGTCGGGTGCGGAGCAATTCCATCCCACGGCGGCGCATTTAGGAGGTTCTTCCATGTTCCACTCTCGTTGGTTCGCGCTATTTTCTTGTCTTGTCGCAGCGTTACTTCTTGGATTGCCCGATGCGGTTTACGCGCACGTCGGTTCCGGCGGCAATTGCGCCGCCTGCCACGGTTCGGATCAGCCGAACGCTTCCCAAATTCTCGCGTCGAAGGCGTTCCAGAATCCCAATCCTCGCAAGGACACCGGCGCGTCCGATACCGCCCCGCTCCCGGTGTTCGAGGTCGTCGCGGGCGAAACGGTGGATTTGAAGGAGTTAGTGAAAGCCACCGGCGACGAATACGGCGTCGCGCTGGTCGGCCGGATCACCGATCCCGCCAACCGTTACGGCACCATCTCCTTGGTCAGCGGGAACGTATCCGGCTCCTTGAACGACGCCGGCAACAAACTGGTCTTCACAACCGATTCGGCGTGGGTGACGAAGCCCTCGTCGGGCACCAATCCGAAATGGTACACGCAGGGAGCGTTCGCCGGCGCGGCGACCGACCAAACGTTCACCTACCGCATGGCCGTGGGCGCTAGCACGCCTCCCGATTACTATCCGCTCACGTTCGCCACCGCGGGCGGCGCCGAAGATTGGTCCGATATGCAATCCTTTTACCTTTGCGTTCTGGCCCCCGTTCCCGAACCGTCCACGATCGCCCTGTTGGGATTCGCCGCGGTCGGGCTCATCGTTTGGCGGCGCGGGAAACGGACTGCTTAATACGTTTTACACGGTTGCACATGCCCACGGCAAGCGTGGGCATGGCACCGGGCGAAAGCGAGCCGCCGGGTTTATCCCGGCGCATGGTTTGGCTAGTGATTCCAACCGCAGCGCTGGGATAAACCCAGCGGCTCGCTTCTTCATCGCTTTGGCTCGTCCGGTCCGCCGAGTTCCTTCTTTTCTTCCGGCAATTTCAGCAGGCCGAGCGTCCAAGGGGCGGTGGCGGGGCCGCCTTGGACGAGGAGCGCGAGCAGGCCTTGCTTGCCGCACGCCAACGCGCCGACTTCGCCGGAGACGTCGTCGAGCGCGTAGAGTCGTCCGGGGCGGTAATCATCAAAATCGGGCGAATCGGCGACGAGTTGCTGCAAGCCCAGGTTGGACCAGGCGTAAACCGAGCCGGGCCGGTCGGAGACGAGGCGGCAGTTCCGCGCGACGTTCGGTACGGCAAGTTCCCGTCCCCAGCGGCCGTTGCGCCAGAGCCGGTACGCGCATCCGTCGGTCGCGGCGTTCTTTTCCACCCAGAGGTTGCCGGCCGCATCGACCAATCTCGGCGTGCCCACGGCCTCCAGTTTTTCGCGAACGCCCTCGCCGCCGAGGCGGACGATATATTCCCGCGAACTGCCCTTCGAGGCATCGAGCAAGCTAATCGCCCAGATCGCGCCTTCCGCGTCGCGGACCTTGAGCGCGTCGTTGTCGCGGATTTCGATTTTCGGGGCTTGGGAAAAACGCAGCTTCCCGTCCCGCACTTCGCCGAAGAACGCGCCTAAGCCGCCGAGCTTGCCGCCGCGGTCGGCGACATAGATTTTTTGCCCATCGCCCAGGGGCACGATGTACGACGCCGTTCCGTCGGGCGAACCGGCGGCGACCAAGGCCTCTTGGGCCGACTGCCAACGCTCGCCCGCGAGCACCATCAGGCCGCCGCCTTCCTCCAATCGCCAGATGTTTCCGGCCTTGTCGGCCAGCACCTGGCCGAGTTGCCGGGAATTGGGATCGTAGGCGGAAGGCGGCATATCGGGTCCGAAACTTGTCCGAAACAGCTCGCGGTGCTTTTCGATCAGTTCGACCGGATCGCCCGCCGCGACGAGCTTCTCGCCGCGATAGAGGATGCTTTCCAGCGAGGTTTGCACGAGCAGCACGCCGCCTTTGCCGGGCGTCAACGACCGCACCATTTGCGTGGGCTGGAACTCGGGCGTTCGCCACCCTTTGCCGTCGTAGCGCACGAGCTTCCCGCCCCAATAGCCTCCGACCCGCTGCGTCGGAGTAAGTTCGCGCTCGAGCGCCCACGCGGCGCCGTCGTCGGTGAGGGCGAATTGGGGATAGCGGGTCGAAAGCGATTCCACGTTCAAGATCGCGCGCGTTTCGGGAGCGCCCGGCGTATAGACCGCGATCCGCTCGCCGCCGCTTGCGGCATTGATCCGCGCGAGAAAGACGCGCCCCTCGGCGGAAACCGCCTGGACGCCGCCGAACAGCGGCGCGGGAGCGGCGTCGATGAATTCGCCGCTTTCGGCGTCGAGCAATTGCACCGCTTTGCCGGCGAGGTTCCGCGGCCACCAGGCGCGCCGGCCCTCGTCCAGGACGACGGGCAGGTTTTCGTTCTGATAGTTGAAGCCCGCGAACGAAACATTTTTCGGGAAGATCGCCCGGGCGCGACCGTCGCCTTGGAGGAGCGCGATGCCCGACCCCTGGCGCGATTCGGCATCGCGCAAGGTTTGGGCGATGACGCCGACTTTTCCCGCGGGGTCCTGAAAGAGTTGCCGCGCGTACATCACTTGCACCCCGCCGAAATCGCTCGGCGGCGTTCTGCCGGGGGCCGCGGGCTTGGGCAAAAACGATTGCAAGATCAATTTCAAGCGGAAATCCCGTTCGGGATCGAGCTGCCCTTTGAGGGCTTTTTCGAGTTGCGGCTTGATCGACGAGCCGCGGGCCAGCAGTTCCCGCGTCGCGCGCTGGCGGGCGGCGAAATCGTCGTCGGCCAAGCGGCCGATCAACTCGGCGACCGCGGGATCATCGACCGGCGGCTCTTCGACGCCCAAGGCCGCGCACTCCAATTGGCCGTTGGAGTACGCGAGCCAGAGCGTGTCTTCGTCGGCGAGCGCGATGCTCGCGAGGCGGCGATTCCCGCCCGGATTCCGCGGATCGTTCGCCGACGCCCGGCAGGAAATCCATCGTCCGTTTCGGTGGAGCCAGTAAGTCGCCGCGCCCGCCGCCGCGGACGTTTGGCAAGCGGCGGCGGTTTTTCCGTCGGGGCTGAAAGCGAGCACGACGCTTCCGGCGCTTGGCGGGGGATTCTCGGAAAGCGTCTGAAGCGACCACTCCTTGCCGTCGAAACGCAGGATGCCGCGGGCGCAAACGAACCAGCAGGCGTCTTGTGCGAAGCGATTCGCGCGGCCGGCGGTGCAGCCGCCGCGGGTGAGGCAAGAGCCGACGACCCGGTCGTTGACGTCGGGAAGGGGATGATCGATCCAGGTTTTGCCGTCGTATCCCAGCAGGAGGGAATGCGGGGGAAGAAAGCACCACACCCTGCCGCCCGGCTCGAAGAGCGCCAGATCGCCGCCGTAAATCTGGGGCGATTTTTCCGCGAACTCGCGGGCGAGGCGGTTTTTGAAAGCGGAAACGCCCTCGGCGGCCGTCCGGCCCGGGGAGAGCTGCGCCGCATCGAGGGTGAACCACGTCCGCCCGTCCGGCCCCACATGCACCCGCCGCACTTCCCGCGGCAAGGCCTGGAAGCGGACGTTTTCCAGGACGATGTTCAATCGCTCGGACTGCGCCTCCGCGGTCGAAGCGAGCACCGCGAATCCGAACGCCAGCAGATACATCGCGGTTCGCATGATCGGGCGATTAAAAATGAAAAAGCGACTTTTCGGCCAAAGGCCGAGCCGTTCACCCAGCCCTGGGCAACGCCCTGGGAAACGGGAAAACGAAAATAATTGTCGGCCCAACGGGCCAACCGTTCCAGGAGAATTGTTGGCCCGTTGGGCCGAGCCGACGGCAATCGCTCTCGTTCCCCAGGGCGGTGCCCTGGGCTGGGAGAACGGCTGCCCCCTTGGGGCAAATTCGATTATTTTTATTTTACGATCTTTGCCGCGAAAAAGGGGCTGTCCCCATCGCACTTCGGCGTTTTAATTCGCGGCGATCGTCAATCGGTGGGATCGCGGAGCAAAGGTTCCATGATTTTCGTGTTGCGGTCGAGCGAAAGCACGATCGTCCGCTGCTCGGCGCCGTCGCGGCTGCTGGCGACGACGGGCAAGATGTGGCGGCGATCGGGCAGATGAAAACGCACCGCGAACGTCCCGTCGCTGCGCAGCCGCACCGGCTCGCCGTGCAGGGTAACGTGGGCGTGGGGATCGGTTACGCCGTGGATGATCAGCTCGGTATCGACCTCGAACGGGAACGGCTGGTCGCCCATTCTGCCGGAAGCGCCGATGCCGAATTGCGTCGCCATCGGATCGCCCATCGGACGGTGCAGCCGCTCTTCGAGGACTTCTTTCAGTTCGCCGGCGGATTCCGCCTCGGCATACCCGCCGCTCAAGGCGTAGATGCGGTCGAAATCCTTGGCCACGTCGGCCCAGTTCTTGTCGAAAGTTTCGTTCGATCCCGCCCTGGGGGTCGTAACGAGATTGCTCCGCGCCAGGGCGAAGAAATTGCCGTTGGAAGCCAGATAGCCGATTTCGAGTTGGTACGTTGACGGCGGCTGAGGCACGTCGATGTACCAATTATGCACCCCGCCGTGAATGGCGATATCGCGCACCGCCACCCGCGCGGAGGCATTCTCGCCGTCGCGATGCACTTCGGAAAGCCGCAAAATGGGCTGCGCCGAATGCCAGAAATGGTTCATCGCCACTTTGGCCCGTTCGATGCTCTTCCGCGTCAGTTCCCAATAGGCGTGCAGCCAGAACGGGTCGCGGACCATCACCACCAAACGATCCTTGGGGGCCGCGCCATGGCGCGCTTCCGACTTTTCGGAAAGGTCTTTCAAATGCGCCAGGTGCTCTTTGATTTCCGCCATACGCTCCCTCATGGGGGGATGGCCGGCTCGTTGGTTGGCAATCGGGAGAGTTTTCGCTCCGTTAGGCGAAGCAGCGCGGTGTTTTTTGCCGTTTGCGGAAGAACGGGGATTCGCCACCGCAACGAGCGATTTATCGATGCCGTTTTTCCCGTTCGCACCCCTCGCCGAGCGGGAGAGTTTGACGAGCGCTTTGATCAATTCCTCCTTCCGCATCGAATGCCATCCGGGGATGTTTTTCTTCTTGGCCAACGTCGCTAAGTCCTTGGCCGTGCGTAGTTTCAGATCGGTAGAATTCATCGAGACACTTTCCTCCTGTTTGCTGCGCGACTCGGTATTTATTACGGAGCGGGGCAGAGGGAAGGTCGGCCTGATCGTCACGTCTTCCGTGACCCAGAGAGGCTTTTTCTAATTCGAGCGGTCGTGTGTGCGATGAATCCTTATGGGGAAGGGATTTATCACACGGTTGACCGTTCCTAGGCAAGCCGCCGGTGCGGGCACCGGATCGGAGACTCGCGCCGTTGGCAGGTCCCGACGGGTAAGTCGGGCAAGGCGGGAAGTTCCAATAGATCCGATTATAACAGAAGGGCTGCGAAGACGCAACTATTTTAACTCGATAAGGCCCCTGTTTATTGAACATAAGTCCTTGCCATGACGATATTTATGAAAAGTATATCCAAAGTTGTTCCGCTCGGTAGAGGGGGTGGCTTTTCGAGCGTTTTTCATCGATATCGGCCTGAATTATTAAAAACTGCATTTATCGAGAAAAATATATCGGAGGACGCGTTAACTCAAGCATTGACTTCCCAGTCCGCGGCAGATAAATTGGGCACTTTCATCGGTCGGTCTATCTTCCGCCTTGTCCGATGGTGAATAAAATACCCGATGATCGCGCGCCGATTGCCGTGGCCATGCACTGGGCAACCCAAGTAACGACCATCTCCCTCGAGATGGTCATCCCCATCCTGCTTGGGGTCTGGGCCGACCGACGATTGGGCACCAAGGCGCTGTTTACCATCCTGGGCGGAATCGCCGGACTGTGGCTGGGGATATGGACGTTGATTCGCGTTGCCAAAGTGCTTGCGGCGGGAGATCGGAAAAGAAATTCGGGAGCTAAGAAGCAAGATCGTCGAAGTTGAACGTAAGTCGTTATAAATCGAGAAGCCATCATCCTATCCGATAGCATTTTTTTCCCTCCGAAATCATTGACTTCATGCATTTCCGGCTGAAACGCGATCTGATTCGAACTCCGCTGAGACAAATAGGCGTTCTCACGGCGGCGATGCTATCGATCTTCGCCGCGGCAATCCCATTCGGTTGGTGGTTGCGGGGGCCGGAGATGCTGGGCATTGCCGGGGTTTTGGCCGGCTTGTGTTATGCCGCCGCGGTAATGGCCCTGCTGGGCGAAAGTTATTTTTCCGCCCGGCGGCTAACCTTGTGGGGGATGTGTTGGTCGATGTCGATCCGCACCGGCGTCCCCTTATTGGCGGTGATGATGATGAAAGTCGGCGGCGGTCCCTTTGCCGAAACTCCGGCGATTTGTTATCTTTTAGTGTTTTATTTCGGCGCCTTGGCGATCCAAGTCGCCCTTTCGTATTGTGCGGCGGATGATCGCCGGCCCGCCGCGCCGCGAAACCCGTCCGAGTAAATCATGGCCGACCCCAACGAAATCATATCGCACGTTCAGGACGCAACGTCGTTCCATATCGTTCGCGGCTGGGTGATCGATATTCCGCAACCGTTCGGGGAAGCGTTTCCCATCACCAAGTTCATGGTGGTCGAACTGGTCGCGGCGATTTTGGTGGTTGCGGTTTTCGTGCCCTTGGCGAAGCAATTGCGCGACGGCAACGCCCCCAACGGCCGCTTGGCGAACTTTTTCGAGGCGATGCTGATTTTCATCCGCGACGAAGTCGCCCGGCCCTCCATCGGCGAACATCACGCCGACCGTTTTTTGCCTTTTTTGTGGACGTTGTTCTTCTTCGTCCTCTTCGGCAATTTATTGGGCATGATTCCCTGGATCGGCGCGCCCAACGGTTCCTTGAGCTGCACCTCGGCCATCGCGGCGACTACCTTTTTGGTGGTGATCGGGGCGGGCATGAAGACTTTCGGCATCGTCGGTTTTTGGAAAGGACAAGTGCCGCAAATGGACGTGCCTTTGGTCATGGGCATCTTCCTCAAGCCGATGTTGTTCGTCATCGAAGTCGCCGGTTTGCTGGTCAAGCACGTCATTTTAGCCATGCGTTTGTTCGCTAATATCTTTGCGGGGCATTTGGTGCTGGTGGTGATATTGGGATTTATCGTTCAACTTGCCGGGACCCCGGCTTGGTACGGCATAACTCCCGTAACCGTCATCGGCTCGGTGGCATTGAACCTCTTGGAGCTATTGGTTTGTTTCATTCAAGCGTACGTATTCACATTTCTTGCCGCAATCTTTATTGGGATGGCGGTGCATCAGCATTAGAATAAATGTATAAGGAGTCGCACGTGAACAGGTTTTGGAAAATTCTCGCGTTGTGCTGCGTGATGTTGTTGATGGTCGCTCCGGCTTTCGGCCAGATGTCCGAGAAGCCCCCGGCCGCGCCTGCCGCCGCGCCGGAAGCCGCGCCCGCCGCCGCGCCGGCCTTTTCGATGAACTTGGGCGCCGCGTTCGGCGCGGGACTCGTCATCTTGGGCGCGGGCTTGGGCATCGGCCGCATCGGCGCGACCGCCACCGAGAGCATGGCCCGGCAGCCCGAAGTCGCCGGAAAAATCCAAGGCGCGATGATCATCGCCGCGGCGCTCATCGAAGGCGTAACGTTCTTCGCGCTGATCGTCTGCATGTTGTTCAACAAGTAAGAACTACTATCCGAAGGCGACTCGACGATGTGGACTGGCAAATTACCCGCGATTGCGGCAGCTTTCATCTTGGCGGCGGCGATTGTCGCCGCCCGACCATGCAACGTTTACGCCTCTGCGGGAAACGAAGCGGCGCACGCGGCGAATGCACATGGCGGTAGCGGCGAACCGGATCCTCTCGATTGGAAAGCCGACCTGGCAATTTGGTCGGCCGTGGTGTTCATCGGCTTGCTGCTCGTCCTCTACGGCACCGCTTGGGGCCCTTTGACCGAGGGTTTGAGCAAGCGGGAGAAGCACATTGCCGATCAGATCGCGCAGGCGGGCGCGGCGAACCGGCAGGCGAAGGAGTTGTTGTCGCAACACGAGCAGAAGCTGGCCGAGGCGGCGCAAGAAGTGCGGGCGATCCTCGACAAGGCTCGGCGCGACGCCGAGGAGACCGCCCGCGAGCGCGAAGCCAAGGCCGAGGCCGACGCCAAGGCCCGGCTCGAACGGGCGGAGAAGGAAATCGCCGCCGCCACGGCCGCCGCCGCGAAGGAACTTGCCGACCGCAGCGCGAAGTTGGCCGTCGATCTGGCCGGCAAGATCGTCAAGGCCAAGCTCAATCCGAAAGACCACGCCCAGCTCATCGAGCAAGCCGTGAGCGGCTTCAACGTGAGCCGCGAGGGCGGGAAGTTCGCAAGCAGAAACTAAAGAAATGATGAAGGATGAATGATGAATGATGAATTCAAACAACACGCATTTCATCATTCTTGATTCGGAATCGTTCATTCATCATTCATCATTCCGCATTCATCATTCCGATTTATGGCCGCACCGCTCGATAAATCCGCCGAAGACGCCCGCACCGCGGCCAACATGGAAGCCGAAGTCGGCGTCGGGCACATTGCCGAGGTTTACGCGCAGGCGTTTTTAAGCGCGGCGGAGAAGGCCGGGCAAACGGCGGCGGGCGTCGCCGAGTTCGACGCGCTTATGACCGACCTGCTCGACGCCCATCCCCGCTTCCAGGCCATCCTCGCCTCCGCGATCATCTCGCACGAGGAAACCTCCGCGATTTTGAACCGCGTGCTCGGCGGCCGCGTATCGCCCTTGCTGATGAACTTCCTGCAGGTCGTCTCGCGGCACGGCCGGCTCGATTGCCTGCGGGCGATCCATTTGCAAACGCACGTGCTGTACGACATCCTGCAAAACCGCGTCCGCGTGCAACTCATCACCGCCGAGCCGCTCGCGCCCGAACTCGAAGCCAAGCTGCGCATCGCCCTGCGGGCGAAGCTCGGCGGCGAACCGATTATGGAAACCGTCGTCGATCCGAACCTGATCGGCGGCGCCGTCTTGAAACTCGGCGACACCGTGTATGACGGCTCGATCGCCAACCAACTGAATACTCTCCGTCAAGAAATGATGGACTGGAGCGCCCATGAAATTCAAAGCCGACGAGATCGCTTCGTTAATCCAACACGAAATTGAGCAGTACGAGTCGAAGATCGACGTCCGCGAGGTCGGCCGCGTCATCGAGGTCGGCGACGGCATCGCCCGCGTCTATGGACTCTCCGGCGTGATGGCCGGCGAGATGGTCGAATTCCCCAACAATATCTTCGGGTTGGCTTTCAACCTCGAAGAGAATTCGGTGGGCGTGATCATCCTCGGCGATTACCTGAAGATTTACGAGGGCGATGAAGTCCGCAGCACCGGCCGACTGCTGTCCGTCCCCGTCGGCGACGCCGTGCTCGGCCGCGTGCTCGATCCGTTGGGCAATCCGCTCGATGGCGCGGGGCCGATCGTTACCACCGAGCGGCGGTTGGTCGAATCGACCGCCCCCGGCGTGGCCGGCCGCCAGCCGGTCAAACAGCCGCTGCAAACCGGCATTAAGGCCATCGACGCGATGACGCCCATCGGCCGCGGCCAGCGCGAACTGATCATCGGCGACCGCAAGACCGGCAAGACGGCGATCTGCATCGACACGATCATCAACCAGAAGAACACCGACGTAAAATGCTTCTACATCGCCGTCGGCCAGAAGGATTCGACCGTCGCCGGGTTGATCGACACACTGCGGGCCAACGGCGCGATGGACTACACCACGGTTATCGTCGCCGGCGCGTCCTCGCCCGCCCCGCTGCAATACATCGCCCCGTATGCCGGCTGTGCGATGGCCGAATACTTCACCTACAAGGGCGGCCACACGTTGGTGATTTACGACGACCTTTCGAAACAGGCCCAGGCCTATCGGCAGTTGGCGCTCCTCATGCGCCGCCCGCCGGGACGCGAGGCCTACCCGGGCGATATTTTTTATTGTCATAGTCGGCTTCTCGAACGCGCCGCGAAGCTCTCCGACGAGCTTGGCGGCGGTTCGCTCACCGCGTTGCCGATCGTGGAAACGCTCGAAGGCGAGGTGTCGGCCTACATTCCCACGAACGTGATTTCCATCACCGACGGCCAGATTTACCTCCAGCCCGACTTGTTCTTCGCCGGCCAGCGGCCCGCGATGAACGTGGGCATTTCGGTCTCCCGCGTGGGCGGATCGGCCCAGGTGCCGGCGATGAAAAAGGTGGCCGGCGGTCTGCGGCTCGACTTGGCCTCCTTCCGCGAGCTGGAAGCCTTCGCCCAATTGGGCACCGATTTGGACGCCGCCACCCAATCGCGCCTCGACCGCGGCTACCGCATGACCGAGCTGCTGAAACAAGGTCTGTATAATCCCATGCACGTAACCGATCAGGTCTTGAGCATCTACGCCGGCACCCGCGGCCACCTCGACAAAATTCCGCAGAAGGAAGTCCACAATTGGGAGCAAGGCTTTTTGAAATTCATCCACGACGAGCGCAAAACCCTTTGGCAGAAGATCACCGACAGCAAGCAGATGGACGACGCCACCGCCGCGGAAGTCGAAAAGGCCATCGCCGAGTTTCAAAAGCGTTTTGCCATGCAGGCGGGAAAGACGGTAATGGTATAAAGGGTGTATTTGACCGAGAAAAAGTGAAAGAATTCGCCCCGAAGGCATGCGTTCTCCCAGTCCAATGAATGGTGCATGATATTTTCGCCCCAAAGGGGCATCCGTTCGCCCAGCCCAGGGCAACGCCCTGGGGAACGGAACGCCCACCACGAAATTTTATTATTGCTGTGCGATCGGCCCAACGGGCCAACAATTCGCCTTGCCGCGAGGAGAACGGTTGGCCCGTTGGGCCGACGAAAACGTTTTATCGAGGTTCCCCTTCCCCAGGGCGTTGCCCTGGGCTGGGCGAACGAATGGACCTTCGGCCCGAAGAACGGATGGGCCTTCGGCCCGAAGAACGAATAATGCATCGAGGCTGAACCATGCCGCAATCGTTGGCTCGAATATGGTTGCACGTCGTATTCAGCACGAAAGAGCGGCGAGCCTATTTGCAGAACGAGAGAATTCGCGATGAATTGTTCCGATTATTAGGCCATCATGCCAGCGCGATCGATTGCCAGCCGGCCCGCGTCGGAGGTTGGATCGATCACGTGCATGTGCTTTGCGGACTGGCGCGCACCATGACCGTTGCGCAATTGATCGAGCATGTAAAAACGGAATCCTCGAAACGGATCAAAGATCGGGCGGCCGATTTGAGTTCATTCCGATGGCAAAACGGATACGGAGCGTTTTCGGTCAGTCAATCCAACGTCGATCAAGTAATCGAGTACATCGATGGACAAGCAAAACATCATGGTAAAATGTCGTTTCAGGATGAGTTTCGCTTGATTTGTGCGAAACACGGAATCGAGATTGATGAACGTTATGTTTGGGATTGATGATGCGATTCGATTTGAAATGTATGGATTGCGAAATTTGAAGAATAGATGGATTGCATGAAATTTTCGCCCCGAAGGGGCATGCGTTCGCCCAGCCCAGGGCAACGCCCTGGGGAACGGAACGCCCACCACGAAATTTTATTATTGCTGTGCGATCGGCCCAACGGGCCAACAATTCGCCTTGCCGCGAGGAGATCGGTTGGCCCGTTGGGCCGACGAAAACATTTTATCGAGATTCCCCTTCCCCAGGGCGTTGCCCTGGGCTGGGCGAACGAATGGGCCTTCGGCCCGCAAACGAATCAATGACTATCGCCGGGTGTGGCGACGCCCCGGCTCGCTGTTCCCAGTCCCCTATCCCCTATCCCCTTACATGGCTAAAGCCCGCGCACTGGACCGCCGAAGGAAATCGATCAGGAGCATCCGCAAGATCACGCGGACGATGGAGCTGATTTCGCGCGCGCGGTTCAAAAAGGCGATGGATCGGGCGATTGCGGCCTCGGCTTATACGAAACGCATGACCAAGTTGGTGGGCGATTTGGTCCGCAGCGGACTCCCGGTTAGCCATCCGCTCTTGCTCCCCCGCGAGGAAACGAATCGGGCGATTTTGTTGGTGCTTACGGCCAATCGCGGCTTGTGCGGCGGATACAACGGGAGCATCATGCGTTTGGCCACCGCCCGCTATAGAGAACTACGAGAATCGGTCGCCGAATTGAAATTGGAGGTTTCGGGCAAGCGCGGCATCTCCGCCTTGAAGTTCCGCGGCGTCAAGATCGACGAGCGCTATACGCATTTCGAGGACAAGCCCGCGTTCGAAGAGGTGAATTTGCTGGCCGATCGCTATCTGGACGAATTCACTACCGGCCGGCTCGACCGGCTCGATATCGCCTATACGAAGTTCATCAGTTCCAGCCGCCAGCAGGCGGTGGTCGAAACGCTGCTGCCGCTCGCCGGGTTGGAGGGATTCGAGGAGGACGAAGAGGGCAAGGAGCACATCGGCGAGACGCCCTACGAGTTCCTGCCCTCGGCGGCGAGCATTTTGGACGAAGTCGTGCCGGCCAGTTTCAAGGTGAAGCTATTCAAGTGCTTTTTGGATGCGGCGGTGAGCGAGCAGATCGCGCGGATGGTGTCGATGAAAGCCGCCACCGAAAACGCCGACGAGATGATCGGCATGCTCTCGACCGCCTACAACCGCGCCCGCCAAGGGCAAATCACCGGCGAGTTGCTGGAAATTATCGGCGGGGCGGAAGCGCTCAACGAATAAAAAACACTAACAGTAATATCAACACGGAGGCACGGAGAACACGGAGAGGAAAGAAACGCTTTCAATCCTCCGATCATGACAGAAAAATGTAGGGTAGAAAAATGTCATTCATTTTTTTACCCTACATTTTCCTGTGAATTTGTGAGTTCAGTACTCCGTGCCCTCCGTGTCTCCGTGTTGATATCAATTGTTCAATTTGAAATAGAGTAAGTTCTATGTCCACCACCGCAATGAAAACGAACCTTGGCAAAATTACCCAGGTCATCGGCTCGACGTTCGACGCCGAATTTTCCGAAGCGCACATGCCTTCGATCTACAACGCCGTGAAGGTCGAGAGCGACCGCAAGGGCGTGAAACTGAACCTCACCGGCGAAGTGCAGCAGCACTTGGGCGGCGGCCGCGTGCGGTGCGTGGCCTTGGGCGGCACCGACGGCCTGGTCCGCGGCATGGATTGCCTCGACACCGGGCTGCCCGTCACGGTGCCCGTCGGCAAGGGTACGCTCGGCCGCGTATTCAACCTGTTGGGCGAGCCGATCGACAATCTCGGCCCGATCACGGCCGACGACCATTGGCCTATCCACCGCGACGCGCCGGAAGTGGTCGATCTCTCGACCAAGACCGAAGTCTTCGAGACCGGCATCAAGGTCATCGACCTGTTGACGCCGTTCGTCCGCGGCGGCAAGGCCGGCTTGTTCGGCGGGGCGGGCTTGGGGAAAACGGTGATTCTGCAAGAGCTGATCGCGCGGATCGCCTCGGCTCACGGCGGTTTTTCGGTCTTCGCCGGCGTGGGCGAGCGGACCCGCGAGGGGAACGACCTCTGGCTCGAAATGCAGCACGCCAAAATCGGCAATACCGACCGCAACGTGCTCTCGCAAACGTGCATGGTTTTCGGGCAGATGAACGAACCGCCCGGCGCGCGGTTACGGGTCGCCCTCTCGGCCTTGACGATGGCCGAATACTTCCGCGATTCGACCGGTTCCGACGTGCTCTTGTTCATCGACAACATCTTCCGCTTCTCGCAGGCCGGCAGCGAAGTTTCCGCCTTGCTGGGCCGCATGCCGTCGGCGGTGGGCTACCAGCCCACGCTGGCCACCGAGATGGGCCAGTTGCAAGAGCGGATCGCCTCGACGAGCAAGGGAGCGATCACCTCGGTGCAGGCGGTCTATGTGCCCGCCGACGATCCGACCGACCCCGCCCCCGCCGCGGCGTTCGGCCAACTCGATGCCTTTTTGTACCTCGAACGCGCGATTTCCGAAAAAGGCATTTATCCCGCGGTCGATCCGCTGGCCTCCTCGAGCCGGGTGCTCGATCCGCAATACGTGGGCGAACGCCACTACGCCATCGCCCGGCGGGTGCAGATGACCTTGCAGCGTTACCGCGAGTTGCAGGACATCATCGCGATTCTCGGCGTCGATGAGTTGAGCGAATCGGATAAGCAGGTGGTGCATCGCGCCCGGCGAATGGAGCGGTTCCTTTCGCAGCCGTTTTTGGTGGCCGAGGCGTTTACCGGCAAGCCCGGCGAAATCACGCCCATCGCCGATACCATCCGCAGCTTCGAGGAGATCGCCGACGGCAAGTGGGACCACCTGCCCGAGCAAGCGTTCATGTACGTCGGCCCCATCGAACAGGCCGAGGCCCAAGCGAAGAAAATGGCCGGTGGAATGTAGGGGATAGGGGTTGGGGGATAGGGGATAGTAACAATCCCTGGCTCCTGACCTTGACTCCTATCCCCTATCTCCTATCCCCTATCCCCTATCCCCTATCCCCTATCCCCTAAAATGCAATGCATCGTCGTTACTCCCGAACGCACGGTCCGCGATGAGCCGGCCGAATTCGTCGCCGTTACGCTGTTCGACGGCGAGATGGGCATCGCGCCGGGCCACACGCCGCTACTGGGCCGCTTGGGTTTCGGCGAAATGCGCATCTCCCAGGACGACCGCACCGACCATTATTACATCGAGGGCGGATTCGTCGAAGTCTTGGACGACGTGGTTACGGTCCTCACCCATCGGGCAATTCCCGCCGGGCAGATCGACGTGGAAGTCGCCGAGGAGCATCTCCGCTCGGCGTTAGCGAAAGAAGCACGCACGCCCGAACTCATGGCCGTCCGCGACCGCGCCATCGCCCAGAGCCGAGCGCAAATTCGCGTGGCCGAACGGGCGCAATGATTTATCAGCCGCCGGCAGCTTGGCAAGGGTCTGTTTTTTGGCAATCTCCCGCCGACCCGGATATCGCACCACGGTGACACGGAGTTTTCTACTTGAGTGGTTGAAAGATCGAATTATTCGGACGTGAAAAAAGAAATAGCTAGGAAAGACTCCTGCTCGATCAGGCGGACGGCGGTTCGAATTTCGGTGCGGTAGGCTCCTCCAGGTCGGAAACGGATTCCGGGACCGTGCCGCGGGCGGAAGAAGCCGTCGGGGAAGTGGAGGAGTTGGTAAGGGAATCCAAAGTCGAGAGGGCGGAAGTAAATCGGTTGTGCGGAATGCCCAAACCGCCGGTAGTCGAGCGGATTTCATCCTCGATCCCGCGGATTCCCCTGCGTAGAGCTCCCAGATGCTTGCCGAGCGATCGGCCCACTTCGGGCAGATTTTTCCCGAAAAGCAGCACGGCAATTGCGCCGATCACGAGCAGTTCGGTGGTGCCGAAATCCAAAATCCCGAATAAGGTTGGCATAGGCAGGCAGATCTTTCTCGCAAGCGGGGCAAACCAATTGACCTTTCGACATGGAAAATGTCGAACGAGCCGCCGATTCGCATGTGACATGCAAATTGTTAACTCGCGCAACGGCAAGAAGTTACGGAGAACGGCTTAATCCATTTTAATGGCTGTTTTCCGGCTGTCAAATGGGAGAAAAACGAGAACGGGCGCGGCGACGAAAACATTCCGCTCGGTTTATTCCGCATAGAGCGGCAGGAAACGGTAATAGACTTCCAGCGAGAGGGCCGCGATGGCGGTGGTGTAGATGCGGCCGCCGTAACCGCCCCAGATGGTGTCGGTATCCCACGCGCCAGCCAGCGGACCTTGTTTGATCTGGCGTTCGAGGAGCGTTTTTTGCAGGGCGGCGTTCCATTTTTGCCAATAATCGCCCTGCAATTGGTACATGGCCAGCGTGCCGTAGTACCAATAATAATCGTTGGGTTTTCCGCCTCGGCCGGGCAGTTGGGTCAAGAGGAAATCTCCGGCCTCGTTGCAGGCGGGATGTTCGCGAGAAATGCCCAAGAACTGCCAGCAGACGAGGGCTTCGGCGGTCATCGAATGCGAAACCCGCTCGCCCGCCCGATAAGAGGCCAATCCGCCGTGCTTGCCCGAAGAGACGCTTTGCAAGAAGCGGGTGATTCCGCGGCGAGTGGGATCGGGCATGGGGATACCGGCCAGTTCCGCGCTCTTCAGGGCCATCAATTGCCAGCCGAGTTGGCTGGTATCGCCGGGTTCGGCGGGATGGTATCGCCATCCGCCCCCTCTGGCATCTTGCGCGGCGACGCTATAGCGAATCGCCCGTTCGACCGGCTCGCGGAGCCGTTGATCGCCGGTCATGCCGAACGCTTCGCTCAGGGCGCAGGCGGCCATGGCGTGGCAATACATGAACTCGTAAGTGGATGCGTTTCCGCCGAGGTTGCCGTCGCGCGCTTGGATGCGCAGCAGCAACTCCAATCCGCGGCGGATGCTCTTTTGATATTCCCCCTGCCCGTGCGTGTTGCCCGACGCGAGAAAAGCCAAGAGGGCCAAGCCGCTAACGCCGGTGTCGGCTTGGCTGCCGGCGTTCTGCCGCGCGTGTCCGAGCACGCTTTCGTCGCGGCCCGCGCCGTGGTCGCCGGCTTTCCAGCGGCCGTCGGCGGCTTGGTTTTCGGCGAGCCATTTGAGCGCGGCCTGGACGGCCTGCTCGGTTTCCGGCGAGCCGCCGTGATCCCGGGCCACGCCGGAACGGTTGGGCATGACGCGGAGTTTGTACATTTCGGGGATATCCGTGCCGGCGTTGGCGGGAGCGGGATGTTCCGCGGGTCGTTTGGACGAAACCGACTTCACCGGCGAATCGTGCGGTTCGGACATCGACGCATCGAGCGGCGGCGCGACGAGTTCGGTAGGCGCGTCGAGTGGCGGCGGCTCGTCGAAGGCGCTCATCACCGGTTCGGGTGCGGCCGCATGCGCGTTCGGTTCGAGAATCGGCGATTCGGTGTGTTGGCGTTCGAGTTTCTCCGGCTCGGATGGATCGCCGCCGCGCGTCGGCGCTTCCCACGGCCGATCGGATTTTTCCGCGTTTTCGGCGGTTGAAGCGGGCGAAGCATTGTGGTCGGAGCCGTCTTCCACGAGGGCGACCTGAAAAGCCGGACCGTCGGGCGGCGGCGCAGGTTCCGCCAGCGAGATCGTCGTGGCATAGCCGACCAACAAGCAGTGCGCAAGGAGGGAAAGGCCGATGCACTTCTCCAGCGGACGCGATTGCCCCCAGCGAGTATAAACGAGGATCAACGCCCCGAGGGTGAACGCGCTCAGCCCGACCCAGACCACGCCCATCACCCAGCCGACGCCGGCGAGGAAGTGCAGGATTCGTTCGAGGAATGGTGCGTTCATGGGAAATGATCGCTTTGCAAAGCCGCGACCAGTGGTCGCGGTTCATGTCGGTCGATTCGTATTCCGCAAAGCCGCGACCAGTGGTCGCGGTTCATGGAGAATTATTTTACCGTTTGCCCCGGCGGCATCGGCCGGACGGCGATGCCGAGATTTTGAATGCCGGCCTGCTTGCAGGCGTTCAGCACGGCGACGATCCTTTGGTACTTGTCCTCGGCATCGCCGCGAACGAGCACGCCGAGGTCGTCGTGCCGCCGCCGCGCGGACTTCAATCGGTCAACCAGTTCGGGCAGCGTAACCGGCGTTTGATCGAGGGTAATCGCCCCGTCGCGATAGACGTTCACCGTGCGTCTGGCCGACGCGGGCGTAAGCGCGGCGCGATCGACCACCTCCGGCACGCGGAGACCGATCTTCCGCTCGTCATCGACGAACCGCGTGCCGAGCATGAAGAAGATGATCAGCAGGAACATGATGTCGAGCATCGCCGTAAGGTTCAGCGTCGGCTCGTCGTCGAGATGGGTTTTTAGGGGCATGAAAGGAAAGGATGAATGATGAATGATGAATGATGAATGAAAAATGACGAAGGACGAAGCTCGAATGACAAAAGAATTCCAAATCTCAAATTCCAAATCTCAAATTCCAAATCTCAAATTCCAAATCTCAAATTCCAAATTCCAAATTCCAAATTACGAATTACGAATTACGAATTACGAATTATGAATGCCGAAACTCGAATGACGAAAAAAACCGCTTGCGGCTTCACAAATAATTTCTACCGAGAACATTTCTCCTCTTCACTGCCCACTACCCACTACCCACTGTCCACTACCCACTGCCCACTGCCTACCGCCTACTTCTCACGCAGCGCGCCGCGCTCGCGGGGCGGCGGATTTTTTCTCGCGTTCCGTAAGCTCCTCGGCCGAAATGGCGTTGGCCACTTGCTGGCCGAGTTCGTCGATGTCGATGATCAAACGATCGACGCGGCTGACGAAATAAACGTATAAAATCGAGGCGGGAATGGCGACGGCCAATCCGCCGGCGGTGTTCAACAGCGCCTGGGCGATGCCGCCGGCAAGCTCGGCGCGGCCTTGGCCGTCGGGCCCGGCAATCGTGTTGAAGGTGCCGATCATGCCCAGCACGGTGCCCATCAGGCCCAGCAGGGGACCGACGGTGGCCACGCCGTAGAACACGCGGAGGTAGCGGCGCAGGCCGTGTGTGGCGCGTTCGCCGCTGTCGATGACGCCCTGTTCGACTTCCACCCCCGGCCGCCCCCATTTTCGCACCGCCCCGGCGAAGACCTGGGCCACGGGGCTGCCGTTCTCCCGGCACAATTCGAGGGCTTGTTCGCGGTCGAGTTCGCCCGCCGCGAGCTGTTTGAGAAATCGTTTGACGAACGGCCGGGGGATGACCCGGCTGCGCCGCAGGCCGACCATCCGCTCCAGAAAAAACGCGACCACCAGAATCGAGCAGAGCGCGATGGCGTACATCAGCGGCCCGGCTTCCTGGAATATCCTGCGCACGTTGCTCGTGGGAATGCTGTATGCGGGCGTGGAGTTTGCCTCCGGTTTATCGACCGTCGCATCGCCGGGCGCGAGGGAAACGTTCTTTTCCGCCGTCGCGGCGGGCTTGCCCTCGGCAAACGCCCGATTCGCGCCGTCGATAATCCATGCCAGCAGCGCCAACATGAGCAGAGAAAAGATCGCCTGCGTGTTGAATTTGTTTTTTATGGAGGAGGTCATGGGAATGATACCCGATGGGGATTAGGTCTTGGGTCTTTGCGATTTGCGATTTGAGATTTGAGATTTGAGATTTGGAATTGGAAGGGCACGGCACCGTTTTCCACTCTTCACTCTTCACTCTTCACTCTTCACTCTCCACTCTACTCTCTCCCCTCTCCACTCTCCACTCTTCCCTCTCCCCTCCAACGCAAAACCCCGAGGGCTTCGGCTTTTGCCGCGGCCATCGGGGCATGTTACTCCTTCGCGGAATGGAGTTCCCGCGATCATTTCAACGGTTCGGGATAACCGGTGCCCGGGCCGGGATCGACGTTGCTCACCATGTGCAGGTGGTCGTGGTCGATGTAAATCACTTCCTGCGCGTCTTCGTTGACCACGGTGTAGGGGATCGGCCAGCCGACGCGGGTGATTTCGGTGAAATAGACGGTGGCTTTGTAGTGGGCGTGGTGCAGTTGCGCCGGTCCCACGAGCGGATAATGGCGCGGCTGATCGATGTTGTCTTGGAGCGGCTCGATCACGATCCGCACGTTATTGCGCTGAACTTCGTGCAGCAAGGGGATGCCGCCCTGGACGGGCCGCGCCTCTTCGAGCTTCCGCATCACTTCGTCTTCCGAAGGCGTATCCAACGCCGCCGCCGAGGTGCCGGGTTGAATCGGTCCCAAAATCGGCATCCGGGCGTAATACTCCTGGTTGTGGAACTCGTCCTCGAATTGCTTTTGCCAGTAGGGCGAAACGGGGACCGGGTAGGCCAAAAATCCGATGCTCGGACCGTACATGCCGTTCGAGCAGCCGGTGGCCGAAACGAGCAGCATCAGACCCAGCAGACAAACGACTGCGGAAACGGTTTTTTTGTACATTTTCGTTCCTCGACTCTTGAACGGGGGCTTTTGAGGGCCGGATAACCGATATCGCGCGGCCGATCAATCTGTTTTGCCGGATCGCACGCTCGAATTCGGTCCGCCGCGAGATAACTTTCTGTTTGGCAATGAGTTTCGACTTGGAACCACCGCTTGACTCGGACCCGATCGGCGATTTTTTACCCCTCGAAAGAGGAATAAATCGATCGGCCCGCGCCGTGGTTACCATTACTTATCGTGTTAAACTGTGCCGAACTTGCGGATTTTTCGGTTTGTAGGGAAAAATCGGCGGAAGGGGGAAGGAGGAAGGGGGAAGGCGGAAGGCGGAAGGGGGAAGGATGAAGGACTTCGGTCTTAGGTCTTTGGTTTTAGCCAAAATTCAAGACCTAAGAACCAATATCCAAGACCCAATATCCAAGGCCAAAGATCCAAACCCATCGCTTCCGCCTTCCGCCTTCCGCCTTCCGCCTTCCGCCTTCCGCCTTCCCCCTTTGCCTTCCGCCTTCCGCCTTTAACAAAAAAACCCCCGCGCCGGACGGTTCCGGGCGGGGGTTTTCGCATAGGAGGTGATTCGTGGTGCGGTATCGTCTTACCGATGCCAGCAGCGGTTCGGTTCGTCGCGGAAATCGAGGAACCACCAGCCGTCGTCCCATTGCAGGGTAACTTTCCGCCATCCCAAGGGAACTTGCGGATAGGGGTAGAACGGTCCGATGTACGGCCAGGCCGTCGGCGAGTATTGTTTCGGATAGGTGACCGCGGCGTAATTCGGGTAGGACGCGTAGCTTGGCCAGGCGTAGTTCGGCATAGTGGGCTGGTCGTAGCGCGCCGGGGCCACGCCGGCGGCCGCCTGATTGTACATCGGGCGGGGAGCGCCGCCGGACATCACCGGTTGGCCTTGAACCTGCTGGTTCATCGCCAAGGGCATGGGTTGCGGGCCGGAAGGCCGGGAGTAGTTCTGCGCCACGCGCAGACGCGGCATGACCCGCGGCTCTTCGGCCGAAACCGGCTGCACCGGCGCGGGCACGTAGGAACTCGACGCGTTTTGGGCCACGGCCGGTTCCACCGTTTCGCTCTCGGCGATCGTCAAGTCGTTGACGACTCGATTCACCCCGGCCGTTTTATAGACGATCTTGATCGCCGCGTTCATTTGCGATCGATCGGTTACGTGGCCGGAGAGCCAAGCGGTGCCTTCTTGGAATTTCACCGCAATGCGGTAATCGCTCATTTTTCCGCTGTCGCGGAGGTTTTGGGCGATCTGATTCGCAACTTCCTGATTGCCCGCCAGAGCGAGCGAGGCCGACAGGACGACCATGAGACTCATGACTAGACGTCGCATTCTTTCCCTCCTCCTAGGACTCGTTCCCGCGATGTGCCGCAGCGAGGCGTTCGTGGAGCGCTTTCCACGGGGTCTCTAGCCCCCGTTCCGGCAGACCTGGAAGCCGGAAACATGGCACGCGGGCAAGTCGTTTTGATTTTCCGATATATCCGGCAATCCGCACGCCGAGTTGCCGCGAGGAGGAAGCCACGGACCATTCTCTCGAATGGACGGGATACGTGGCGTTGCCCCCCAGCAACACCTTTTTATACTTTGGCGGTATTGCACGCGGCGAATTGATATCCCAGCATGGATTTCGCCGCGGTGCGGACCGCACGCCGCATGGCGTCGATTGCATCCTAAATATAGGTTTCGGTTGCCGGATGTTCGGAAAGGAAGATATTTTTCGATTTTGCCGATTTTCCCGTTTTTGCGGTCAAGCCGGTTGAAGCAGTAAACGCCGTATCTCCTTATACGGTAGAGGATTAGAATTAGCGTGCCCGGTTCGCCGCGACCGTTTGCGGGGATGCTGATTTTGCGGAAAAACCATTCTGCGGGATTTTTTCTTTCTCGGTTGAATTCGCCTGCTGCCGGAACATTTTGCCTAGAATTCCCGGCTTTTCTTGCGTGCGAGAAAAAACTTCGCCGACCATGCCCGACCGACAATGCTAACGGTTTCCCTCGATGCAACGCTGCGACCGTGGGACACTCGTCGTAACACACGAATGTGAGCTGGTCCCGTTTTTCTGACAGAAAAGCACCTTTGAATAAGGTGGAAAACGATTTGAATCTTCGACGTTGGTTCGCCAAATATAAGAAGCCGCCCAGTTCTTTCGACGACCCCTCGTCTGGATTGAGCCTCGCCCTTCCAAAATCACTCCAGATTATCCCTTTACCGAGCTTATCAGACTATTTTCAATAAAATGAACCCTGCCGCCACGAACCGCGTAGGAATGGGATAAACACGCGTTTTCGACAAAAAATGTGCGCCGAACCCCCTTCGGCCGCGCGGTGTCTCATTTCGCAAGGAGGCGACTCGAATGCAATCCGCCACGACATTGCAGAAAACGGCGCCAATCCCGAAGAACACCCACGCGACCCCATCCTTGAAAACCGAGATGCCGGTGAAGAACACCTATTTGCAGAATTGCCCGATTTGCGGCAGGCCGCTGAAAATTCGCGCCGAATATCGCGACCGCAAACTGAATTGCCGGCATTGCGGAGGAAAATTCACCGCCATCGATCCGGCCAGCCCGCTTTTCGCCGCGCAAAACGCCTCGAACGCCTTGCTCCGCCGCGCCGACCGGCTGCTCGAACTCTGCGCGCGAAAATTCGCCTGCGGATGACGGATCGAATCGCGAAAATGTGAAATGAAAGCAGGGTGGATGCTTAGAGCGACTTCGGCGGATGGATGTTGAAATCGTAGCTGCCCATCTCGGTGAGCAGGAGTACCACCGCGATCAATAGCACGACGACCGTCATTCCCAAGAGCACCGTGTAAGGACTGGCTTCGCTCAGCTTTTTCAGGAAGGCGGACTCCCGCTTCTCGCTTGCGGCGACGACAACCTTCTCTTTTTTCGCTTTGACCGGCTTTTCCTTCTTGGCCTTTTTCTTCGCCTTTTTATCGGCTTTCTCCGCGGCTTCGGGCGGCGCGGCCTCCTCGACGTCGGGCGCGGCGGCCTCCGTGATTGCCGGAGCGGGCGCTGCGGCCTCGGCCTCCGGCGCATCCTGCGCGAGGTCCGGCACGGGCGAGAGCTTCACCCCGGAATACTGAAAATCGTCGAAATTGAAGTCGTCTTTCTCGGATTGCGCCACGATGTTCTCTCCCATCCCGAAGTTCCGCTAACCTGAATTCGATTTGTAGAAGCGGCATCTTGCCGCTTTTGCCTAAAATGCGGCAGGATGCCGCTTCTACAATGTTGATAAATAATCCCGGCTACATGTCCTAACGTCCCCGCGATTCCGTCTTTTTCTCTTCGCGAATCTATTCTATTATATTTGGGCGCACGGTAAATCGCCAGAAAACATTCCAAAGGAACGGCAAAGTTGCGGAAATTTCGCGCTCCGCGGCAATTTTACCCCCAATAATAGGTATAAGCCGCGTTTTCCCGCAAAACATTCAGTCCGGCCTGGGCGCGGTGGCTAATACTGCAAGCGGCCAAAAACGAGGCAGAAGTCTCCTATGGAAAATATTTGTCGCGCCAATGACCGCGCAGAGTATAAAATTCCTAATCGGCGGTCGTTTTGCCTTCGACCGTCGAGGCGGACTTAAAGGGCAGGGGAATGTTCACGCCGAATTTCCGCACCGTGTGAAAATGCCCGCCCAAAAACATCGCCAAGGCGAAGCCCAACGCCAAATTCAGGATCGCGATGAAGAATATGAAAAGCATTTTTTGATGTCTTGGGCAAGTTTGGAGTCGATCGATCGTGAGCCGCCACTGAATTTTAGATCGTAGGTTCCGCGATGAAAAATCAATCGCTCCCATCGGCGGCGATATCCACCGGAGGGCGCATGGTCCGATTATGCCGAATGGGCCGGATTTTCGGTTCTTAACCTCCCCGCCTTTTCAACTTTGGCGCCCCGCGTCACAATCGTGTACATGAATACTGCCTCGAATAACCGCCCCTCGAGCATGATTGTGATCCCCGCCCGGCTGGCTTCCACGCGGCTGCCGCGAAAACTACTGCTCCGCGAGACGGGAAAAACACTGATCCAACACACCTACGAAGCCGCCTCAAAAGCCGCGCGGCCCTCGGGCGTGATCGTCGCGACCGACCATGAAGAGATTTTCCGCGAGGTCGAATTATTCGGCGGCCGGGCGGTAATGACCAGCCCGGAGTGCGCCAGCGGCACCGATCGCGTGGCCGAAGTCGCCCGGCAGTTGCCCGACGTCAATCTCTTCGTCAATGTTCAAGGCGATGAGCCGGAGATTTCGGGCGAGTCGATCGATCTGGTGGCGCGGATGCTCGAGGAGAATCCCCAGGCGGTCATGTCAACGCTGGCCACGACCCTCCGCGGCCGGGAGCAATTCGAGGACCCCGCCTGCGTGAAAGTGGTCTTCGACCGGCGCGGCCGGGCGATGTATTTCAGCCGCAGCCCGATCCCCCATCCCCGGCAATGGGACGATGCCTTGCTGACCGCGACGCCCCCCAGCTTTTTCCAGCACGTCGGCCTCTATGCCTACCGCCGCGAGTTTTTGCTTCAATTGGCCGACATGCCGCCGTCGCAGATGGAAAAAATCGAAAAATTGGAGCAGCTTCGCGTCCTCGAAGCCGGCCGCGAGATCCTCGTCGGCGTGGTCAACGATCCCACTTTCGGCATCGATACGCCCGACGACTATCGAAAATTCGTGGAGAAATGGCAAACGCGAAATTCTCCTTCGGGGGTGGGCAACTCTCCTTCTATGGAATAGACTAGTGGTCCGACAAACACTACAGGTTAGGGTGCCATGCCCACGCTCGTCGTGGGCATGCGAATCGTCGGAAAACACTGCTACATGCCCACGCAAGCGTGGGCATGGCACCCGTCAAATATAATTTGCAGGACCACTAGGGTGTTGCCGCCGCCGAAAACCGGAGCGACCATCTCCCCTCTCCTTTGGGAGAGGGGACACGAATTCGCAATTTGCATCCATTCCAATTCCATGCCTAACATCATTCCCCGTCCCCCGCTTCGCTCGGAGATTGCCGGCGTTTCCATCCAATCGCTCGTCTCGCAGTTCGGCACGCCGACGTTCGTCTATGATGCCGCAGTCATTCGGCAGCGAATCGCCGAGCTGTCGGCGTTCGATTACGTCCGCTACGCCCAAAAGGCCTGCTCGAATCTCTCGATCTTGGATTTGATCCGCCGTGAAGGCGTGCTGGTCGATACCGTGAGCGCGAACGAAATTCGCCGCGCCCTCGCGGCCGGATATACAGTCGCAGGCGATCCGCCGCCGGTCGTCTATACGGCCGACATCTTCGACCGCGAATCGCTCGATATTTGCGTCGAGAAACGCCTGCACGTCAATTGCGGCTCGATGGACATGATCGCGCAGCTCGGCGCACGGCTCCCCGGTGCGGGCATTACGCTGCGGATCAATCCCGGCTTCGGCCACGGCCACAGCCAAAAAACCAACACCGGCGGCAAACAGTCGAAGCACGGCATCTGGCACGCGCAAATTCCCGAAGGCGTCGAACTGGCGAAGAAATACCGGCTGGCCGTAACCGGCCTGCACGTCCACATCGGCTCGGGCACCGATTTGGAGCATCTGGCCCAAGTCTGCGGCGCGCTGGAGAAGGCGGCCGAGGCGGTCGGGCCGTCGGTCGCATCCATCAGCGTCGGCGGCGGTCTGCCCACGGTCTATCGAGAGGGCGATGCGTACGTCGATCTGGCGGCCTACTTTGCGCTTTGCGACGCCGCCCGCAAACGGTTGGAGGGACAATTCGGCCATCCCCTGCGGCTGGAAATCGAGCCGGGCCGCTACCTCGTGGCCGAGAGCGGCTATCTGCTGGCCGAAATTCGCGCCGTCAAGCGGCAGGACGACAACCTGTTCTACCTCGTCGATGCCGGCTTCAACAACCTTGCCCGACCCATTTTGTATGGATCGTATCATCCGATGTCTGTGGCGAGGGGCGAGGGGAGAGGGGAGAGGGGAGAGGGGAGAGAATCGGACAATGCCGAAAATTCGCCGCTCCAAGAGGTCGTCGTCGGCGGGCCGTTGTGCGAGTCGGGCGATATCTTCACCCAGGAGGAGGGCGGATTCGTCCGCACGCGAAAACTCCCGCCCGCCCAGGTGGGCGATATCCTCGTCATCGAATGCGCCGGCGCTTACGGCTTCGTGATGGGCTCGAATTACAACTCGAAACCGCTCGCCGCCGAAGTCCTCCTCGACGACGCCCACCCCCGCCTCATCCGCCGCCGCCAAACCTTCGACGACTTGGTGCGGGAAGAGCGGTTTTAATTGCCCGTCGCCGGCCATTCCTTTTTATGGAATCGCCTTAAAATGTACGCCGTAAGCGATAGGTGGCAGAGAAGAATGGCCAGGGCAATTCCCCGATTGCCGAGCGTTTTCGATAGACTGAGCGAAAGGGCGACAACGAGAGTCAGCCCCATGATGGAGGCAATGCTATATTGAAAAGGGCCTTTGCGCCGCGATCCGCTTTCCGGTTGTTTCAATTCAAAAAGCGCCGCGATCCCGAACGGGATATTGACTAATCCGAATAACGCCAGGCTGCATCCGATGGGGATCCTTGCATCGTTCGGCCCCCAATGCAATCCGAATATTACGGAAAAACAAGCCACGGAAACCGATGGTGCGGCAAGTGCGTAATAAAGGCAGGTCGCGCGATTTCGCCGATAAGCCAAAAGAGCGACTATTAAGCTGTATGCAACGAGGCAGATCCCGGTAGGGATGATGCTTTCGATTTCGATTAACGCCAGTATGACGGCGACCGTAACTCCAAGGATATGGATGATTACCAACGAAAACATGCAATTCCGCTCCGAGGAAATGCAGGGAACTCAGCAATCGGGAACCCGCGATTTTTTATATAGTTCCTGTTGCGGAAACATCAAGTAGGGTGCGTGCTTGCACGCACGCGCAGTGTTTTCCCGCGGAAAAAGCGTGCGTGCAAGCACGCACCCTACGATTTGCGCACCATTCACAACAGAAACTATATAGCCGATTTTCAACCGCTTCACAAGTGTGATCATCAAGGTCCGTTCGTGGATTCGTGGGCGGCGCCGATTCTCGAATCGGTGGGCGATGGCCCAAGAGGCTGTTATTATAGGTTCTCGCTCGAAGGATTATTCACCCTTGCCTCCCGTGGCAGAGCCGCACCGGCTCAAGGAGCCGTTGCTACCTGCGTGAAGCCGCCGGTTGGAATTCTCAATCATAACTTGCGGTTATGCCGCCATAAATGAGTACAACGGAAATCGCAACAAAAATCGCCATGTCTGCAAGGAAAGTTTGCCATGAAGGTCGCAGACGAAGGAGGTACTGAAGGACAGAGCCAACAGCGAAGTACAAAGTAGCGATACCCGAACCGATCACGAAAAAGATAATGATGAAACCAAACGCCTTTTGTCCATCACCGGGATAGGTCTCACCCCAGAACATGTGGGAAACTGGCAATGAAAAAGTGATTCCAATGGCGAATAGGAATCTCCACAATAGAAGGAGAATCGAGCGTTTCATCGCACCTCGTCCTTATCAACGTCGTGTTCCTCAGGCCGAAATTACTTGAGCTGATAGGCGTAGCACTGGAAATCGGCTTCGCCCTGCTGGTCGAGCCGGTTGAGGTTGCAGAGTATTTCTTCGTTTGGATCTTCATCCTTCGCGCAAGACACGCAAAGCGCCGGTTTCGGAACGAGGTCCGGATTCAACTCGTTCCCGTCATCGTCAAAATATCTACCTTTGTCGTCGATAGTGTCCATGGTTTCCCTTCTCCTCATTGACTATTTTAGGTCAGGAAATGGATTTCGTAAGGCCGACCAACGGGAGGCCGCTCCAGCGTCCGAAGCGCACGTGCAATGCTCAGAGTTGGTTAGCACCACTGCGACGCGGGAGCGTCGCGGTATTGCGTTCCCACGCCGGAGCGTGGGAACGAGGAAAATCAGCATTCAGCAATCAGCAATCAGCTTTCCTTCCCCTAAACGTGGAAATTTTCAAAACCGTTGTGCAAAAAAAACCTATCCCCCATCCCCCATCCCCTATTCGCTTCGTTCCCAGGCCGTCAATTCCGCGACCGTATGCTGGAATTTCCGTCGCGTTTCGCGAATGACGAATTCCACGTTCCGCGGCGCATCGAGCATGACGAAATGCGGCGCCAGCAGTTCGCGGAGGGCGTCGAGCGTCATGCAAGGCTCGCCGGCTTTGCGAAAACCGCCCAGCCATTTGTCTTTTTTCGTGAATTCCTCCAGCCAAGTGTAGGGGGAAGTTATCACGAGAATACCCCCACGATTCATCCGCTCGTGAATGGTTTCCAGAAACCTTTGGGGGTCGTAGAGCCGGTCGATCAGATTGGCGGCCAGGACCAAATCGTAACCGGTGAATTGCGGCTTGAGGTTCGTCGCGTCGCCCTGGAAAAACTCCACTCGTTCCGCCGCGCGGTCCAGTCCCATATCGGCCAAGCGCGCTTCGTGGTAGGAAACGACGTCGCCCTCCGCGACGAGTTCGTAGTGGATATTGCCCTTCTCCTTGAGTTGCAAGGCGATGCGGATGAAGCGTGCCGAGAAATCGATGCCCGTTACCTGGTCGAACTCTTTGGCCAGCTCGAACGATGCCCGCCCCACGGCGCAACCCAGGTCCAGAGCTTTGGCTCGCGGGCGCCCTTGAACGAATTGGCGACACACCGCCGCGCATTCCGCGGGGAAATTGGGGACATTGAAATAGGCTTTTCCGAAATGCGCTTCGCAATACTGCGAAACCGCGAAATCCGTCTCGTACATCGCGTCGGGCATCGCGAGCGGCTGCTCCGACTGCACGTAACGCAAGCCCGCGTGTTGAAAGAAATGCCGTCGAAACGCGTAGCGGCAGTCGCGGGTCGCCTCGTTGCCGGTCGAAATCCACGATCCGCCTTTGATCAGGTTGTGCTGCGTATCGAAAGTCGGGGTCGAAAAATCGTCGTAGTACGGATGGATTCGGAATCCGTCGAAACCCGTTATCGGCGTTTCCGTCCATTGCCAAACGTTGCCGATAATGTCGAAAAACTCCCCGAATTGGAAACGATTCACCGGGCAAGACGAGGCCCAATGCTCGAGATTGATGTTCCCCGGCGCCTTCTGCCAAGCGGGCTGGTCCGGGATATTGTGCAAGTCCCGCAGCCGATGCCACTCGGCCTCGGTCGGCAGTCGGATCGGCTTTCCGGTTTTGCGCGCGAGCCAGTTGCAAAAGGCCTTGGCCTCGAGGTAATTCACCTCGACCGGCCAATCCCACGGCATGTCGATGATCGCGGCCATGGTCCGCAATCGGTAGCCGCCCGGCGACTCGATCCAAAACAGGGGGTGCCTGGCCTTGGTGTAGCCGACCCATTTCCAGCCCTCTTGCGTCCAGTAATCCTCGCGTTCATAACCCCGGTCTTCGACGAAGCCGAGGTATTCCCGATTGGAGACCAGATAACGGCCGGCCGAAAAATCCCAGACGTCGATTTCCTGGCGGCCGAATTCGTTGTCCCAGCCATAGAGCGGGTGGTCCTTGGATTTGCCCAGAACGACGCGCCCTCCGGCAACCGGCAGGAGTTCGTTTCGCGGCGCTTCGCCCGCTTCGGGGCAGATGCTCCATAGCGGCAGTTGCCCGACCATCTCGATCGGAAGGCGGCGTATGATGACCGACGAGGTTTCCAAGTGGATCCGTTGGTGTTCGATGCCCATCAGAATCACCCAGAACGGTTGATCCCAATCGATGGGCATCGTCAAGGGCAAGGTTCGGATGGTTTCGTCCACGACATTGCGCACCTGGTCGCGATACGCTTTCACCTCGGCGAGCGTCGGCCAGTCGTAATGCGCCTCATTCAAGTCGTCCCAGGACATTTCATCGACGCCCACCGCGAACATCGATTCGAACCGGGGGTTGATCCTTTGATTTATGATCTTGGCGACGATGAGCTTATTGATGTAGAAGGCCGCCGTATGGCCGATATAGAAGATCAGCGGGTGCCGCAGCGGTTCGGGCCGCAGGTAGAATGCCTGCTCCGAGGCCAATACGTCGTAAAGCCGTTCGTCGAGGCTGTAGGTGGCGTGGAAATACTGCCTGATTTCCTCGCGTTTTTCATCGGCGTCGCCCCGATTCAGAATCGTGGTTCTCGTGTTTCTCAAGTCCATAGTTCTCTCGAAATCTCCCATAATCTGAAAATGTTGGCAGCCTATTGAAAAAGTCATCTGTTGGGTGGCAGTTGTACTGCCACCCCAACAAACTCCGTTGGACAACTTTTTCAACGGCCCGTCAGCGAATAAAGCTCTTGCAAAACTACCGCCGAAACCTATTCGCCGCCTTTCCATCAATGCGCTCCCGCCGTCTTCCTTTCATACTCCTCCCGCGCCTCCTTGGCGCGCTGGGCGTCGAAACCTTCCCAGCCGCTCGGGGCGGGGAGCCAGTGCATGACGACCTCCTCGCTCGCGGCCTTCTTCGTCTCGTTGAGCTTGGCGATTTCCTTCTTCAGCGCCGCAACGAACCGGGCCTTCTCGTCGGCCGTATAGATGTGCGACTGGCCGTCGCCGCCCGGCAAGGTTCCGCGGATCGGCTCCCAAAGCTCGATCGCCCGCTCGCACAGCGCGGCCTGCATCGCATACAGCGGCGCGCGCTCGCGCGCCCATTGGGATTCGCGCCGCCAGAACTCCCGTTCCGGCCGGAAAGCCGCCGGCAGCCGTCCGGGCACCAAGGGCAAATGCGACGTGAAGGCGAAGCAGAGCCTCGCATCGAGCATATCGCGGCACAGCGCGCCCACGGTGAAGTTCTTCGCAACTCCGCCGCGCGTGGCCGTCAGCACATAGCGGTCGTCGCGGATTTTCTCCCGCAGCCGCCACCAGGCGTCGTCGTCGTCGGCCCGCATCACCGCGCCCATCGCCGCGCCCACGCGCCGTTGTTCGGACCAATCGTAATCATCGCCGAACAGCGGGAACGCGGCGTCGCCGACCGTCGCCAGCCGCGGCGGCTCGTTGCGGCTGGCCATCGCATCGATCAGCGATTCCAAGGATTTGCTCGCTTCCGATCCGGCGTAAAGCCGCAAGAGAATCTCCGGGCCGATCGGCGAACGGACGCGCCCGATCTCGAACTCTTCGAGCCGGACGGAGCCGGGAATCGCTCTCATGCAGGCTTGCGCCGTGTAATTGTCGTCCGCCATGTGCTGCCGAAAATGCGCGAGCGTGAGAATGTGGTGGGTGAGGACCTGTTCGTGGGCCGGCGCGTTTTCGCTCTCGCCGCGATCGAATGAATCGCGGCACAGCCGCACGAGGGAGCTTGCGCCGCGGATGAAGTTGTCGTCTCCCAGATAGAAAACGTTGCTCCCCTCCTCGCCGGCGGTCAACGATTCGGCGGCTGAGTCGGCCGAAGCGGCCGCCGCTTCCGGCGACTTGCCCTCGCGAATCGCTCGTTGATACTTTTCCTCGCGAATCAGCTCCCGGCCGCGCTCGAAGTAGGGATTATCGAACCACGCCTGATCGCCCGGCAGCAGGCGGCCGCGCTCGAATCGCCGTTTCCAAAGCAGGTCGTCGCCGCCGTCGGGCAACCCTTGGGGGATAATCCGCCGGCCGATCAGCCGATTGAGCGCTTCCAATCCCGCCGTGTTGTCTGTTGCGCGGAAGTATTGAATGTATCCCTGAATCAAGATCAACGCGGAATACTTGGAGCAGCGGATGCGCGGAACGGGAACGCCGTCGTTTTCATGCACGATCCACAAATCGGCGATGGCTTCGACGGGCGTGCTCTCGGCCGCCACGACAAACGCGTCGTCGGACAGCGTCCAGTGCCGGGGATTGCGCATCTCGGGATAGTCGTCGCTGGGCCGAATGGCGGTTCCGGTCAGCGCCGCTTTGAGGATTTGCAGCCGCACCTCCCGCTCCGCTTCGCTCCGCGCGGCCTGCTTCAGGATCTCGCGGGCGCGGGCAAGCATCCGCTCTTGATCCGTCGTCAATTGAAGGGAGGAGCCTTTTGGCCGGGGCAAAACGATTTGCTGACCGGGCAATGGTTTCGCGCAGAGCAATATCAGCCAGAGAGATAGAACCGCGGGCAGGCGGCAGGCGGTAGTTCGTGGGCACATGCTGAAAGTACCGGGATTCTTTAAGTTACGCAAGGAAGTGACGATTGTTCTCGACAATTTTAGACATTGACTCATTGGGGGGTAAGTGAGAGGCGGTTCGACCCGCGGAAACATCCTCATTTTCTAAAAGAGTAAAACTCGTCGGCGACGCCGTAAGTGTTTTTACGGTATATAGTTGCTAGATGCGTCCGACGGTTAATGAGGACGAACGGGCCTGCATGGCTCTGCCACTTATCTTCAGCGGACATTTAGACGCGTGCGGGCGCCCCGATAAATAAAGTCTCCAAAAATCATCCGGCAATCGATTTCCGACGCGGGGTGGCCCGTTAAGGATCGGCGAATCATTCACTGTCGCAGTTATCGCAACATGAAATCCCGTAGTGAACCATTCGCATGGGCTTTGCCAACGCAGGATCGCGAAGGCGCGAAAGGGCGAAAACGCGAAAATCGGGTTATCGACGCCTATTTCGCGATTTCGGAATTTCGCGTTTTCGGGATCCCCTCCCGCTTTGGATACACTTTGTCAACCAATTCACGATCGTTAATGATTCTCCGATGCTAACTTCGCGATCGGGATTCTTTCCCTCTCCAATCGCGAACTCGATCCTTCGCCGCTCCTCGCACGACCAAACTATGCCCCTTGGGAAACCGGCGCGCGCGGCGCGATGCAAACAATTTCATTTTCGGTTGTTGTTATTCGCGTAATTCGCGGTTGACTTTAATTCGCTCATTATTTTACCGGAGCGCGTCGATGGCGATCGCCAAAGGCCGCGAGGCTATGGATCCAACGCCCTCGGCTTGTTACAAACCCGTTACCTCCGCCAGGCATAATTTCTGTTAGAATCTCCTGCAGAGGAAGAAACTTTGCCGGGGGAAAAACTATTTGGCCGGCGGTTCGTCCTATAGATGGAATGCCATCCTTCCCGGGAGGCAAAGCCTGAGAACGAGTATTATTTCCGAAAGAATCATCCGCGGAGAAAAGACACCTTTTATCGAGGAGTTCCACGATGCGATATTTTCGATTTCCGACAATGATCGTTGGTTTAATTCTCGCTCTGGCGACTTCGACGCATGCCCAAGCCGATGCCCAAAAGGCGTATCAAGCGGCGAAAGCGGCCTACGCGGCGGGGAAATTCGCGGAAGCGCGGGCGGCGGCGGAAAAGGCCGCCCAAACCGATCCCCAAAATGCCGAGGCCTTTTTGCTCTTGGGGCAGGCGCAATATCAGCTCGGGGAACTCGACCAAGCCCTCGAATCGTGGAAAAAAACGCTCGCCTTGGCCCCCCAGGAACCGCTGGCCGCCAAGATGCTCGATGCGCTTCGCGCCCAGCGGGCGGGCGTGGCGGATCGCATCAAGCTGATCGAGGCCCTACTGGCCGAAAAACTTTACGGGCCGGTGCTGGCCGAAACGAAAAAATGCCTCGCGGACAAAGCGCTTTCGCCCGCCGCGCGGGTGCAATTGCTCGTCTTGCAGGCCGAGTCCCATATTCGCATGGCAAACTCGATGGAAGCCCAAAAACTGCTCCATGAGGCGAGCGTGTTGTATCCGCAGGAGGCCGATAAGGCGAAAAACGCGCTGCTCACCGGACTCGCCAAACTGATCGCGCCCGACACCGCCACGGAAGGCACGGCAATGCTCAAGAAAATCGCCGCCGAGAAGCCCGACTCGCCGTTGGGTAAAACGGCGCAGTACGAATTGGCGGTTTTCGCGCTCGGGCAGGAAACGACGCCGGCAACGCTCGATACCTTAGCCAAGTGGCTCAAGGAGAATTCGCAAGATCGCCGGGCAGAGGATGTCAAAGCTAAGCTGATCGCGGCGTATCTGACACTTTCGCGGCAGGTCGAACTGCCCGGCCCGGAAGCAAAGCTGAACCAATACGATCGCGCGGCCCTCGCGTTGGCCGCCGAGGCACTGTCGGCCGCGGTCCGCGCCGATTCGGCGAATGCCATCGCGCGGCCGATCTTGGAACATCTCGAAAAGCATTACGCTTTCCGCGGCGCGCGCGCCGCCGAGTTGGCCGGCTTGGAAACGCTGCTGAAATCGCCGTTGGGCCGCGAGAACCGCTTGGCCGCCTTGAAGGCGGTCGCGGCGTCGAAAAGCGCCCTGGCCATGAACTGGATCAGGGAGCAGGCCCGGCTGGGCATGTTGCCCGCCGCCGCGCCGCCGGGCGATTTGCCCGAAGCGCTGAAGGATGCCGTTGCCGCCTCTCGCGCCATTCACGAGGAATATCCGTTCGAGCCGTCATGGCAGACGCTCCTCAAATTGGCGGAGGAGGTAAGAAGGTATGCCCCGGCCGTTTCGTGGCCCGACAAGGTCGAACAATTGCGCGGTCCGGATGCCTGGTCGATTTCCATGGCGCTAATGCTCTTGAGTTCCCCGCGGCCGGATTCCGCGGCCGTTCAGCCGGCGGTCGATTTCCTCATGAAGGCGGCCGAGGAACTTTCCAAGGGACCGCAGCCGAAAGACGGGGAAGATTTTCCGCTGGCGATTTCCCGGAAAGCGATGGAAGCGCTCGCCGGCCATCAGAAGCATTCCGTCTGGCCAAATGCGGTGAAATGGCATTGCGAATGGCTGTCGAAAGGGGCGCGGAAGCGATTTCAAGAGAACGTAAAAAAAGGCGACTTTGCCGCGAACGCCGCGGTTGCCGAAGCGCAGAACGAATTGCTGCGCCAATTGGAAAGTCTCGTCAAGCAAAACATCGCGTACTCGTCGCTCGCGCGGAACATACTTTCCGCCAGTCTGCAACCGTGGAAAGACGCGGAGCAATGGGCGCCGGCCGAGGAACTTCAGCAAAAATTGGCGCAAGTCCTCTCGCCGGCCGAACGGCTGCTGGCCGAGATCGACATTGCCAACTTGTGGATCGAACGGGCCGACCGCGCCCGGCAAAAATTGCTGCAAGCGGGCTTGGCGATCCCGAAGGAACTCGACCCGCTGCACCGCAAAGCCTTGATGCGGCTTTACGAATTGCAGGCGGGATTGCCGGAGACCAGCCCATCGCTGCCGGCGATCCGCATGCCGTGGCAGAAAGTGGTGGCTCAATACAAGGCCCTCGAATATTTCGACGCGGCCGCCGAAGCGATTCAAGTGAAGGCGGAAAAAGCCGTGCCCCTAGCCGACGAGTTCGCCGCGTTCCAACTTCTCGTGCTGCGGACGGAGCAGGCCCAGCGGGCTTTCGACGTCTTCGTGAAGCAATACCGCGCGCCCGACCAATGGTCGCTGCTGCCCGAGCATAAGAACTTGCTGGCGGCTTGGGAGAAATTCATCGCGGATCATCCCGCCGGCACGTTCGTCTCTCAAGCGGCGGGGCAAGTCCTCAATCTGGGACAACTGTACGAACGGCAAACGGCGTTCGATGTGGCGGCGGGCATCTACGCCGAGTTCGCCCAATTCGCGGGCGGACAAAAAATTCTCTCGCAAGACGTGCCGGGCCGCGCGAGCGTGGCCGAAAAAGTCGCGTTTGCCGCGGCGGCCGCGCTCGACGCCCATGCTCGCAAGGCGCTGGCCCGCTGGGCCGCCGACCGCAAGCCGGAGGCCGCCCCGCCGGAGAAGCTAAGCGCGGAGTTCGCGGCGGCGATTTCGGAGTACAAAAAGTTCCTCGAAAAAGAAGGCGATCGCCCCTCGGCCGCCGCGGCGCTGCAAAAAATCATGGCGGTGGCCGCCGAATACGCGAAATACAATGCCTGGGACGTGGCGGAGGGAATTTATGCCGATCTCCTCGGCACGAAGCTGAAATTGAACCGTCCCGAACGGCTGGAGTTCGCCCGGGGACTATGCCGGCTCGGCCCGGCGCTCCCCGATCACGCCCGCACCATGCTCTCGGCGATTTCGCTCGGCGAGCACGGCCGCGCCGGCGGGGACAAGGCGGGCGAAGAAATGCCGGCGTGGCATTTTAGCGACTTCGACGAAAAATCGGCCGTCGCGCTCGATCGCGCCGCCAAGCCGGCGGACGCTATCTCGGCCGGCGGAGTCCTCTCGGATGGCAAACCGGGCGGCGGAGCCTATGCAGTCAACGCCCCAAGTCCGGCGACCCCCGGAGCGGCAGGCTACGGCTATGGGGGACTCGGCCGATCCGATTCGACGACCATCGACCTGCCGCGCGAGGCGGCGACGCGCGATTCGCAACTCTTGGCGATGGTCAATCAGGAAGAGAAATCGCGGGCGCAGCGCGTCGCGCAAATGCGGGAAAACTCGGCGCGGCGGGCATTCACGCCGCAACAGTCGGCCAATCAGCAGCCGATGAAGCAGCAGGTCCAGCAGGGCGTGGCGCCTCCGCCCACGCCGGCGCTCTCCGAGGCCGAACTGGCCCGGCAGGAAAAGGCGCTCGCCGCGGCGTTCGCGATTTTCACGCTCCTTCGCAAGAATTATCCGCAAACACCGACCGCCGAACAGGCCCGCGGCGAAATACTGGTGATGGCCGCGCACTGGCGGGGATTGCAGGAGTGGCAGCGGGCGGCAGCGCTCGTGCAGCGATTTTTGGCCGATAATCCGGCCGATCCGCAGCTTCCGCAACTGCGGCTGGAAATCGCCCGCGACCGGCTCTCCCACGCGGCGAAACCGCTCGCCGGGCGGGCCACGCGTCAGGAGATGCTCGCCGAAGTGGAAAAACGCTTCGAGGAGGCGCGCGGTGAGTTGGGCCGGCTGCAAGCCGATTTCCCCAGTGAAAAAGCGCTGCAGCAAAGCGCGCAGTGGGACATTGCCATGAGCTACCTGACGCAGGCCCGGGCGATCGACGTGGTCAGCCCCACGCTGGCGCAAGGGCAATACGTCCGCACCGCCAAGGAGTTGCGGCAGATCGCCTCGAAATACCCCGACCATCCCCGGCTGGGCGAGATTCCGCAACTGCTGTGGTCGATCGGCCAGGAATTGGACGCCCGCGGCTATAACGAAGAGGCGATTGCCGCGTGGAGCGAATTGGTGCGCTACGATCCGCTGAACAATCTCGCCGCCGAGGCGCTGATGAGGATCGCGCAGACGTATCAGATGAAACTCAAGCGCCCGCTGCGGGCGGCGGAAGCCTATCAGGAGTTGAATTTCATCCGCGGCGGCAACGACGCCGGGCTGCAAAACACGATCTTCCAGATCGGCGCGGAACTGAAAAACGAGCGCCGCTGGGTCGAGTCGCTGCACGTGCTGGAAACGTTCGTCGATAGCTTTCCGCGGCATCCGCAGGCCGTCCAAGCCTTGACGATGATCGGCCAGATTCACCAGACCAACGAAGCGTGGTCCGACGCCATGACCGCCTTTTGCCGCGTGATCGACGAGTATCCCGCGGGCCAGTGGGTGCAGGAAGCCCGCTGGTCGATCGCCGAATGCACGATCAACTTGAGCCAATGGAAAGAGGCCGCCGGCTACTACCGCGCGTTCGTCGAGGCCTATCCCGGCGACGGGAAAGTGGCCGAGGCCAACCGTCGGATCGACATCTTGAAGGACCTCGAACGCTACCAGGGCCTGATCGACGAAAAGGACCAGCGGAAGGCGTTCGACGCCCAATTCCAGATCGGCGAGATCGTGCGGAAGCAGTTGAACAATCCGGTGAAGGCGATCGTCGAATACCGCAAAGTGTTTGCGAACTGGCCGGAGAGCTATCTGGCCGGCGACGCCTTGTTCGCCGTCGGCGAAACGTATCTTTCGCTGGGCGAGTTGATGAAAGCGCGGGAGAATTTGCGGCTCGTCGCCGAAAAGTATCCGACTTCGCCCTCCGCCGGCAACGCCATGTTCCTGGTGGGCAAGAGCTACGAGGACGAGGCCGACAAGCTGGCGAAAGTTACCCGCGCCGAATCGCTGGAGAAGTCGAAGGATGTCGCCCAGCGCGGAGCCTACGCCGCCGTGCTTTCGAGCCGCAAGGCGATGGAAAGCGAGGGGCAGAAACGCGTCGCCGAATTGAAGGCGGCGGGCAAGGGGGCGCTGGCCGAAGTGCAGGAAGCCGCCAACGCCGCCGGGCAAATCCAATTGGATTATGCCAACGTGCAGCTCTTCGCCCAAAAGGCAAGCCAGCAAGTCGAAACCATGACCGCCCTGGAACTGGCCGACCGGCAGGACAAGGTGAACGCCGCGCTCAGGAAGGCGATCGCGGCCTACGAGGCGACCTCGAAAATCGCCGGCGGCAACAAGGCCGACAGCGCGCTGTTGCAAATGGCCACGATCTACGACCGGCGGCTGAAGGACTCGAAGGCCGCCATGCAGGTCTGGCTCGAAATCGTGCGGCAATTCAGCGGCACGAACGTGGCCGAAGACGCCTCCTGGAAGATCGCCCAATACCACGAGCGCGAAGGCAAGTTCGCCGAGGCGGTCGATGCCTACCAGTCGTTCCTGCGCAACTACCGCCGCAGCCCCAACGCCGGCGCGGCGCAATACGCCATCGCCGAGAATTACGAACACCTCGGCCAATGGGTGAAGGCGATGGATTCTTATACCAACTACCTCACCAATTTCCCCGAAGGCCCGCTGGCCAATAAGGCCAAGCAGCAGATCAATTGGATCAAGACCTATCGGTTGTAAGGGAGCAGGGGATGGGGGATAGGGGATAGGAGATAGGGGATAGGGGATGGGGGATAGGGGATAGGGGATGGGGAACGAGGACGAGTAGATTTCAAATTTCAGATTTCAGATTTTATATTTCAAATTTCAGATTTCAAATAACAGAATCGTATTAGGGAACCAGAATCATGTCGCTGAAATCCTTTTTATTACCGTTCGTAATGCTGCTAACCGTGCCGGTTTTCGCCGACGATCCAAAACCGGCGAAGAACGACGACGTCAAGCCCTCCGCGGCGGAGAAATTTTTCGCCGATGGCCGCGACGCGCTCTTTCAAGGCGATTACGACAAGGCCGTCGAACTGCTGGCCAAGGCGGTCGAGGCCGACGGCGGCAAGACCGGCTACCGGCTGAACCTCGCCCGGGCGCTGCGTTACGCCGGCAAGGAAGACGCGGCCGTCAAGCAGTTGGAGGAAATTCTGAAGGCTTCGCCCGACCACGTCGAGGCCGGCCAAACGCTCTGCGAAATCTACGCCGCGCGAAAGCAGTGGAAGGAGATCGTCGCCCTGCTAGAACCACTGCTCAAATACCGGCACGATTATCCGAACTACCACATTTTGGCCGAAGCCCGCTACAACCTGGGCGAGTTCGACAAGGCCCGCAAGAACTACGAGGAGGCCGTCAAGCTCAATCCGCAAAGCGCGGTCGATCATTACCAATTGGGCAACATTTACCTGGGCATCAACGCCTTCGCGCTGGCCTCCGAATCGTATCAAACCGCCTTGCGGCTGGGCCTCGATACGCCCGTTCTGCATTACAAGCTCGGCTCGGCGCTCTTCAATCTGCGGAATTATTTCGGGGCCATGAGCGTGCGCGAGGTGAAGTCGGGCAAGCCAGGCGCGATCGAGCAGAAATGGTATCTGGTCGAGGCCGCGCCCGGCGGGAAGGACCTCTTTCGCTGCGCGCCCGAAATTTCGGCCGCCTACCAGGTGGCCAAGGCCCTGGCCGACGGCATCGAGGACCGGCCCGACATCCGCGTGCTGATGGCGTCGATCTACCTGAACGCCGGCCGGTTCGGGCAGGCCTACGAGATGTTCGAGAAGATCGGCTCGGCGGTGAAAGAAGAGGACAAAGCCTTGTTCTATTATTATCAGGCGCAGGCGGCGCTGGGCATCGGCGACTACGACCGCTATCTGGAACTGCTAGGCCAAGCGATCAAGCTCAAGCCGGAAGCGTACAAATCGACGCTCGTCGATGCCTACGTGCAAGTGGCCGATCGCTACAACCAGGCGGGCGATTTGGACCGCTACCTGGAGTTTCTCGTCAAGGCCGTGGCCGAAAGCCCGCAAACCGCCGCGCTGCATTTGAAGCTCGGCAACGCCTACGAAGAAGCCCAAAAATTCGGCCCCGCCGTGGCCCAATGGCGGATGGTGCTCGATCTGGAACCCGACCATCCGCAGCGGATGAACCTCTTGAACCTGATCGACAAATACCGCAGCGAAACGCCGATCAAAGTCGTTCCGAAAACGGAAGTCAAGAAGGAGAAAGGGGCGGAGAAGAAGTAGTGATTTTTAATATCAGCGCGGAAGCGAGCCGCCGGATTTATCCCGGCGCATCGTTTTCTCCGCATTCCTATCCGAAGCGCCGGGATAAACCCGGCGGCTCGCTTTTCTATTACATCATTTCTCGGAATTGCGGCCCAACGTCGCCACGACGACGGCGCCTAGAATCACCGCGCCGCCCGACAGCGTGCGCAGGCCGGGCACTTCGCCCAAAAGCAGCGCGGCGAAGAGGATCGCGTAAACCGACTCGAGGGCCGTGACCACGCTGGCCAATTGCGCACGGACGAACGACAGGCCGCGGATGAAGAGATAATGCGCCAAGGCAGTGCAGACCACGCCCAGGACGGCCAGCAGCAGCACATCCCGCGGACTCGGCATCGTGCTCTCCCAAAGCACGAGCGGCAGCAAGACCAAGCCGGCAACCAGGTTCTGGCCCCACGTCAGCATCAAGGCCGTTTGGTTCATCAGCAGCCGCCGATTCAAGATGCAGAGCAAGGCATAGACGAATCCCGAAAGGACTCCCCAGAACGCGCCTTGAGTTACGTTGTTGCGGAAGTCGAAGCTGGGGACGATGAGCGCCACGCCGGCCATCACCAGCGCCGCGGTCAGCAGGTCCAGCCACCGCCGGCGTTCTTGGAAGAACCAGGGTTCGAGGAGCGTTACGAACAGCGGAAAACTGGAGAAGGTCAGCAATCCGACCGCGACGGTTGAAACTTGAATCGCCTGGAAGAAGGCGACCCAGTGCGTCGCCAAGAGCAGGCCGGAAACCGCCGTCCATTTCGAGGGCCGTTTCCAAGGGGAACCGGTTTGCGACTGCATCCCCAGCATCACGAGCCCCAGCGCGGCGGCGGCGAAGGCGGCGCGTCCGAAGACGATCGTCGCGGGGGAAAGGTCCATCTTTCCGAACAGCCCGGTCAATCCGACCAGAAAAATCGCCGCGTGCAGCTCCAGGATGCCCTGCCGGCGTTGATGGGAATCGTTCATCGAGGGGAAAGCGGGAACCGCGCTAACTCGCATTATTCATAAAAGCGATTTGTAGAAGCGGCATCTTGCCGCTTTTGCCTAAAATGCGGCAGGATGCCGCATCTACAATGTTAATGAATAAGCCCGCGCTCAAAAGCCGATGCTTGCGCCGCCGTCCACCGGCAGGACCGCGCCCGTGATGAATTTGGCCGCGGGGGAGCAGAGATACACGGCCGCCATGCCGATGTCTTCGGCCAGGCCGAACGTGCCCATCGGCGTACGGCTGAGGATTTTCTGCTCCCGCTTGGGATCGTTTTGCAGCGCCTGGCGGGCCATGTCGGTGAGAATCCAACCGGGGGCGATGGCGTTCACGCGCACGCCCAGCGGCGACAGTTCGCTGGCCAGCGCGCGGACCATGCCCACGTAGGCCGACTTCGCCGCGCTGTAGGCCACCACGTTCGGTACGCCGATGAACGACGCCATCGAGGCGATGAACAGGATCGAGCCGCCGCGGCGCTCGATCATCCCCGGCGCCACGGCCCGGCATATAGCGTGCGAGCCGAGCACGTGCGTGGTGAGCACTTTCAGAAATTCCTCCTCAGTCGTCTCGATGGCCGGTTTCTTCAGATGGATGCCGGCGTTGTTGATGGCCACGGTGATCGGCCCGTATTGTTCCTGGATCTTGGCCACCAGCGCCGGCGCTTCGCCGAGTTGCGTAACGTCGTGGCAAATATAATGCGCCCGCGGGCCGATGCTCTCGACCGCCTGCCGCAAGACCTCCTCGCGGCGTCCGGCCAGCACGACCCGCGCCCCCGCGTCGGCCATGCAGCGGGCCATCGCCAGCCCCAAGCCCGAACCGCCGCCGGTGATCAGCGCCAGTTCCGTATCGAGCCGGAAGGGGCAAGGCCAGCCGTACAAGGCGCAATCCTTGTCCTCCGGCGTGCAGTTGTGGCAAGTCGTAAGCGGCGGGAGGGATGTTTTTGATTCGGTCATGATGTTTGAAATCCACTCGTTCCCACGCTCCGGCGCGGGAACGATAAAAAACGGTTCATCCGGCTAAAGCGTACCTAACCGATTAAGGACGTTGGAACGTGGCCGCGGCGGCCCAAAGGGCCGGCAGTTCGCCCAGCCCCAGGCAACGCCTGGGGAAAACGGCGCGGCATAACAATTTC
>JADLEL010000023.1 GCA_020846145.1 Pirellulales bacterium | reverse complement strand
GCATCGGGCAAGTATTCACCTGGTCCTGGCATGGATTGACCCTCCTTGGTTGTTGCCAGGCCGAAATATTAGCAAAATTGCCCTTATGTGTCATCATCAAATCCCGATAAGAATGCTAAAGTCTCGAAAAAAGACACTTTAGCAAGTCTATCGGGATTTCTCGGTTCATTTCGCCCAAAGACGCATAGGCGCAAAGAAAATTATGCAAATCGGCATGAAAATCGAGTTTTTTCGATAAGCTCTCATTATCGAGTCCATTTTTTGCGTCTTTGCGCGAAATTCCTTCCCGATAATGTTGCTAATGTGTCGAATTTGGCGATCCTTTTAGGATTGGCTTTGCCCATCAAAACCGTTCTGCCTATTTCTCGCGCACTCGATACTGGACCGAGTCGTCCGCCGCGGTAACGTTGAATCCGCCGGAATGCGGCCCGACGTTCATTGACCATTCGCTCGCCGCAATTCGCGGGCCGACGAGCCACGGGTTGCGATATCCGATCGGCACGTCGCCGAAGGAACCCTGGGCAAGCGCGTAATGGGCGACGGGTACTTTCGCGATCGTGCTTTCGCCGTCGAAGGCCGAGGGGCAGGTCAGAACCAGCGGACGGCGCAAAGCCAACGGAGAAATCTCGCCCGGTTTGAGCGAAGGGTTCTTGTCCAGTTCGTTTGCCAAAGCCTTCTCGTCGATCATCGGCAAGATGCCCACCGACCACCCTCCCGCCATGTTGGGCGGCGGATTTTTCCAGTATTTTTGCCGCATGCCGAGTTTTCTCGCAATAATCAGATTCCGCAAGTTGCTTTGGCAGGTTGCGCGGCTCGCCGCTTCGCGGACCGCCTGGACGGCCGGAAAAAGCAGGCCCAACAGGATCGAAATGATAAACACCGCGACGAGCAATTCGATCAGCGTAAACCCCGTCGCCCGCGGCGTTCTCGAAAAACGTGCTTGCGGCATCTCGCGCCCTCCCCGTCGAAATGAGAATAAACCGTTGAATTTACAGTAACATTTCAGCCGAATGAAGCAACGCATAGTGTAATGAGGAAAAATGGAGAAGGGGAAAAATGGGAAAGCGTTTTTTTGTGAATTTTCGCTTAGATTTACATTAAAGTTTACTGATTTCCCCTTTATCCATTTTCCCTTCCCTTACACATGCTTCTCCATAGCTGCAAATTTCCAATAGTTCTATCTCCGATTCTACGAAATTTGTTCCAATTCCGCAAAGATTTGGCGGATTTTACTCTCTTTTCGCGTTTTCGCCTCTTCGCGCTTTCGCGATCCTCGTTTTCCCGCGTTTTATCGCCGACTTCTCCCTCCATGCTCTGCCTGGACAGGCGTCAATGACCTAACCTTCCCCACTTCCGCCCCCAAACGATGCCAATTAAAATTCCGCTCTATCTCCCTGTCCCGCAATGCGTTGCGATGCAATCCAACCATCTTTATCTGGAAAAAAGCCAAACCGTCTGATAGACTGGCGTTTTCATATCGTGCAAAAAGCCCCCTATCCCGGATATCTCACCACGGAGACACGGAGGACACGGAGAACAAAATGATGAATGATGAATGGAACAAAGCATCACAAGCCGACCGTTTGTAATAGATCGGTCTGCATTCATTGTCCCCTCCGTGTCCTCCGCGTCTCCGTGGTGAATTATTGTGAAAAAAGCGGGCTATCCCCTGAACCCTTTCCCCTAAAACCCCAATCGGCAATAATTCACCCCGAAAAACCGCGTTTTTCTCGAGAAATACGCCACCCCGCTCCCGTAAAATCCCCCAAAAACCTCGAATTCCGCTTGTTAAGCCGGAAGGAAAAAATCCCCGATCGTCAAAAAACGCTCAAAAAACCATTAAAAACTTTCCCTTTTTTCCCCTTCTCCCTTTTTCCTCATTACACCATGAGTTGCTTCATTCGGCCAAAATGCAGCGAGTTATTTACCTGAGTATCCTAAAAAACCTCCATGCTCGAAAACGTCCTCAATCTCGTCGAATCCCGCCAAAATCTCTCCCAGGAGCAGATGACCGAAGCGCTCGGCCTCATCATGGAAGGACATTGCTCCGAGGAAGAGGTCGCCCGGTTATTGATTGCCTTGCACGAGAAGGGCGAAACCGTCGAGGAAGTGGCCGGCGCCGCCCGCGCGATGCGCTCCCGCATGACCCCCATCCGCACCCGCCGCAGCGGGCTGATCGACACCTGCGGCACCGGCGGCGACGGCTCGAAAACCTTCAATATCTCCACCGCCGCCGCCATCGTCGCCGCCGCGGCGGGCGTACCGGTGGCCAAACACGGCAACCGCGGCATCACCTCCCGCAGCGGCTCGGCCGACGCGCTTGCCGCCCTGGGCGTGAATATCGAGGCCGATGTCGCCTGCGTCGAAGCCTGCCTCGACGAACTCGGCCTCTGCTTCTGCTTCGCCCCGCTCCTGCACCGGGCGATGAAGCACGTTGCCCCCGTCCGCAAAAAAATCGCCGCGCCCACCATCTTCAACATCCTCGGCCCGCTGGTCAATCCGGCGTCGGCCGAGTTCCAACTGCTCGGCGTTGGCAAACCCGAATTGCAGCCGCTCATGGCCGAGAGCCTGTTGCGGCTCGGCATCCGCCGGGGGCTTGTCGTTCACGGCTGCGACGGCCTCGACGAAGTTACGCTTTCCGGCCCGACCCGCGTCATCGAAGCCGCCAGCGGCCGCCTCCGCCATTTCGACTGGACGCCGGAGGATTTCGGCCTGCAATCCTCGACGCGCGACTCCCTCCTCGTCAACGATCCCGCCGAAAGCGCGGCCCTCATCGCCCAAATCCTCGCCGGCCAAACCGGCCCTCCCCGCGACATCGTGCTGGCCAACGCCGCCGCCGCCCTTTGGACCGTCGGCCGGAACCCGTCCCTCCTCCGCTGTACCGCCCTCGCCGCCGAAACCATCGATACCGGCAAGGCGAGGGAACTATTGGAACGACTGGCGGAACGGACGCAGCGGTAAGGCGCTGTCCGACAATAAACTACCGAATTCCAATGTAGTAGGCACACTCCGTGTGCCGTAATTCGTGGACGGCACACGGAGTGTGCCTACTACGATTCCGGCCACTTATTGTCGGGCAATACCTAAGTTTTTCTCCCAATTCCTCCGATCGGATTTTGCCTTGAAAGCGACCGTCGAAAAGCTCGATAAAATCGACGGCGACCTATTCACGGCACGACCCGATTACGAGTTGATCGAGATTGAAAAGGTATTTGCCGAAGCGATATCCGAGGCCGTATAATACCCTGCTCGACTAAATCCCACGCTCCGGCGCGCCTACTCGTTCCCACGCTCCGCCGGGGAACGAGATTATCGATCCATGCTAAAATCCCTCGCCGCCTCCTGGACCATCCTCCGCATCAGTCCCGAAGGGACGTCAGTCGTTAGCCAGGGGCGTAAGCCCCTGGGAGGGAAGTAATGAGAGCATCAAAGCCCCGAAGGGGCGGCAGTAGCGTCGAAAATCGAGCCACTGCCGCCCTTCCAGGGCTAAAAAATCCTCTTCCTTTTTTTCCAGGGGTTGACACCCCTGGCTAACGACTGACGTCCCTTCGGGACTGAACGATGGCATGCAGGAATACACGAACATGGAAAACGAACCGCAGTCGCCACCGACGAAAACGCCGCTCCGCTGGTATCAATACCGCCTGCGCACGCTGCTCATCGTCATGACCGTGCTCGCCGCCTGGATGGCATTTGTCAGCCATCGCGCCCGGCAGCAAAAGCTGGCCGTCGATCGGATCAAAGCACTGGGAGGAACTTTGTGGTATGACTACCAGAAATTAAAAGGAAAACCTTGGAATCATTCCGATGACAAAATTCCGCCCCCCGGTCCAGCATGGCTGCGTAATTTCATCGGTGAAGATTATTTCCAAACTGTCGTAACGGTCGATCTTAGCAAAGCGGCAGTAACCGATGATGATCTTGCGGTCTTGGAAAATCTCACCGAGTTGGAAGGGCTTTATCTTACCGATCCCAATATTACCGGCAAAGGATTCGCTCATCTAAAAACATTGAAAAAACTTAAAGGGTTGGGTCTTTGGAATACATCCATTGACGATGCCGGTTTGGCTAATCTGGAAGGACTCGCGAATCTCAGGCAACTTTGCCTCGATGGCACGAAGATTACCGATGCCGGGACGGTCCATTTGCAGGATTTGACTCAACTGGAAGATTGGCTCGGTTTGACGGACACCCCGATTACCGATCGAAGCCTGCAATATTTCAAAAATTTCAAGAAGTTGCAAAACTTGAATCTGTTGCGGACGAATGTTACCGAACGGGGCGTTCGGGAGTTGAAAAAAGCCTTGCCCAATACAATAATTTCTTATCCGCGAAACGGGGAAGACCAAGCGTTATGATTTAATCGTTCGGAGAATCCGCCTTGGAGCGCATTGCTCCTGCACTCCGCCTTGTTTCCAACTCAAAGCGGTGGAGCCTGGCGAAAAGTTTTACCCATGCTAAAATCCCTCGCCGCCTCCTGGACCATCCTCCGCATCAGCCTCGAAGAGCGGCTGGTGTATCGGGGCGATTTCGCCTTGAGCACGCTGATGCGGTTCCTGCCCATCGTTACGCAAATCTTCCTCTGGGGGGCGGTGTTTTCGGCCATCGGAACGGGCACGAATTCCGCGGCGGGCAAAACGGTTTCCATCGTCGGCTATTCCTACAACGACATGATCGCCTACTATCTCCTCACGATGATCGCCCGCTCGTTCTCCTCGATGCCCGGCCTGGCGTCGGGCATCGCGCGGGACATCCGCGACGGCAACATCAAAAAATTCCTCATCCAGCCCGTCGATATGCTGGGCTACCTGCTGCTCTACCGGCTGGCGCACAAACTGGTGTATTACGTCATCGCCATTGCCCCCTTCGCGCTGGTGTTCTTCCTCTGCCGCGGCTACTTCCCCGGTTGGCCCGACGGCCCGACGCTCGCCGCCTTCCTCGCCTCGCTGGTCATGTCCTTCCTGTTGGGCTTCTTCCTCGAAGCCGCCCTGGGAATGGTCGGTTTCTGGTTCCTCGAAGTCAGCTCGCTGATGTTCGTGTTCATGCTCTTCAGCTTTTTCTTCTCCGGCCACATGTTTCCCATCGACATGCTGCCCGGCGCGTGGGGCGAGATCGTGAAAATCATCCCCCTGCAATACCTCGCCTATTTCCCTTCTGCCGTGTTCCTCGGTAAAATTCAAGGCCCCGCCTTAGCCTGGGGGTTGACCTTGCAGTTCGCCTGGGTCTTGTTTTTCTTCCTCGCCTGCCGTTTATTATTCCACCTGGGCACGAAACGTTACAGCGGATTCGGAGGATGAAAGTAAAGTATGAAGGGGGAAGGCGGAAGGCGGAAGGGGGAATGACGAAGCTCGTATGACGAATTGTCTTTTGAGCATGAAATTTCGACTTTCCTTCATTCATCCTTCCGCCTTCCGCCTTCCGCCTTCCCCCTTCCCCCTTCCCCCATGAACTACCTCCGCGTCTTCCTGACTTTCGCCCGCAACAGCCTGGTGCGCGACATGACGTTCCGCGCCAACTTCTTCCTCGACGCCTTCACCTCGATGGTCTGGGTGCTGATGAACCTCGGCTTCTACACGCTCATCTTCCAATACGCCCCGTCGATCGGCGCGGGTACGGGCTGGGAAAAATACCCCTTCTTCCTCTTCCTCGCCACCTCGCTGTTCATCAACAGCCTGGTGCAGACGTTTTTCATGACCAACATGGCCGAGATGAGCGAACTGATCCGCACCGGCGCGCTCGATTTCGCGCTCCTCAAACCCGTGGACCCCCAATTCCTCGTCTCGTTCGCGCGGATGGAATGGTCGTCGATCGGCAACTTTTTCCTCGGCTTCCTGCTGCTCGGCTATTCGCTCGTCCAACTCGGCTACGTGCCCGGCGCGCTCGAAATCGCGCTCTATCCGCTTTACATCGCCTGCGGCGTGGCGATCTATTACAGCCTGATGATCGCCCTGGCCGCCGCCAGCGTTTGGCTCGGCCGCAACATGACGCTCTTGGACTTCTGGTTCTACCTCACCACGTTCTCCCGCTATCCGATGGAAATCTACCGCGGCCCTTGGGGCAGCCCGCTCCGCTGGGCGTTCACCTTCATCATTCCCGTTCTCGTCGTGGTCAACGTCCCCGCCCGGCTCCTCGTCAAACCCCTCGCCCCGCAAACTCCCGCCGACTGGCTGCTCCCGCTCTTCACTCTGCTGGCCACCCTCCTCAGCCTCGCCGCCTCCCGCCTCGTCTTCAATTTGGCCCTAAAAAGCTACCGCAGCGCAAGCAGTTGATTTTCCTACAAAAAGCGAGCCGGTCCGTCCTCGGCCCCGACAATCCTGCTTCCTTCATCAGATACGTAGTGGCTCAAGATAGGCGGATTATCCCTTTCGACGCCTCTCTGCAGGAGCACTGCAAACTCAGTAGGACAGGCATTCTTGCCTGTCTTTTCTGCCAGACAGGAATGTCTGGCCTCCTGGTTTATGAGACCTTGCAGTTCTCCTGCCTCTCAGCGGGCAGATTGACAAATGACTTTGTATTGTGCAAAGTGAGCGGCTGAGATGTCTCCACCACCGAACCACTTTACCGCGGAGAGCGAAATGTCGGACAAAACAGGATTGCTCGACTGGTATTTCAAACCGAGCCTGCTCCTCAGGATCCTCGCGGGCCTGGCGCTCGGCGGCGCGGCAGGCGCGATTCTGTCGTATTCGCTTCCGCAAGACCGGCTGAATGAGGTAATCCGCTGGATCGCGCCCTTTGGCGACATTTTCATCCGCTTGCTGAAAATGATCGTCGTGCCGGTGATTCTCTTCAGTCTGATCGTCGGGACGGCAAGCATCAATCCCGCGCGGCTCGGCCGAGTCGGCTTGAAAATCATGGCCTATTATCTGTTCACCTCCGCGCTCGCGGTGGCGATCGGCCTCGCGTTCGCCTACGTCGCCAAGCCCGGCCTGGGGCTGAACCTTGCGGGTGCCGCCGGCGCGGCCGCCAAACCGGCCGAACGGCCCAGTCTCCTCGACACATTTTTGAATATCGTGCCGACGAATCCCTTCGACGCGCTGGCGCGGGGCGACGTGTTGGCGGTGATCTGTTTCGCCTGCGTCTTCGGCGTTGCCCTCTCCTATTTGCAGTCCGGCGGCGATGCGAAGATCAAGGCCAACGCCGAACTGGTCTTTCGATTTTTCGAAGGCGCCGCGGAGATCATGTATAAAATCGTCGCCGGCGTACTGGAATATGCGCCGATCGGCGTTTTCGCCCTGATCTGCACGGTAATTGCGAAAGAGGGGACCCGCGTCATCGGACCGCTCGGACTGACCGCGCTCACCGTATATCTCGCCTTGCTCGCGCAGCTCTTCGTCGTCTATTTCATTTTCCTTGCCCTGTTCAAATTCAACTTTCTCCGCTTTCTCAAAGGCGCGCAAGAGGCGATCGTTACCGCGTTCGTAACCCGCAGCAGCAACGGCACGCTGCCGGTTACGATGCGGGTTGCGGAGGAAAACTTAGGCGTTTCCAGAAGCATCTCGGCCTTCACGCTGCCGCTGGGCGCCACCGTGAACATGAACGGCACGGCGATCTACCTCGGCGTCTGCGCGACGTTCGTGGCGAACGCCATCGGCATGCCGCTCACGTTTGCGCAGATGATCGCCGTGGTCGCGACCGCCACGCTCGCCGCGATCGGGACCGCGGGCGTGCCCGGCTCCGGCGCGCTCATGCTCCTGATGGTTTTCGATTCCGTCGGACTCAAGATGGAGGCCGGCTCCGCGGTCGCCGCGGGCTATGCGATGATTTTCGGGATCGACGCCGTCCTCGACATGGGCCGAACCTCGATGAACGTTACCGGGGACATCGTCGGCACGGTGATCGTCGCGAAAACCGAAAACGAGATCGACCTGTCGAAGTGGACAATCGGCAAAGACGGCTAGGGATAATTTATTCAAGCCGACGATGTCCGCGATGGGAGTCAAGTTCTATTCATAATGCGTCCACATCCGCAGGACTTTGACCGTTTTTAGATCCTCGATAATTTGATAGACGAGCCGGTGCTGGATGTTGATGCGGCGGGAATAAGCGCCGGCCAGATCGCCGACGAGCTTTTCATAGCGCGGCGGCGTTCGGTAGGGATTGCTACGCAATAGATCGAGAAGGCGTTCGGCTTGGGGCTTCAATCCGGCGGAGGCCAACTTTTCAGCGTCTTTCCGCGCCTGTTTCGTGAAGACGAGCGTCCACTTCACCAGTCAAGCTCCTTTGCGCATTTTTCGACCGGCGTGCGAAGCCCCTTGAGGATCGAATCTTTCATGCCGGGCAAGGAGATTAAATACAACGTTTCCTGGATCGCCCGCCAATCTGCCTCCGAGACCAGCACCCCGGAATGCCGCTTGCCGGTAATTTGCACGGCTTCGTGCGATTCGGCGACATCGTCCAACAGACGATAAAGCCGCTTGCGGGCTTCGCTGGCGGAAATGGTAGTCATCTTATTCTCCTCTCGTACGATATAGCGTACCATAAAAGAAAAATCTGTCAAGGCGCGTGATATTTTTGCTCGGGTATCGTGTCAAACTCCATTTCACCCCTGTTTGGGTGAGACTGCTCCGCCCTCTTTTAATTCTATCGCTGGCTCTGAACTTCCCAAGATGGATGCGAGTAGATCGGAATCATGCAAATTTGGTGTCATGGGAAGAATAGGCTGGTCTATGCGAAGATGGGCAATCTGTTTCTTTTACTCCTCTTTTGTCGGTATTGACGGATTTTCCAAAGATTCCTTTTGTAACAGACCGACCATAACTCTTTAGACAGGCGTTTTGCGCGGAAAGTATCCGCTGTAAAAGGAATTAAGGATTGGGAATTAGTGATTGGAAAACATTTCCGATCTCCACCCCCAATTCTCGAGCGCGCAACTTTCGCGCAAGCGCTGGCCGAATTACCGAAACTTTTCAAAAACGTTTTCGTCTCACGCTCGAAACCTTTCCGGGGCGTTATCCCGGCTCAGGCTCGACGCACAAGGAGGGGGACACATGAGGATTACTGGATTGACTTTGTTCGTGCTTGCGATGGCGATGGCGGGCTGCCGGGGGCCTTGCCAACAGAACTTGCCGCCCGCCCAAATGCTGATGCACCCCGGCCCGGGCGTCGATGGCCCCGGTCCCGGCGTGATGCAGTACAATCCCGGCGGGATGACGCAGGAAGCGTCGCAAGTCTCCTTCGTGGGGCCGGAGGGCATGACCGTCAATTGGGACGTCTCCGCGCCGGGCGCGTTCGATTCCGAACAGCTCATCTGCCCGGGCCGCTACAACTTCCCGCAAGGGGCGCTTTACCGGTTGAAGATTTCGAACATTCCCGCCCGGCCGGGCGTCGATTTGTACCCGACCTTGGAAGTCGGCCCCGCGCTGCCGCGGACCGAAGCCTTCTTGGCGCACAACGCCATTCCGGTGCAATTCACTCCCGAGGATTTCGATCAGGTGTTGACCGGCAACTTCGTCACGAAGGTGCTCTACCTGCCCGATCCGCAGTTCCAGGAACTGGCCGTCGCCGGCGTGGAAACGCTGGTCAGCACGCGGCTGGACCCGGGCGTCGATCCGATCGTCGAGGCCGACCGCCGCGGCGCGATTTTGGCGATCGTCCGCTTGGGCAACAAGGACTTGCTGGTGCCCTCGCCCGTGATGGGGCCGGACGGCGAAATCCAACGCGCAGGATATCAAGCCGAGACCGGCGAACCCTGCCCGCCGCAAGGCACGACTGGCGGACCGCTGCCGATGGCGGTGCACGGCAACGCCTCGACCATGCCCATGGGCGCGCCGATATCGGGCGTGAACGGGCCGCAGTACGGGATGCCGATCACCGGTACGCCGATCGGGTTGGCCGGCCCGCCGCACGTTCCGCTCGGAGTGCCCGCCGGCCTGCAAAAGCACGTCATCGTGAATCACACGCGGGAACGCATTCCCGATCCCACGTCGCGGGTCCGCCTCGACGTGAAACAGAAGCCGGGCTTCAACTATCCCAAGCCGGCGCATCACGCGCGGATCGTCGAGCGAAGCCGCGTGGAGCCGGGCAAATACCATCAACCCTTGGGCAACCGGCACGTAAGAAACGGCGAAACCTGCCCGGACGGCGCCTGCCCGACCGAGGATTGTCCCACGAACGAGTCCGCGCCTTGCCCGCCCGAAGCGGCCGAGTAAGAAATTTCGATTGCAAATTGGAAATTTCAAATTGCAAATTGAACGATGAGGATGACAATGCAAAGAGTTGCCGGCAAATTGGCGATGATGGCGGTTTGGCTGCTGATGCAAAGCTCCTCCGGCTTTGCTCAGGAGCCGAGCGTCCACTATTATCACCAAGGGGCGCTGCCCCCGGGAGCGATTGGCAGCCGGCAACTCCAGCGGGGCGGACCATTGCAGGGCTATTTTCAGCCCGTCGAAATCAAAGCCCCCGGCGGGGCGATGATTTCCCTGGCCGTCGAAGGACAATTCGAGGAAGCCCAAAAGGGATATCGCAAAGCGGGGCTGCTGATCGGCAGCGTCTATCGACTCCGGGTAACCGGCATTCCGCTGGCCGAAGGGCAGGAGGTGTATCCCACCATCGAGATCATCGACCGGCTCTTCACGCCGCTCGGGCAAGAGCATCGCTTCTCGATTCCCGTCGAACTTTCCGAAGCCGATCTGAAACTCGCGCTGGAGGGCAAGTTCGTCACGCGGGTGATTTACTTGGAGGATCCCCGCGACGCCTTGCCGGCGCGCGACGATCCGCGCCATCAGACCTGGTTCGAGGCGGCGCCGGGCCAAGATCCGTTGGCCGTGGCCGATTCGCTGGGCCGGCCGGTGGCGATCTTGCGGTTGGGCGGCCGCCTGCCGGACGCGAGCGCCGGTCCCGATCCGCGGTTTTTTTACGGCTGCCCGCCGTTTGTCGATTATCCGCACGTGGCGGCTCCGCTCGAACGGCCGACGCCCGCCCCGACGGCGAAAACCGCGTCTAAAGCTTCGGCAAAATCCGCCGCCAAGACAGTCACCGCGTCCGGCGTGAAGACCGCCGCCAAGCCCGCGGTGAAAATTCTCTCCCCGCCGCCCGGCGGCGAAAAAATCACCGAGATGCCCGATTCGTCGGCCAAGGAGGGACCGCGCTCATGATAGTCCCTCGCACCAACGCTGGAGCGACAGTTGCACGGTTGCTCCTCGATCGTCAAAAAGGGATGGCAGTACAACTGCCATCCCAACCGCGGAAACCGTTCAACCGCCGCATTCCCGCGGTGCTCGTCGGCATCGCACTCGGCATGACGATCCTCTGTTCCTGCCGCGGCACGACTTCCCACACCGCTGGAATAAAATCCGGCAACAACGGCGAGCAGGCATACCTTGCTGCCGAAAAGCCGATTGCACCGGAAACCACCGGTAAAAAACTATTTCCCTTCCTAGCGAGCACGAAGGCGAACAAGACATCCGATTCGGGGGAGAATATCGCGGCGGATGCGGAAATCCGTCAAACCGCCTACGACGGCCCGATGCCGCCCGAAGCTTACGGCGAATGCCCGCCGATAGGCCCAGCGGGCATGGAGCAGGGCGTGCCGCTGCCCTACGCGGCCTATCCGCCTTGGACGCCCGACGGCATCCGGCAGCCGTGGCCCGAAGACGAATATCTCCGCGACGGCGGCGATCGCCGCATTCCGACCGGCGTCAATCGCGATTGGCGCGTTTACGGCCTGGAGATGGAAGACGCCGTGGCGCATTACGACACGCTGAACGGCCGCCGCATCGTCGAGCCGAGCAACGAGGTGTTCATTTACAGCCCGCGCTTCGGCGCGGTCCGCCATGTGGTCGGACTCGTGGCCAGCGAACAGGCGGTGGCCACGCAAGGCGTAACGAAGGACCTCGCGCTCGATAAGCCGACGCACACGCAACTGATCGGCTCGACGACGCAGAATCTTCAGCCCGGCAATGAAATCGGCGCCCGGCCGACGCACGCCTTCGTCACCAAGCAGGGCGACGGCGCGATCTCCACCGCCATCGGCCCGCGGAGTTTCCAGGACGGATTCAAGCCTTACGAAAACCTCGCGGTCATCCGCACGGGCCAGATCGACGGCTCCGAAGCCTTGCGGTTGGCGAAGAGCGCCCAGGCCGCCGTCTCTTGGAACGAAACTCAAGCGGTGCAGGCGATCATCGACAAGCGCGGCCCGATGACGGCCGTCAAGGACGAGAAGGTCGAATCGGTCTATCGCGTGGTGTTCGAAGGCCGTCCCGCGCTCCGGCTGATCAAGGTCGCCTCGACCGCCTTCGCCAATCCCGGCGAGGAAGTCTGGTTCACGCTCCGCTTCGACAACCTGGGCAACGAAACCATCGGCAACGTAACGATTCTCGACAGCCTCAGCACGCGGCTGGAATACGTCGAAGGCAGCACCCAATGCAGCCGCGAAGCTTCCTTGAGCACCGAACCGAACGAAGGCGGCTCGGCCGTCCTCCGCTGCGAGTTGAAAGATCCCCTCGAAGCCGGCCAAGGCGGCGTCATCCGCTTCTGCTGCAAAGTGCGGTAGGAATAATTCTCCCCTCTCCATTGAAAAACGGGGACAGGCGCCGCAACTATGGCGCATCAGGGTGAGGTCGTCCGATTATCACCAGGTAATCCCCGGACAATCTCAGCCTAACGCAGTATAATAGCGGCTGGTATAGGGTGACAATACATCCCGTTGCGGAGCCAGTTCCCGTTTTCATCAACCCAGGGACCGGGAGTGATGGCCGAGCCGGGAAAAGGGATCGTATTTCCCCTTCATCCTCGTTTCCATGCTGGAGTGTGGGAATGAGGGAAAGGAAAATATCATGTTTACGACCATGCTACTTGCCGCCTGCTTCCTCTCCGGCGATCCGACTCCGCCGGCCAACGAGGAGTTGAAACTCGACGTGCGCCGCGCGGTGCGGAAGCTGGACGCCGATCAACTCGCCGAACGGGAGGCGGCGGAACAATCGCTCCTCGATAAGGGGCCGGCGGCATTGGACTATTTGCCGGAGATCGACGACAAGACCTCGCCCGAAGTCCGCGTGCGGTTGACGCGCGTCCGGCAAAAACTCCAGCAGGCGCTGGCCGAAGCGGCCGTCAAGCCGTCGCTCATCACGCTCAAGGATGACGCCCTGCCGCTGTCGAAGGCGCTCGCCGCGCTGGCCGAGCAGTCGGGCAATAAAATCGAAGACCGCCGCGAGCGATTCGGCCAGCCGGCCGGCGATCCGGCGATCAAAGCGGATTTCGAGAAGACGCCCTTTTGGCAGGCGCTGGATCAGGTGCTCGATCGGGCGGGATTGACGCTGTATCCCTTCGCCGAAGGAGCGGGCTTGAACGTCGTGGCGAAGGGCGAAAAGCAGATGCCGCTCGGCCAAACCGCCTCTTACGCCGGCCCGTTCCGTTTCCTGCCGACGCAAGCCGCAACCACCCGCGAATTGCGGACGGATGCGGCGTCTTCGCTGCGGATCTCGGTCGAAACGGCTTGGGAGCCGCGGCTGAAGCCCATTGCGCTCAAGCAGAAGCTGGCCGATATCGAGGCCGTGGACGACAAAGGCAATCGGCTGCAAATCGATGCCGAGGGGGACTTGGAAGTGCCCGTCGATAGCGGCCGCGCGGCGGTCGAACTCGTGCTGCCGTTCGCCGCGCCGCCGCGCGAGGCCAAGGAAATCGCCAGCATTAAAGGCAAGCTCTCGGCCATCGTGCCCGGCAAGGTGGAGACGTTCCGGTTCGAGGATTTGCTCAAGGCGAAAAACGCGCAGAAGCGGATCGCCGGCGCGACGGTTACGCTCGAAGGCGTGCGGCAGAACAACGAGGCGTGGGAGGTCCGCATTCGCGTGAAGTTCGACGAAGCCGGCGACGCCTTGGCCTCGCATCGCGGCTGGATTTTCCAGAATGAGGCGTATATGGAAGACGCGGACGGCAAGCCCATCGCCTTCGACGCCTACGAAACCACGCGGCAAGCCAAGGACGAGGTCGGGCTGGCCTATATCTTCGCGTTGGAAAAGCCGCCGGAAAAGCTGAAGTTCATCTACAAAACGCCCGCCGCGCTGTTCGCGCCGACGTTCGAGTACGAGTTGAAGAGCATCAAACTGCCGTAATATCTCAATACGAAAATACAATTGAATTAACGGGTGCCGCTGGCATTTTGCCAGTGCAGCCCCGAAGCACTGGCAAGATGCCAGTGCCACCCAATTTCACCGCCGCCCCAAATACTTCTGATACGCCGCCACGGCCATCGTGTCGCAGCGTTCGTTTTCGACGTGCCCGCTATGCCCGCGGACGTGGGTGAATTTGATTTGATGCCGGGCGATCAGTTCGTCGAGCCGTTGCCAGAGATCGACGTTGACGACCTCTTTCAAGCGACCGCCTTCCTTGCGCCGCCAGCCGTTGAGCTTCCACTTGGGCATCCACTCGGTCAGTCCCTTGCCGACGTAAACGCTGTCGGTCAGGAGTTCCACGCTGGTGGGCCGCTTGAGCGATTCGAGGCCGCGGATGACGGCCGTGAGTTCCATGCGGTTGTTGGTGGTTTCGCGTTCGCCGCCCGATTTTTCGAGTTCCTTGCCCGAGGCCGGATGCCGCAAGATGAACGCCCAACCCCCCGGCCCCGGATTCCCGCTGCACGCGCCGTCGGCAAAAAGCTGCACTTCGTGGTTTTCGGAGGATTTGGATTTGGCGGGAGGCATGGGATTAAGAATCAAAGGGAAATCGAGGATATAAACGGCGGATTGACGATTTTTATGGTATCATATATAATACCACAATGGAAGTGCCGCAAATCGTTATCGATACCAACGTGCTCGTTTCTGCCCTTCGATCGCGGAGGGGGGCATCGCACAAACTGCTCGGATTAATTGAGAATGGCATATTTCAGATAAACCTTTCCGTTCCGCTGGTACTCGAATACGAAGATGCCGCCAAGCGAATGCTTGGAGAAATTGCCCTAACGGAGCAAAACATCGATGACATTATAGACTATCTCTGCCAGATTGCGAACTTGAGGAAGATCTACTACTTGTGGCGTCCCTACTTGAAAGATCCCAATGACGACATGGTTTTGGAACTGGCGGTTGCGGCGCGATGTGATGTCATCGTTACCTTCAACCAACGCGATTTCCGCAACATTCGCCGGTTTGGGATACGCGCGATAACCCCGCGGGAGTTTTTAATTGAGATCGGAGAATTATCATGAGCAACATTAGCTTGCGATTGCCGGATTCTTTGCACGATAGCGCCCGCGAGTTGGCAAAGCGGGAAAACATTTCCATGAACCAATTGGTCACCGTGGCCTTGGCGGAAAAAATGTCCGCGCTTATGACCGAAGATTATCTCGAAAAACGCGCCCGACGAGGAGACCGGAAAAAGTTCGCCAAAGCTATGGCCAAGGTGGCCGATGTGGAGCCGGAACAACGGGATCGGATTTAAAGTCGCTTTTCACCATGCCTAATTCACGGGCTATCTTTATTGCGTCTCAATTGGATATCATTTCAACATCCTTCGGAAAGATTTGATCAAATGTCCATTACTTTTATTCAATTAGCTCGAAAAGTTCTTGAAGAAGAGAAACGTCCGCTTTCTGCGCCGGAAATCTGGAGTATAGTCAAGGCTAAAGGTTATGAGAAAGAAGTAGGTTCTGAGGGTAAAACTCCTTGGAATTCATTGGGAGCTCGTTTGTATGTGGAAGTTCGGGACAATCTTGCATCGGAGTTCGTGCCGGTTGGCGCGAGACCCAAGCGATTTGGACTTCGCTCAATGGATAAAATTTCAGCGTTTCAATCCGATATTCCGCCGTTACCTCAGCTTGGAAAAAAGAAAAAGGCATTTACTGAAAAAGATCTCCATCCTTTTATCGTTTACTATGGCTTCTTGTATCTAAAAGCATTCTTAAAAACAATACGGCACAACAAATCCGGCAAGAAGGAATTCGGCGAGTGGATTCATCCCGATATTGTCGGGTGCTATTATCCGTTCAATGATTGGAAAGGGGAGGTCGTTGAAGTAAGTTCCTTAATGGGCAATGCGGCGATAAAGTTATACTCCTTCGAATTAAAGCGGGAATTATCGATAGCAAATCTTCGAGAATCATTTTTTCAAGCGGTCTCCAATTCTTCTTGGGCTAATGAATGTTATTTGGCGGCCGCCGAAATCGATAATGATGAAGATTTCCAAACTGAATTAAAAAGACTTTCGACATCCTTTGGAGTTGGTATAATCCGGATCGACGTCGAGGATCCTGATTCCACGGAAATAATCCTTCCTGCCAAGCCTAAAGACATTGTCGATTGGGAAACCGTGAACAAACTCGCGGGAATCAATCCCGATTTTCAAAGCTTCCTTAAACGGATCAAGATTGATCTGTCGAGTCGTGAGATTCGGCAGGAAATGTACGATCAGGTTTGGGAAAGAGAAGCCTTGATCGATTCGATTACAAAGAAAAAGGAGAGTTAAACGAAGGATTGCATCATATTGCTTTATGGATGCGGATTCTGATAACAGAGCAGCATGTATCCGAAAATCCGCCCTCACCCCCGGCCCCTCTCCCAATGGGCGAGGGGAGAAGTTTAATCGAAAATCAAATATCAGAAACCTTATGGCGGGATGTCGATCGAGCCGGCGGGAGCGGGGAAATGAATCAATGCAGCACGGAATGAATCAACGCAGCACGGGCAGGATGCTTGCGGCATCGGCGCGGGGGGCGTTTTTTTCCTGGTCCCAATACGGGGAGATGCGCCGCAGGTTGGCCACGATTTGCGGAAAGACTTCGACGATCCGGTCCACCTCTTCCGCGGTGTTGTAGCGGCTGAAGCTGAAGCGGACCGAGCCGTGGACGGCGGTGAAGGGGACGTTCATCGCCCGCAGCACGTGGGACGGCTCGAGCGAGCCGGAGGTGCAGGCCGAGCCGCTCGAGGCGCAGATGCCGAAATCGCTCAGTTGGTAGAGCATCCCTTCGCCTTCGACGTAATGGCAGGAGACGTTGAGCGTGTTGGGCAGCCGCGGCGCGCCTTTGCCGTTGACTTGCACGTTCGGGATTCGCTCTTCGATGCTCTTTTCCAGCCGGTCGCGCAAGCGGCGGATGCGAGCCTCCTCCGCATCGCGGTTTTCTTCGGCGAGCGCGAGCGCCTTGGCCATGCCCACGATATACGGCACGTTTTCGGTGCCGGCGCGGCGGCTCTCTTCCTGATGCCCGCCGATCACGAACGGCCGGCAGGGCGTGCCGCGTTTGATGTAGAGCGCGCCGACGCCCTTGGGGGCGTGCAGCTTGTGGCCGGAGAAGGAGAGCAGATCGACGCATTGGAATTCGCCGCGCAAGTCGATGCGGAGCTTGCCCGCCGTTTGCGTGGCGTCGGTGTGAAAGACAATCGCGGGATCGGTCTCTTTCGCGATTCGCGAAAGCTGCTCGATGGGAAAAATCGCGCCGGTCTCGTTGTTGGCGTGCATGATGCTCGCTAGGAGCGTATCGGGCCGCAGGGCGCGGATGAACTCCCGCGGATCGAGGTTGCCGCTCTCATCGACGCCGAGATACGTTACCTCGTAGCCGCCGCGTTCGAGGTCCTTGCAGACTTCCAAAACGGCCGGGTGCTCGACGGCGGTGGTGATGACGTGCCGCCGCTTCGGATTGGCCTTGGCCGCGCCGAAAATGGCCGTGTTGTTGCTCTCGGTCGCGCAGGAAGTAAAGAGCATCTGCCGCGGATCGACGACGTTGAAATGCCGCGCGATTTCCTTCCGGGCGTTTTTCAGCGCATCGGCCGCCTTGCGGGCCGGCTCGTACATCGAACTGGGATTGAAGTAAATCTCGGTGAAGAGCGGCCACATCGCCTCGCGCACTTCCGGGGCGACGCGGGTCGTAGCGTTGTTGTCGGCGTAGATGAGGTTCATGCTCAAACTCCGATTACGCGAATGCGTTCATCGACCTGGTCTTTCAAGGTCCGCTCGACGAGCATCTGCAAGGTTTGCTTCGCGCTGCCGCAGCCCTGGCACGCGCCCGAGAGCGAGCAATAGACCAGGTTGTCCTTGATATCGACCAGTTCCACGTCGCCGCCGTCGCGCTGCAGCAGGGGGCGGACGTACTGGTCGATGGTCTTTTCGATTTTTTTATTGTATTGATAGGACGAAAGCGGCTGGCCCGGCGTTTTCGACGCCATCGGCAGCGCGGCCGGCAGGAAGGCGGGCTGGTTGAGGATCGGCAGCGCGTCTTTTTCCGCGCCCCAGATGTCGTTCAAGAGGTCTTGCAGACCGCCGGGCACGTGGTGGCAGGACATGCAGGCCCCGCCGGCCTTGACGGCATTGGTGATTTCGGGGATCGTGCGGAGGTTCAGCTCCTCGATTTTGTGCCGTAGGTACGGTTCGGTGAGCGAGAAGCACTTGCAGACGATGCGGCCGTCGTTTTTGTCGTCGGCGGTGAGTTCGATGCCCAATTTTTTCAGATCGACCCCCCGTTTTTGCGCCCAGTTGAACACAGCGGCTTCGAGGGCCTCGGCGCCCATCACCGAGCAGTGGATTTTCTGCTTGGGCAGCCCTTCGAGGTATTGTACGATGTCGCTGTTCTTGATCTTCAAGGCCGCGATCGGCGTCAGGCCGCCTTGCTCGATCAAGGCGCAGAGGGCTTCCGATGCGGCGATGGCCGAGGTGCAGCCGAACGTCAAATACCGGGCGGCGGTGATGATATCTTGCGTGGGATCGGTGGGGTGGCGATTGACCCGGAAGGTAAAGCGGATGGCGTCGCCGCAGGCGATCGAGCCGTGTTCGCCGAGGCCGTCCGGGTCTTCGATCTCGCCGAGATGGGTGCCCGGCTTGCCGTGGACGGCGTCCATGAAGAGTTGTTTGGTTTTTTCGCTATATTCCCACGCCATTATCGCGCTCCGAGTGTCGGTTATCGATCATTCACGCGCTTTATCATAATGCCGATAATCATTTAATTCTAACAGTTTCATTTCCAAAGGCCAGTGGCCCGTTTCGGAAGTGCCGCGAAGCCGCGGCAACCGCGAGGGTGGACATTCCTGTACGTCATTAAAGACAGGCAAGAATGCCGGTCTTCCGACAAAGCAGCGCCGGCGGCGGCTATGCCGGATGCTGAAATTTTTGTATCATGTCGAAATAATTCGCTTGCAAAAAATTCCGCCGATTATTCGAGGAGCTTGGTTTACCATGAAATATCGCACTTTGGGACGCACGGGCGCGTCGGTTTCGGAGATCGGTTTTGGGGCCTGGGCGTTAGGCGGCAGTTGGGGGCCGCAGCCCGAAGAGGTATCGGAAGCCGCGCTCCACAAGGCGCTCGACTTGGGCGTGAACTTCATCGACACCGCCGCCCTCTACGGCAAGGGGCGCAGCGAGCGGATCATCGGGCGAATCTTGAAGCAGCGGCGGGAAAAGATCTTCGTCGCCACGAAAACGCCGCCCGCCGACGGCCCTTGGCCCCCTTCGCCGTACTGCCGCGTCGAAGACCGCTACTCGGACGAGTATCTCCGCGAAAACCTCGACGAGCGGCGGCGGACGCTCGATGTCGATTGCGTCGATCTCCTGCAGCTCCACACCTGGACCCGGGCGTGGAACAAAAATCCCCGCGCACTCGACGCGCTGAAAAAACTCCAGGGCGAAGGAAAGGTCAAATACATCGGCATCTCCACGCCGGAACACGACCAGAATTGCGTCATCGACCTGATGCGCCGCGGCTATCTCGATGCCGTGCAGATCATCTACAACATCTTCCATCAGGAACCGGTAGCCGAGTTGCTGCCCGCCGCGAAGGAATACAACGTGGGCGTGATCGTGCGGGTGGCGTTCGACGAAGGCTCCTTGACTGGCAAGTACCGCCGCGGGCAGCGCTTCGCCGACGACGATTTCCGCAGCCGGTACTTTGCCGGGGACCGCATCGACCGGACCGTGGAGCGCGTGGAAAAAATCCAAGCCGACGTAGCCAAGCTGCCGCCCGCAGGCGACTATACCCTGGCCGACGTGGCGCTGCGGTTCGTCTTGGCCCGGCCCGAGGTGAGCACCGTCATACCGGGCATCCGCAACGTCGCCCAGGCCGAGGCCAACGCGGCCGCCGGCGATCTGCCGCCGCTTAGCGACGCGCTGCTCGGAAAACTCCGCGAACATGCCTGGCTGCGCTCGTTTTGGTACGCGGGGAAGTGAGAATTTAACCTTTTGCAATACGCCACGATTTATTTTGCCCCAAAGGGGCAGCCGTTCTCCCAGTCCAGGGCAACGCCCTGGGGAACGGGAAAATGACGAAATTTTTCGGCCCAACGGGCCAACTGTTCTCCTCACGGTGAGGCGAATTGTTGGCCCGTTGGGCCGATCGCACAAAAAAATGATGGACGTTCCATTCCACTGGGCGTTGCCCAGGGCTGGACGAACGGCTGGCCCTTCGGGCCGCCACGATTTCCCGATGCGATATCAATCGGCTAGGCACGTTTTAACCGGATCGTCCTTTTTTATACTCATCTATTCCCTTCTTACAATATTATGCTTGCTATCTTCCTGCCTGTCGTGTTCAAAGGATATTTTTCGAGTTCCGCGGGACGCAACCACTTTATCTCACTTGACGTTTTCCGGCCATCTTCCGAAACATATTCCGCCGCATAACATTCGAGCGTGATGCGGAACCGGGTGACGGAGTGCTGGAGCGTTTGCAGCAGTTCGCCGGGAGCGATGGTTACGCCGGTGAGCCGCCGCACACCGTCGATGAGTTCCTTGCGGCGCGCGGCGGGGTGTTCGGCATTGAGCGGGAAGCGGGGGAAATCCCAGAGGCCGGCCCAGCGGCCGCCGTCGCCGCGCTTCACGAGCAGCACACGGCTGCGGCGGCGGACGACGACCGCCGCTTCGCAAACTTCTTCGATTTTCGGTTTCGCTTTCGGCCGGGGGATGCGATTTTGCAAGCCTTTTTCCAAGGCTTTGCACAACGGGGCGACGGGACAATTATCGCATAACGCATTCCGCGCCTTGCACACTTCGCGGCCGAGTTCCATGAGCGCCTGGTTCACTCGGCCGGAACGTGTTTTGGGGATCACCGCTTCGGCCATCGACCAGAGCAGTTTTTGCCCGGCGGAAGAATGCGGATCGCCTTCGTAGCCCAACAGGCGGCTGTAAACGCGGAGGGTGTTCGCTTCGAGGATCGGCTGCGGGATGTCGTAGGCGATCGAGAGAATTGCTCCGGCGGTATAGCGGCCGATGCCGGGCAAACGGCGGACGGCATCGATCTCGCGCGGGAATTCGCCGCCGTGCTCCGCGACGAGAAATTTCGCCGCCTTATGCAACTGTCTCGCCCGGCGATAGTAGCCGAGTCCTTCCCAGAGTCGCAGCACCTGCTCTTCCTCCGCTTGGGCGAGATTGTCCACGGTGGGAAACGCCCGCAAAAAACGCTCGAAATATCCGCAGACGGTCGCCACCTGCGTCTGCTGAAGCATGATCTCGCTGATCCAGACGGAGTAGGCATCTTTTCGCTTCCGCCAAGGCAAATCCTTCGCATGAAGATCGAACCATGAGCCTAGACGCCGGCGGAAAAGACGAAGCCAAGCGATCTGGGGAAGGGCTAGCGATTTTTCCATAAGAGGGGTGCTGGCGATCCATTTGATATTTGGAATTTGAGATTTGAAATTTGTGATCGCTTATACCACTTGACTATCTAGTTCTATTAGTAATAATTATCAATAAAGTTTGTCGTTAGATCAATGCCCATGATAGTATCTTCCATGTTTCAAAGAAATACGCAGCAACGGCAAGTGATTCTGGAAGAATTACGGAAAGTGCATACACATCCTACGGCGGCGGGGTTGTATGCCCTCGTGCGGTCGCGGTTACCGAAAATCAGCCTGGGAACCGTATATCGGAACCTGGAAATGTTACATCAGTCGGGTATTATTCAAAAGCTGGAGTTTGGCGGAAGCGAAGCCCGATATGATGGCACGGTCGAGCGGCACGATCATATCCGTTGTTTGCATTGCGGGCGGGTGGAGGATGTTTCTTCGCCTCCCCTTGATCTGCCGGGGGTGGAAGGTAATGATTTGGGGGGTTATAAAATTCTCGGTCATCGATTCGAATATCTGGGATTATGCCCCGGATGCCAATCGTGCGAGTCGGAAACCAATAGTGGGGCGGAATGATCGAGTAGGTTATGCTTCAGCATAACGAATTGTCGTTATTGAGCATAAGCCATTAGTTATGCTGAAGCATAACCTACGAAGCCCGCGTCGGGCGAGCGTCCTGGCGCATATTCAACCCTTTTTTCGAGGAGTATTCGTCATGCTTAACGCAAAAATCCAAGATGCTTTCAATCAACAAATCAACGCCGAAATGTTTTCGGAATACCTTTATTTATCGATGGCGGCCCACTTCGAGTCGGAAAGCCTCAAGGGGATGGCCAACTGGATGAAGATTCAGGCCGGCGAGGAGCATATGCACGCCATGAAGTTCTACGGCTTCATTCTCGATCGCGGCGGCAAGGTCGTGCTCAAGCAGATCGACGCCCCGAAAACCGCGTGGAAATCGCCGCTCGATGCTTTCCAAGACGTTTACCAGCACGAGGTGAAGATCACGGGCCTGGTCAACGGCCTGGCGAATCTGGCGATCGAGGAAAAAGACCACGCCGCGCATCAATTTTTGGAATGGTTCGTCAACGAACAGGTCGAAGAAGAGGCCGCCGCGCAGTTGGTCGTCGATCAACTCAAGTTGGTGGGCGACAACGGCGTGGCGATTTACATGATCGACCAGGAGCTCGGCCAGCGCCAACCGGCCGCCGCCGCCGGAGCCGCGGCCGCCGCGACGTAATAGTATTCCGAGAGAAAGGATTTCAACACGGAGACACGGAGAACACGGAGAGCAATGACGAAACAAACGTGAATCAACTTTTTTCGTCATTCGGATTTCGTCATTTTCCTCCGTGCCCTCCGTGCCTCCGTGTTAGACATTTTTTTTAAGCTTTTAATCCAGGAGAATCGACCGATGTGTACGCTCGTAACCAAGTCCGCGCCCGATTTCACCGCGACGGCGGTGATGCCCGACAACTCGTTCGCCGACGGCTTTAGGCTGTCGTCGTACCGCGGCAAGTACGTGGTGTTGTTTTTCTACCCGCTCGATTTCACGTTCGTCTGCCCGTCGGAGATTATCGCCTTCGACGCGGCCTTGGAGAAGTTCCACAAAAAAAACGCGGAGGTGATCGGCGTAAGCGTCGATTCGCACTTCACGCACTTGGCCTGGAAGAACACGCCCCGCGACCACGGCGGGATCGGACAAATCCGCTACCCGCTGGTGGCCGACCTGAACAAGAAGATCGCCGCCGATTACGGCGTGCTGTTGGACGCGGGCATCGCCTTGCGGGGCCTGTTTCTGATCGATAAGAGCGGCGTCGTACGGCACGCTTTGATAAACGACCTGCCCTTGGGCCGCAACGTGGAGGAAGCCCTGCGGCTGCTCGACGCCCTGCAATTCCACGAGCAGCACGGCGAAGTCTGTCCCGCCAATTGGCGCGAAGGCCAGGAAGCCATGAAGCCCACCGCCGAAGGCGTGGCGAAGTATCTCGCGCAACACGCGAAGTAAATTTAGGGGAGAGGGGTTAGGGGAGAGGGGAGAGAGAAGTGGTGTGTGAAGAGTGAAGAGTGGAGAGTGAGCTTGAACCGCATTGTCGCAAGTCTCTCGCCCCTTACCCCTCGCCCCTCGATTCTCTCCACTCTCCACTCTCCACTCTCCACTCTCCACTCTCCAAATGTTCGACTCCATCATCAACCTGATTGGCAACACGGTCGTCGAAAGTTGGCAGGTGCTCGGCCAGATGTCGCCGTATTTGCTCTTCGGATTCTTGGTGGCGGGCGTGCTTTCGATCGTGTTCTCGCCGGAGTGGATCGAGCGGCATCTGGGCGGGAGGGGATTCGGGCCGGTCGTGAAGGCATCGCTATTGGGCGTGCCGTTGCCGCTCTGCTCGTGCGGGGTGATTCCCGTCTCGGCCTCGATCCGCCGGCACGGGGCCAGCCGCGCGGCCACGGTTTCCTTCCTGCTTTCCACGCCGCAAACGGGAGTCGATAGCATCGCCGTTACCTGGGGGCTGTTGGGGCCGATATTCGGCGTTTTTCGGCCCATCGCCGCGCTCGTCACGGGGCTGTTGGGCGGCGGATTGGTCCAGCTTTTCGGCGAAAAAGATCCGCTGGACGACGGCGATCAGCCGCTCCCGAAAAATCACTGCGGCGAAAGCTGCTGCACCGAGAAGGGGAAGCGTCACTTTATTCTTCGCGCGTTGCGATTCGGTTTCCTGACCTTGCCGCGCGACATCGGCAAGCCGCTGCTGATCGGCGTGTTGATCGCCGGGGCGATCGGCGCCTTGGTGGACCGCGACGAATTGCGTCCGTATTTGGGGAATCAATTGCTGTCGATTCTCGCAATGATGGCGGTGGGCATTCCGCTTTATGTATGCGCTACGGCCTCGGTGCCGATCGCCGTGGGCTTCATCCACGCGGGCTTCTCGCCCGGCGCGGCGCTGGCGTTTTTAATCGCCGGCCCAGCGACCAACGCGGCGACCATTTCGACGACATGGAAACAACTCGGCAAGCGGTCGGCCTTGCTTTACCTCCTGACCATCGCGCTGAGCGCGGTCGTTTGCGGCTATTTACTCGATTGGCTGACGGTCCTGGCGTCGCTCCATATTCCCGAGCTAACGACTCATGCGCATCACCATATCGAGGATGTCGGCTGGGTTTCCTCCGTTTGGGCGATCGGTTTGCTCTCGGTGATCGGCGTCTCCTATTTTTGGCCGAACGCCGCCGCCGATGCGCAGGAACGCGAACGCGCGCATGAAAACGGCGATTCCCCCGCCGCGACGGAAACGAGCAGCCTTGCGCCGCAGCGGCAGGAACTCGCGGTCAACGGCATGGCGTGCAGCCATTGCGCGGCCGCCGTTACGCGGGCGATTCGGGAATGTTCCGGGGTGCGCAGCGTCGAAGTGGACTTAAAAAACGGCCGCGCCATGGTTGAAGGCGTCAATCTCGATAGCGAAAAGATCATCGAAGCGGTAAAATCGCTGGGGTACGAAGTGGAAGGGGTGAGGGAATGATGAAGTATGAATGCTGAATGCTGAATGCTGGATGAACTGCCTACTGCCTACCGCCTACTGACCACTGTCCACTGCCCACTATAATGAACACCACGCTTTGCGAAAACATCGATTGGGTCGGCTACGTTGACTGGAACGTGCGCGATTTTCACAGCTACGATACGGAGCATGGGGCGACGTACAACGCGTATTTGATCCGCGACGAGAAGATTGCGCTGATCGACGCCGTGAAGGCTCCGTACGGCGAAAATCTGCTGCGGAACGTCTCCGCGCTCTGCGATCCGGCGAAGGTCGATTACGTGGTCTGCAATCATGCCGAGCCGGACCATTCGGGCGCGATGCCCGACGTGCTGCGGGCGATGCCGAACGCCGCGCTCGTTTGCGACAAGAAGTGCGCCGAGGCGCTGGCCGAGCATTACGACGCGGCACATTGGAAACGGCGGATCGTGTCCACCGGCGACGCGGTTTCGCTCGGCAAGCGTAGCCTGCAATTCGTGGAAACGCCGATGGTGCATTGGCCCGAATCGATGTTCACCTACGTGCCGGAGGAAAAGCTGCTGTTTTCGATGGACGCCTTCGGGCAGCACCTCGCCACCAGCGAGCGGTTCGACGACGAGACCGCGCTCTGCACCGTGATGGAGGAGGCGAAGGCGTACTACGCGAACATCATCATGCCCTTCGGCAAATCGGTGCGGGCCTGCCTGGAGCGGATCGCTGGGCTGGAAGTCGAGATGATCGCTCCCAGCCACGGCGTGATTTGGCGGAGCCATCCCGCGAAAATTCTCGCCGCCTATCGGAATTGGATGGAGCACCGCCCGCGGCCGAAAGTGCTCGTGATCTACGATTCGATGTGGGAAAGCACGGGCGCCATGGCCGAAGCGCTCCGCGACGGAGCGGCCGTCGCGGGCGTGCAAGCCAAGTTGATATCCATCCGCCGCTCGAATCTGACGCGGATCGCCACCGACGTGCTCGACGCCGCGGCCATTGCGTTCGGTTCGGCGACGCTCAATCACGGCATGATGCCCATGGCGGCGGCGACCTTGAGTTACTTGGAGGGCTTGCGGCCCCGCGGCAAAGCGGCGCTGGCCTTCGGTTCCTACGGTTGGGGACGCGGCGGCGCGGAAGGCGTGGACAAACAGCTTCGGGCGATCGGCTGGGACATACTCCGCGAGCCGATCGTCTCGAAATATCGCCCCACGCCCGCGATTCTCGACGAATGCCGCCAAGCCGGCCGCACGCTCGCCGAAAAAGCCCGCGTGCTCGCCGCCGGCCGCGCGGCTGCGGCACAAGTTTGCCTCGATCCGTAGGACCGGTTTCCAATCCGTCATTCGATCGCAGCGCACGGAGGGGATAAATCCCACGGCCCGCTATCCGTAGAACGCAGCACATGCCGAACACCTTGCACACCGGCGAGATCCACCCCTGCCATCTCGGGGCGATCTTCGCGCTGGGCATCGAATCCGGCTTCCTGGAAGATTCGCTCAGGGGAATCGTTACGATCCGCGGCGAAGGCTTTAAGGCGAAGGAAGGCGGATTGAACGGCCGCCGGGTGGTGGTTTTTCTCTCGGGCGCCGGCCGAACGAACGCCGCCAAGGCCGCCGAGACGCTCATCGACGGCCACAAGCCGCAATTCGTCCTTTCCGCCGGTTTCGCCGGCGGATTATCCCCGCAACTCAAACGCCGCGATCTGGTGTTGGCCAATGAAGTAACGCTCGCATCGGGCGAAAGCATCGCGATCTCCCCTCTGCCGGCCAACCTTCGGTCGGCGCCCGGAGCGGGAACCGCAATCGTCGGCAAACTCCTCACCTCCGATCGCGTGATCCGCCTGGCCGACGAAAAAAAAGTGCTCTTCGAGCAAACCGGAGCGGTGGCCGTCGATATGGAAACTTTCGCCGTGGCCGAAGTCTGCCGCCGCCGCAAAATCCCGCTTCTTGCCGTGCGAATCATCCACGATCCGGCCGACGAGTCGCTCCCGCCGGATATTGAAATGCTTCTCCGTCAAAAGACCGGCGCCGCCCGGCTCGGCGCCGCGGTCGGCGTTTTGTGGAAAAGGCCGTCGCGCATCAAGGATTTCTGGGCGCTGAAGGAAAACTCGCTGGTCGCCGCGAAAAAACTCGCGGAGTTCATCGCTCAATTGGCGGCGACTCTCTGAAATGCAAAAAATCACGAAGAGGGATTTCCGATGTCGCCGAGCAACTGCTTCTCGGGGCTGATCCGGAGATCTCACCACGGAGACACGGAGGACACGGAGTTTTTTACTTGAGTGGTTGAAAAATAGAAAAATTCGGAGTTTAGAAATAGAAATATTAGCTCATCCGGATAAAGCGTACCCGTTGATTTGGTTTGCTGGGAATTTCAAGGAATGAATCGCAAGGAGCAATGGAATTGCGTTATCGAGCGCGGATTTCCTCGATTTCGGGCCGAAGGCCCAGCCGTTCGCCCAGCCCTGGGCAACGCCCAG
>JADLEL010000022.1 GCA_020846145.1 Pirellulales bacterium | reverse complement strand
TTCCCTGTTGCTTTTCGGTTCCCTGTTGCTTTTCGGTTCCCTGTTGCTTTTCGGTTCCCTGTTGCTTTTCGGTTCCCTGTTGCTTTTCGGTTCCCTGTTGCTTTTCGGTTCCCTGTTGCTTTTCGGTCCCCTGTTGCTTTTCGGTCCCTTGTTGCTTCTCGGTCCCTTGTTGCTTCTCGGTCCCTTGTTGCTTCTCGGTCCCTTGTTGCTTCTCGGTTCCTTCTTGCTTTTCGGTTCCTTGTTGCTTCTCGGTCCCTTGTTGCTTTTCGGTTCCTTCTTGCTTTTCGGTTCCTTGTTGTTTCTCGGTCCCTTGTTGCTTTTCGGCATCCTTGGCGATCTCTCTCATCGCGTCGGCGGCTTGGGCGTCGGGATCGATTCTCTGGTTTTGCTGTTCGCCGGGTTGTTCGTTTTTGTCCGACTGGGCATCTTCCGAGTTTTCCTTCGCGTCGCCTTGCGATCCTTGCGGGGACTTGTCTTTCGCGTTTTCGCCGCCCTGGTCGCCCTGGGCGGACGCGCCTTGCTGGCCTTGGTCTTCTTGCGGTTTTTGCTCGTTCGGATTCGATTTATCGCCGGGATTCGGCTTATCTTCCGGCTTTTTATCCGCTGGTTTTGGCTGCTGTTCCTGGGGCGGATTATTCTCTTCGCCGGGCGGCCGTTTCGCCTGCTTGTTCTGCTGCTCGTTGCGCGATTTGTCTTTATCGCCTTGTTCGCCGGGCGGAGGGGCGCGGTTGTCCCGTTGCTGCCGGTCGTCGCCGGGCTTACGTTTCTCCGGGCCGAAGATGACGAGCGTCTTTTTCGCGGTTGCCGCGCGATTCACGATCGGTTCCTTGTTGTCGAAGGCTTCGGCCCAGTATTCGACGCGGTCGCCCGGCTTGAGGTCCAATTCGGCCGGCACGAAATCGCATTGGCCGACGTATTCGCCGTTCTTCGCCGGCGCGGGCGCCTTGAGGTCCAGGATCGGCGGCAGCGCCAGCTTTCTCCCGCCGCATTCCGCTTCGATCGCCACGCGACGGAGCGCGAAATCGGGATCGGAAGCGCGCACGCGAATTTCCAATTTGCCGTCGGCCGCAACGGCGATTCCATCCTTCTCCGGCTGGAGAATCGCCACTTCCGGCGGCAGGTCGGGCAAGACTTCGATACGGTGGCGGATCGGCCGGCGGTTTGCGCGCTTCTCCAGGTCGGTAAAAAGAACTTGATACGACTCGAATTCGGGCTTCGACGGGTCATCCACGTTCATCCGCAGCGCGATTTTGCCGATCGCGGTCTTGTCCTTCGCGGTCATCGGCCGCAGCAGGGTTCCCAGGCAATTCAGATCGAGTTCCGCCCGGCGGATGGTCTGGTTCGCCGCGGCGTGGATCGTGATTTCGGCGCCTTCGATGGCGCGAATGTCGCCTTGCCGCGCGACGGAACGGTCGGCCAAGCCGGTGTATTTCGGATAACGGTATTCGAGCCGTTCGACGGTGATCGCGGGCGGAATCCGCACCTCGATGTTGTAGGTTTCGGTGCGGAAATCGCCGGCGCGGAGATAATACGTATGGTTTTGCTGGAGCCCCAGTTCGCCCGGCGGGAGTTGGCACTGATGGCGGGACCGGCCCTTTTCGAGGGTCATGGGGACGATCTGATCGAGGACTTGCCCGTCGGCGGTGCTGAAGTGCAGGAATGCTTCTTCGCCCGCTTTCAAGCCGCGGATTTCGGCCGAGACCGCGACCGATTCGCCGTTGAAGGCCGCGGCGTCGCCGGGCTTTACGTCGTCGATGGTAACGCGAGTCGGGGCATGCACGTTCGAGAAGGGCCACAGAATTCGGCCCGCCGATATGAACGGATTTTTCGGCAAAAAAGCCAGATAGAACCAGAACGCGGCCACGACGGCGGCCAATGCGTATCCGCCGAAGAGAATGTTGCGGCGATCGACGGCGATTTCGACCTGCACTTGCTTGAGGTCGGCGGCGGCGCGTTGTTCCATCGCGCGATAGACCACGGGGGCGACCTCCCGCTCGTGCCCGCGGAGCAGCAGGAAATTGATGAGGCTGTTTTTCAGCGAGGGCTTGCTCTTTTCGATGGTCTCGGCGGCGAAGATCGGATTGATGCGATAGACGATGGCCGGCCACAGTTTGAGCACGAAATAGGTTCCGCCCGCCAAGAGCAAAACGATCCATAGGAAAAAACGTCCCCAGAAACCGAAACCGCCGGCGACGCACCAGTGATCGGCCAAGGCCGCGCCGAAGAGGTAGATCAACGAGCCGGCCGCGAGCGTCAGCATCCCAGAGACGATATCGACGCCCTTCACCTGCCGCCGGGTTTCGCGCAAGCGCCGGTCGATCAGCTTCTCGTAAGCCGTTGGGGGCGGCAGCGGCACGTTGCCGGGGTAGGGTGATTGATCCGGCAGCGGCGGCGGGGCGGCAATTCCACTGGACATGGAGGAACTCCTCGAAAAATCACAATGCCCTTGCAAGATGGAAATCGCAGTGCGGCGTCCCGCCTACGAATTTCCATCGGCCTCTTGGCGGGGACTTTACCTTTTCCATCCCGCGTCGATCTCCACACTCCATTATAGACGCACTCTACCGATTTAAGATTGGAAAAATCGAGGGAGGAACCGAAATTCACCCATGAAACTGCCCCCTCATTTAGGGTGCGAGAATAGATTATCGAGAATAATCCGAAGTTGCGAGGTGAGCGTTCGCGTGCCGCCGAATTCTTGCAGTCTGCCCCTAATCCCTATCCCCTATTCCCCGAAAAGCTACCGCGAGCTTCGCGCTTGTCGCGGGGCGGCGTTCGCGCCCCGGGCAACTTCCAGAGCGGCGTCCAGCATCCGATCGGATTGCGTCGGAACGGCGACGCCCCCCTCGATGGGCTTGGCGGCCTGGCGAACTTCGAAATCCGGCTCGACGCCGACGTGGCTGTAGGGTTTGCCGTTGGGCGAGTAGAACTTCGCCGTCGTCAAGCGGATGCCGGCGCCGGCGCCGTTCAATTGGAAGATGCCTTGCACCGAACCCTTGCCGTAGCTGCGCACGCCGACGATCGTGCCGCGTTTGAGGTCGTGAATCGCGCCCGAGAAAATTTCCGCCGCGCTGGCGCTGTCTTGATCGACGATCACCACCAGCGGTATGCGCCATTTGTTGGTTTCGCGAGCGACGTAGGTGGCGTCTTCCTGCGCGCTGCGGCCGCGGGTGGTGACGATCACACCGCGCTCGACGAACCGGTCGGAGACATCGACGGCGGCGGGCAGCAATCCGCCGGGATTGTTGCGGACGTCGATAATCAAACGCTGCATTCCTTCGCGGTGCAGTTTCCAAAGCGCGGCGTCCAACTCGCGGAGGGTGGTCTTTTGGAAGCTGGTGATGCGGAAATAGCCGATGCCCCGCTCGCGGTCGATCATGCCGATCTGGTCGATGCTGGGCACTTCCACGCGGCGGCGGCGGATCGAGGTCTGCCGCTCCCGGCCGTCCGCGGCGGCGACGACGAGATGGACGAGCGACCCCTCTTCGCCTTGCAAGAGGTTGGCCGCCAGATCGGTGGACATCGAGCCGACCGACTTACCGTCGATGGCCGCAATGCGGTCCCCCTCGCGGATTCCGGCTTCTTCGGCGGGACTGCCGGGAATGACGCGGACGATCCGCAAAATGTTGTTTTGCGTTTTCAGCTCCACGCCCAGGCCCACGAAATTCCCGTCGATTTGCGAATAGACCTCGTTGAGTTGGTCGGGCGTGAGGAAGGCGGAATACTGATCGAGCGAGTTCGTCGCTCCGCAGAGATACTCGAGCACGACCGCCGTGGGAGGAATTCCCAAACGCTCGGCGGCCAGCGCGGCGGCAAAGGCCGCGGCCTCGCGGGCTTCCTGCCGATTGCCGACCGCGCGCGTGCCGAGAATCGAGCGCAACTGGGGGGCGAACGGCGCGGCTTGGGCGCGGTGGGCGAGCGGCACGTTCCGCTCGACGAACGCCCGATCGCCGAGGGCGACTTCCAGATCGTTCGTGCCCCGCTCGACAAGGTCTTGCCAATTCGGCGCATCGACATAGTTCGCTTCGATCATCAACAGCACTTGGGCGTAGAGGTCCAAGGCTTGGTCGAACGGCATTCGTCCGAGCGACTCGCGGAAACTGCGGTCGTTCGCGCGGCGCTGCAGATCGTAATGCAGCCGCGACGAGTCGTAGCGGCGTTGCAGAAGGATTTCGCCGGGGTAGCGGCGAAGGCCTTCCTCGTAGTGCGAGAGCGCATCGGCCCAGCGGCGCTCGAGTTCCAATTGCCGGCCGCTGTGGAGCAGGTCGTCCAACTCGCGGGTGCGGGTGGAAATGGCGATCGTGGAGGGCGAGATCGCCGGCGGAAGGATGGTTTGGGCGGAAGCGGGCAGGGCGAGAACGACCGCCCAAGCGAAAATCAGTACGCGCGCCAAACCGGTGGTTACCCGTCGCATGTTGTCGTCCGTGAGGGGGATGCTTTGCCGGCGTCGATCCGGAGATGCGTGCCGAAGGGGTGGTTCGTCGGCGAGGTGGCCGGAACGTGGGATCCTGCGACACCGGCCATTTTAAGCTTAGGTCATCTTCGGCCGCGCGTCAAAAAAAAGGACCGCGTTTTTTCGACTTCCGCCGATGCAATCCCTACAGCCTCCCACCCGCGCGCGCAAGAAAACGGCCGCGCCTAGCCGCTCCTAAAACGAGAATTATGAGAATTATGACGCAAAGGATAGGGTATGCCGAACGTGCCGAGAATACAGCCACAGGTGGAATATCCAGCAAAAACGGCACAGGTGGCAGGTTTTAGCGGATTCGGCCGGAACCGAGATTCACCGCTCTTTATTCGAAGATCTCGCTCGCCGGCACGGAAAAACCGGGGAGAACTCGCTTGCCGGTCAAGTTGTCGTTCCGATGAAAGACGACGACATCCCGCGCCTTTTCGTAAATGGTTACGGTTTCGTGGTCGGGATCGACGATCCACACGGCAAGACAACCGGCATCGAGCCAGTCGCGAATTTCGGCTTGCACGTAGCCGGGCCGATCATCGGGTGAAAGAACCTCGACGGCTAAATCCGGCGCTCCTTCGAAAAATCCCTTGGGGAGTTTCTCCGATAGCCGTTCGGAGCGAACGAAAGCGACGTCCGGGGCGCGAACCGTATCCGGATTGCGATGAATGTAGAAACCCGTTTCCGCGCCGAAAATTTTACCCAACTTGCGTTTTTTCACGAATGTGCCCAAGAAAACAGTAAGATTCCTGATAATTCCGCCATGTTCCGATCCTGCCGGCGCCATCCTGAAAAGCTCCCCACGTATTAGTTCGCACCGGCCGAGATTCGGCAACTGGAAAATCTCTTCGGCGGTGATCAGGTGTTCTACGGTCGCCATAATATTATCCACTGCCACGATCGACCGGTCTTCCGTTCGGCGATTGGTTTATCCAAATCCGTCGCGTATTTTTAGCAGTCCATATTGTTCGTCGGCTTACTGAATCGGTATTTTCTCCACTGTGACATTATAACCTAGCGCGGCATGGCCGCAACCGATCGTTTAGCCCGGAGCCAACGGCGACGATGGGCGTAAGGGGCACTGGAAAACTTCACCCGCCGTCGTCGTTGGCTCCGGGCTAAACGAAAAACTTTGAGGAATTACCCTCAATCCTGATAACGAATGGCATATCCTGTAATCATGAGATAGATGTTGATTTTTGCGGAAATCCCCCGTGAGATTCCTCGAAAAACGCATTTGCGCATGCCCTTAAACGAGAAGAACCGGAACGGAAGACCGCCCCATTTCCCCGGTTCGAAGGGATCTGCCCCACCCTTTCGGAGTCGAACCGGATCGTGTAGAATAAGCCCCATATTCGCTCGTCGGCTCGGCAGGGGCCTCAACATTCGCATTCGAATCCAACCTGTTTTCGAGTTTAATTTCGGGCGAGAATCCGCTTCCCTCGTTCCCGTCTGCAATCGAAACCTTCCCCATTTGCTTTGCAAAACTCAGACCAAAAAGGACTTGATGTGCCATGAACGCTTCAACCGGCAAACGCTTGTACGCGAAATTATTCACGCATTCCATCCTCGTCCCGACAGCCGCAGCCTTAGTCCTGCTGGGATCGTTTGCCGCCGCCTTCGGCTTCAACTTTTTCAAGGAGTATTTAAGCGGCATCAAGTGGCCCGAGCCGAAGGTCGTCGCTCCCGGCCCCGCGGGCGGACCGCCCAGCGACGCCCTCGTGCTCTTCGACGGCAAGGACCTCTCGCAATGGGAAGAGAACCAATGGATCGTCAAGGACGGCTGCGCCACCGCCCGCGGCGGAGGAATACGAACCAAGCAATCCTTCGGCGACTGCCAACTGCATTTGGAATGGGCCGCGCCCGAGAAGGTCGAGGGCAGCGGCCAAGAGCGCGGCAACAGCGGCGTTTACCTCATGGGAAATTACGAGGTGCAAATCCTCGATTCGTATCAAAACGATACCTATTACGACGGCCAGGCGGGCGCGATCTACAAGCAGCATCCCCCGCTGGTCAACGCTTGCCGCAAGCCGGGCGAATGGCAGAGCTACGACATCATTTTCACCGCGCCGCGCTTCAAGGACGGCAAAATGGAAAAACCGGCTTACGTTACCGTGCTGCATAACGGCGTGCTGATCCAGAACCATTTCGAGATTCAAGGCCAGACGGCCTGGGACGCGGCTCCCGCCTACCATCCCCATCCGGAAAAAATGCCCTTGGACCTGCAATATCACGGAAATCCGTTGAAATTCAGAAATATCTGGATTCGCGAATTGGAAACGTACGAACCGGAACCGGCGAAAGCCGCGAAATAGCCCGATTATCTCTTCGGCCGCAGCACCTGCCAGGCCAATCCCAGCCGTTCCATCAGGCAGATCACGGCGAAGGTCGCGTCGATTTCCCACCAGCGATGGCCGTGCCGCGCGCGGCCGGGAAAGGCGTGATGATTGTTGTGCCAGCCTTCGCCGTAGGCCAGCAAGCCGACCCACCAAAGATTGCGGCTGTTGTCTTTCGTTTCGTAGTTCCGATATCCCCAGATATGCGAAGCGGAATTGACGCACCACGTGACGTGCATCACCCAAACCATCCGCAGGCACAGTCCCCAGCTCAAAAAGGACAGCCCCGTGTAGAGATCCCAAAAACTCCATCCGGCGGCGAGCAGCAGACCGCCCAAGATGAAGTGCCAGACGAGAAAAGTTTTGTCCAGCAGGCGCATGAAGGAATCTTTGAGCAAATCTTTGCCATAGCGGTCGCGCATCCGCCGCCAGTCGGGATCGCGGGGACGGGGAAAGAGCCACAAGATATGGCTCCACCAGCCGCCGTCCCGCGGCGAGTGCGGATCGCCGTCCGCGTCGCTGTGGCGGTGGTGCAGGCGATGCACGGCGGTCCAAGTGATCGGCGGTCCTTCGCCGGCCAGCGTTCCCAACAGCGCGAGCAAACGCCGCATCCCAGGGAAGGTTTTGAAGCTGCCGTGCGTCAGCAAGCGATGGTAGCCCAAGCAAATTCCCAGCCCGCCGGTGATCCAACCCAAGAGCAGAAACAAGCCCAACGCCTTCCAGGTGAAGAAAAACGGCGCGGCCAGCGCCCCGGCGTGAATCAGCCCCATCCAGATCACGGCAGGCCAATCCAGCCCGTTGGACCAACGCAGCTTTTTCGCGGGCATCCAGGGCTTCGGCTCGACAGTCGCCGCGGGCTCCGCTGGCGGGAACATTTCCGCCGGGGGTAATAGGGCAACCGGGAAATCGGATAGGAGTTCATCGTTCGTCGCAATACTCATAAAAAACCTTAGCATTGATCGGAAAGGGGATTATTGCCTGAAATAATTGTCATATATAACATCGGCCGGTCAATCGCTTCCTCCCCCCGAAAGAATGCGTTTTGATGTAATACTTTGGTAACTACCGGCCAAGATATGCGGTAGAACGCAATGCCGTGAAAAGAGACGATTTCGCCCCCGGTGAATACACCGGGGGCGTGAAATCGGAAAAACGAGAAATTACTCTTCAACGCTTATGCCCCCGTGTCTTCGCCGGAGGCGGATCCGCCGTCAATCCGCATTATTCATAAAAGCGATTTGTAGAAGCGGCATCTTGCCGCTTTTGCCTAAAATGCGGCAGGATGCCGCATCTACGATGTTTGTGAATAATCCCGGTTAATACTCCCGATCTTTCTTAATGCCCGGCTCGGGAATGGGATATTTTCCATCGGGACCGGCGAGGAGCGGGGCGGGGGAATCCATCGTCAATTGCGCGAGGTCCGGGGCGAACTCGTGCGGGCATTCCAACATCTGCTCGAAAGTGACGATCTGCCCGGTGTGCGCGGCCATGCGGCCCATCGAGGAGACCAGGCTCGCCGTGGCGCCGCGCTCGACTTCGTTGTAGGGCTTGTCCTCGCGGATGGCCGCGATCAAATCGTTCCACTCCAACTGATAGGGACTTTGCTCTTTTTTCGGAAACGCCCAAAGTTGGTTGCCCTTGGTCATCTGTTGTCCTTTGAAGGTGCGGCAGCGGCCGGGGTGATGCGACGACATGGAAATCACCCCGACGCCTTTCGTGCCGTGGGCGTAGCTGGAGAAGGTGTCGAAGCAACCGTCGATGCAACGTCCGTAGTAATACAGCTTCGTGCCGTCGTCGAAGGTGTATTCCACCGAGTAATTGTCGAAGTTCTGATCGACGCAATCGCCGCGGTAGTGTCGGCCGCCGTTGGCTTGGGCTTCGGTCGGCCACGCGCCTTTCATCCAGCAGCACTCGTCGATCTGGTGGATGTAGAAATCGTTGAAGGCGCCGCCGCTGGCCCAGAGAAAGCCGTGGAACTTCTTGACTTGGTAGAGCAATTCGCTCGTGTCCTTGGGCTTGCCGCCGATATAACCGACGATCGGGCCGTGCAAGCGATAAGCCCGCAGCGCGAGGATGTCGCCGATCTCGCCGTTTTGGATTCGTTCGAGCAGGGCCTGTCTGGCGCGGCAATGGCGGATCATCAGCCCCACGCCCACCTTGAGGTTTTTCTTCACCGATTGCGCTCCCAGCGCGAGCATTTTTTTCGTGGTCGGGCCATCGACCGTTACCGGCTTCTCCATGAAGACGTTCAGTCCCTTCTCGATGGCGTAGCCGAAATGCAGCCAGCGGAAGGCCGGCGGAGTCGCCAGAATCGCGACGTCGCCCGGCTTGAGGCAGTCCATCGCCTTTTTGTAGGCGTCGAAGCCGACGAAGCGGCGGTCTTCGGGCACATCGACCTTGTCGCCGCGCTCCCGCTGGAATTCGGCGTAACTCCCCTTCACGCGGTCGGCAAAAACGTCGGCCAGGGCCACGAGTTTGGTCGGGCCGTTGGGCACCGAAAGGGCGTTGATCGCCGCGCCGGAACCCCGCCCGCCGCAGCCGATCAGCGCCACGCGGATCGTGTTCTCCTCCCCGGCGTGGACATGCGGAACGGCAATTCCCGCCAAGGCCGAGGCCGCGGCGATATAACCGCTCCGTTTCAGAAATTCGCGGCGCGACGGAAGTTTTTTCGTGCTCTCGCTCATCGATCGGCTCCTTGGATGAATCGGGGACGGGTTCAGAAAGTGCTTAGGTTATCGCGGAGTTAAAACGAAAGCTTCATTTTACCATGCCGGGAATCGCCCTGCCAGATGAGCAAAAAGGGAGAAAACGGGATGCCAAAAGACAAAAAGCAGCCGTTCGAATATCCCCAGGATGGGCAACGGATCCGTATTTAGCCCCCCGTGAACACACGGTAGTGTCTTAATAGTGTGTTGCTGAAATCTTGACAGCGAACGTCCGGCCATCTGAAATACTTTTGCCGATTATGGCGATGCTGTGTAAATAGGTAAACTTTTTTTCTTGTTCCCCCGATTCCAACCAATGATGCGCCTGCGTGCGTACCCCCCTTATGTACACTAGTACATAAATCCAATATACTATTTACATATCCCACATATTCACTACAATCCTTCATATACCTGTTGGCAATGCCTAGATTGCTTTCTGATGCTGAAATTGCCGGGATTTTGAAAGAACCAAAGCAGACTGGCAGTGGTCAGTTGACGCGGTTGAAAAACATCGCAGAAGGCAAGAGCAAACATCGGCGTGGTCGAGCAAAGGTCAAAAGCAAATCGGGCAGAAAATTATTTCTTCGCGTGAATCTCAACTCAAGAAGGAATAATGCATTCAGTATCATTCTTTCATATTTGTTGAGAGGAAAGGATATAAACTTAATTCGATGCAATGGTTTCCAGGGTCCACATACCAATTTTTTAGAAAAACAAAAAATACCACTACTGTCCCATCATAAGTTGAACAATACCAACTGGTTAGGGAAACAGGTTTTTTCGTTTTGTGAAATATTTGACGTAAGTGCTTGCTGGATAGGGACTTTTTCAAAAAGTGAAATGCTGAGGATTTGGAGGATTTGATACATGCTGCAATCGAGGCGCAGTTCCTTGCGGACAATGGCCACGAGCACGTAAACGCACACCGCAATCCAGACTTGGGTCTGCACGGCGTTGGGCGTGGTGCCATAAAACGCCTTGATCCGCAGGTGTTGTTTGATCCACTTGAAGAACAACTCCACCTGCCAGCGTCGCTTGTACAACATGGCGATGGTCAGCGCAGGCAAGGTCATGTTGTTGGTCAAGAACACCAACCGTTTTTTGCGTTCGAGATCGTAATAGGCAACGCGGCGCAGCGGCGCGGGATAATCCTCGGCCGCTTGCGTCCCGGTA